>NZ_PPRM01000001.1 GCF_002902665.1 Macrococcoides caseolyticum
CAATATAAAACGGAAAGTGACAAAGTGAATTAGGAATTAAATTCAAAGCATATTAGTAACTTAAACGACCGTTAAACATATAAAAATTCTATATGTAGAAATATTAATTGAATTAGATACAATATAAACATTAAATGAGAACTAGAAAATTATAGCTTAATTTTACAATCGACGTATTTAAAACTTTTTTGATGATGATTAACGAGTAAATGGGGATATTTATTTTTAATTAACTTATAGACAGCTTTATCGAATGATTCATCACGTTTACCTTCACTTGAATCGATTGTAATAAATTCAAAAAGTTGAGTAGATCCTTTCTCTACAACAAGATGGTGTGCAAGTCCTTCAATATCTGAAATTAAGTCTTCATTTTTAAAAAATACCTTTTCAGGTATATCAGTAATCGTTAATATATATATCATATCTTCTTCCCAAATATAGACTTCAAGCGACGTGTTGTCATATTCAGGTTCTGGATATACTGATCCTGGGAACATATACCAATGTTCAAGGTTTGGCAATCTTAAGTTTCTAGTTAATGTCATTATAATACTCCTTTGATAGTAATTAGTGGTAATTATATACAAAATAATAGAAAATACAAATAATTGTATTAATTAATAAAAATGATTGTTTAAAGAATAGTATTGAATATTTTGGAGGGATTATAAATGATCAAATATCCAACGCTTAAAGATAATTTTACAATAGGTATTACTGCACCTTCTTCTGGTATCCCTGAGAATTGTCATCATTTTATGGACGAGATTAAAGAACATTTTAAAGATGTAAACTTGATTATCGGTGATACGGTAATGACGCAATATAAAGCAAAATCAAGTCATATGAATAAGCGAGCTAAAGAACTTAATGAGTTTTTACGAAGAGAAGATATTGATATTATAATTCCTCCATGGGGCGGAGAACTTGCCATTGAAGTAATAGATAAGATTGATTATGCTAATATTCAACCGAAATGGATAATGGGTTATTCAGATACGAGCCTTATCCTTCTTGCAATTACTTTGAATACTGGTATAGCGACAGCGCATGGCACGAATATTGTGGACTTACGTGGAAAATATTCAGACAAAACAACGAGTGCATGGGAACGTGTATTAAAACTTCAGAGGAATGAGGAAATAGTTCAATATTCATCTGATATGTTTCAGAACAGCTGGACGCATCATATTCCAACAGATTACATATTTAATTTTACTGAGCAGACAAAGTGGAAGTCATTAAGTGGAAACAATGTAAAGATTGAAGGACGTTTACTTGGAGGGTGTATTGATGTCATCTCTCATATTGTAGGAACACCATATGGAGATGTGGATCGATTTAGAAATGAATACATAGGTGAAGAACCGGTATTATGGTATCTAGAAAACTGTGAGTCATCTTCAGTTACGTGTCGAAGAATGTTACTCCAGATGAAGTATGCGGGTTGGTTTGATAATGTAAGTGGTATTATCTTTGGGAGGACTCAAGTGGATGAAGCGGTGGATGGATATACAATGATTGATGTATATGAAGATATTGCCGATGAACTAGATATACCAATACTATATGACGTTGATTGTGGGCATCAACCTCCGCAAATTACTTTTATTAATGGTGCATACGGTATAGTTGAGTTTGATAATGGAAAAGGAAAGGTTACGCAGAAGTTTATCTAATTCAAGTCGAGATGACGTTATGACTTTAGGTGTTACTTCTCTTGGTCCTGACAGTATCTATCGTATTGGCGGTTTATGAATTTAAGGATTGATAATAAAGCCTATTATTGATGTCGAGATTAGTGCCATAGGCTTGAAGATAGAACTAATTATACAGTTGCGAAAGAAGTATTTGTGAGATTAATTATTAATACTAGATAAAGTTTTGTCGGTAATGCGTTAAGATATCATTGCTTTTAATTAAATGAGAGAGGTGCGGTGTATATGAAGGTGGATATTGATGGTTTCAAGAATGAGGATGCCAAGGAGATAGTAGCACTTATTCATCGTGCCATGTTTGAGACGAATATCACAGACTACTCAAAAGAGGATTTAATTGAAGATGCAAAAGCGATTACTGAGGTTTCTGTCACGGAGCGTGCATCATGGACACACTTTTATGTATTTAGAGCCGATGATAAAATTGTCGGTACTGGTGCAATCGGTCCATATTGGGGTAGCGAAATAGAAAGCAGTTTTTTTACGATTTTTGTGTTGCCTGAATATCAGGGACAGGGTATAGGACATCTTATTATACACACCCTAGAGAGCGATGAATACTACAAGCGTGCTCATCGTATAGAAATTCCAGCTTCCATAACAGCTGTTTCTTTTTATGAGCGTTACGGTTATGTATGTAAATGTGATAATAAGCAACCCGACGATGAGGGGATTGTTAGAATGGAGAAATATAGAAGTGGTAATGTATAAATCTTGGGGTGGGTACTACTTTTTATAGTATTATAATGGCCTCTATATTTATTGCTCTAAAGAGTAGGGACTCAGATTGTTTTCTAATGATTTTAGTTATATAGGGGTTTTATAGATGGTTAGCTATCGGGTGTTAATAGAGCCGTGATAGTTATTATGAGACATATAAATGTTTTTAAACGTGAATAATTGGATATAGTAATAATAATAACTTAAAGGAGAGGTTCAGTATGTTTAACTATATGAACAACTTGTATATTGCCAAGGAAATGTACAATGCAGGTAAAGGGAAACTACAAGGAAACGAGGATTTAGCTAAATTATTTGATGAGTTCGGTTATTCGGAAGAAATGATGAAAGTTGTCGGTGGTGTTGAGACAGCCGGTGCAGCGTTACTTGCGCTATCTATCTTCAGCAAGAAGTTTAATCAGGCGGGGGCATTGCTTATAGAAGGTGTAATGCTTGGTGCTATCTATTCCCATTTAAAGGCGGGACATGGTTATGATGCAACAAAGAATGCACGTAACATTCTAGCTTTAAATACAACTTCATTGCTTACAAGCTTTAAAAAAGATAAATAAGCTTGTATTGACACTTCCTGAATCACTCAGGGAGTGTTTTTTCATGATTAATACGGTGCATTGAGGGAAGATACATAGTATGAAATGCTTTAAATTTGAAGTGAAGGAGTAAATGATATGACAGTAGAGAGATTATTTGAACCACTTGAATTAAACAATGGTGTGACAATAAAGAATAGATTGTATAAAGGAGCGATGAGTGAAGGGATGGCAGACGGTAACCATCGCCCAACGGAAGCCCTCGTTAATGCGTATCAGCACTGGGCTGATGGTGGTATCGGTATGGCGCTTACCGGCAATGTCATGGTCGATCGTCGTTATCTCGGTGAGCCGGGGAATGTAGTTGTAGAAGATGAGCGAGATCTAGATATACTTAAGCGCTGGGCTGAAGCGGGTAAACGTAATAACAGTCATATCTGGATGCAGATCAATCATCCCGGTAAGCAAAGTCCAAAATCGGTATCTCAACAGCCTATAGCTCCTAGCGCCATTCCAATTAATGGTGATGCTGGCAGTGGATTCAATCCCCCGCGTGAGATGACATTGAATGAGATTAAAGAGACGATAGAACGCTTTGTAACTACTGCAGTAATCGCTAAGAAAGCAGGATTTACAGGTGTTCAGATTCATGGTGCTCATGGGTATTTAGTGAGTCAGTTTTTATCTGCAAGGGATAATCGTCGCTTTGATGAATATGGAGGTACACTAGAAAATCGAATGAAGTTCTTGGTGGAAATCTATACAGGTATGCGCGAGGCGTTAGGTAAAGATTTTCCGATCAGCTTAAAGATCAATTCAACGGACTTCAGTGACAAAGGCTTCTCTCTCGAGGATTCTATCACTGTAATCAAGAAGATGGATGAACTTGGAATCGATCATATTGAAATTTCAGGTGGAGATTATGAGAAACCGAAAATGATGGGTGACGGAGAAGTCTATTTCCTCGACTATGCAAAGAAAGTCAGTGAGAAAGTAGAGGTGCCGATTTCTGTGATTGGAGGATTCCGTAGACAGCAAAGCATGGTTGATGCTATCACAGAGACGAATGTATCAATGATTGGTATTGGGCGTCCACTTGTACTGAATCCTGAGCTTCCAAATCAGTTACGTGAAGGAACGTATAAGGATATTACTTTACCAAGACTGACGACCAAGGTTAAAGCCCTTGATAAAATAATCGGAGGCTTCGTTGGCTTAGCGTACTACGAACAACAGATCAGAAGATTAGGCAATAACCAGAAGCCTGTAGTGCATACGAATGCATGGAGTCCACTATTTGAGCTCGCTAAGACACATGGTGCGAAGGCGTTTTCGAAAAGAAGAAGGTAGATGAAGAAGATTAAATTCACTATACCGGTTATAGAGGGATCAGATAGGGTATGGACTAATACTATAGAATAGGGGGACTTTTGATGAAGGTACTATTAACAGGCGCTTCAGGTTATATCGGCGGAAATTTATTGGAACAATTGAAAGATGACTATGAAATTGTAGCTGCTTCAAGAAGTACAGATAATAAAGAAGATGAAAAGAACGTAACATGGAAGAAAGTGGATCTTTATGCACTAGAGGATATTGAAGCAGCTATGGAAGGCGTGCATACGGCTATTTATCTCGTACACTCTATGATACCCTCTGCCAAGCTAACACAAGGTTCATTTATGGATATGGATGCAATATTAGCAGATAACTTTGGCCGTGCGGCGAAGAACAAAGGCGTAAAACATATCATCTTTATGAGTGGAATTATGCCAGATGAAGAGGATGAGGACTTATCAAATCACTTACATAGTCGTAAAGAATGTGAGAAGATTCTGGGCTCTTACGGTGTTCCTGTATCGACATTACGTGCAGGGCTCATCATTGGACCAAAGGGTTCTTCATTCCCAATCCTGAAGAAATTAACAAAACGATTGCCTGCGCTCGTGCTTCCGAAGTGGGCATATAGTAAAACAGCACCTGTCGCCTTAAAAGATGTAGTTAAAGGATTAGCAACATTAGTTAAGCGCGAACCGAAACAAAATGAACAGATTGATATCTATCATGAAGTAACGGATTATAAAGGAATGTTTGAAGCTACTGCATCAGTAATGAAGAAGAAATTACCTATGCTTGATGTACCGTTCATTCCAGTATGGATTACAAAGTTACCTGTCGCATTAATCACTGGTGAACCTAAGGAACTTGTTTATCCATTAATTGATAGTCTCGTGCATGATATGACACCTTCTAAGAAGAATTATGTAGAAGGCATATCCAATGCACCGACACCGTTAAAAGAAAGTATTGAGACTGCTTTAAAAGATAGTGATGATGAGAAGAAAGATAAGAAAAAAGCACCTTCTATTGCGAAACAGCTCCAAAAGAATGACGTTAAGTCTGTTCAACGTATTACGATCCCTTCAAGCTGGACGATTGAGCAAACGGCAAACTATTATGTTAACTGGTTATCACGTATCGGTTACTCATTTATCAATACTTCGATTGAAGATGAAGTACTGAATATTTCATTACCAATTTTCAAAGACCCTATCCTTATCCTGGAAAAATCACAAAAGAAATCATCAGAAGATAGGGTGTTGTTCTATATAAAAGGCGGTAAGTTTGCTAAGGTAAACGAAAGCAGCAGAGCACGACTTGAATTCAGACGTATCCTTGATACGAATGAGTGTATAATTGCAATCCACGAATATGAACCATCGCTACCTTGGTTTGTATACACAATTACTCAAGCACGTGTGCATTTGTTAGTGATGAAACTCTTTGGGCTTGAGACTAAGATTTTAGCGAAAACCTTGGATTCTAAGTATCTCGAAGATAAAACAATGACATTACAAGATAGCTAAGATTTACACTCACCTTAAAGGTGAGTGTTTTTTTATTCTTTTTTATTCATATCGTTAATTTAATAGGGTATATAATAACTAATAAACTTACTAGGAGGGAAACAATGAAGAAATATCAAGTAGTGATTCTCGGAGCAGGTGCAGGTGGGTTATCAAGTGCAAGCAGATTATTGAAGTCTGGTATAAAGGATATCGCTATCATCGATCATGCAGATCAACATGCTTATCAGCCAGCTTGGCCTCTCGTTGGTTCAGGTGAAGAGAAGAAGACACGTACAGTAAAAAGCATGTCACGGGTAATCCCTAAAGCAATTGACCACATCCAGCAACGTGTTACTCGTATTCAGCCTGTAGAGCGTAAAGTGTATTTAGATAATGATGATTTTATTATGTACGAATATCTCGTCGTCGCACTTGGCATACAATTAGACTTTCAGGAGATAGAGGGACTTGAAGCGACGCTAGGCAGAAATGGTGTTACGACAAACTACCTCTATGATTATACAGATTATACCTATGAATTATTAAAGCAGACCAAGACGGGTAATGTGATAATAACGAAACCGAAATCAGTAATTAAAGGCGGAGTTGCTCCTGAAAATACATTGTTTACCTTTGATGAATTTATTCGTGATCAGAAAGATAATAAGGCACATCTTATTTTTAAATCAGGGAAAGACACATTATTTCCTGTGGAAAAATATAGACGATATATGGAGGAACATTTAAATAATAAGCATATTGAATATCAACTCAATCAAGAATTGATTAAGGTAGACGGTGACAAGAAAGAAGCGACATTTAAAGAATGGGCTACAGGAGAAACATATACATTACCTTTCTCTATGATTGTTGTAACACCACCTATGAGTGCCCCAGATGTTGTGAAAAATTCGACCTTAAGCGATGAACAAGGGTGGCTGGATGTTAATCCATTTACGCTACAACATGTTCGTCATCAAAATGTATTTGGTATCGGAGACTGTACGAATTTACCAACCATAAAGATGGGAGCGGCAGTAAGAAAACAGATGCCCGTACTTGTCAGTAATCTACTTTCACAGATAAAAGGCAAGCAGTTAAAAGCGCATTATGATGGTTCCACAGCTTGTCCAATAGCAACAGAATATGGTCAGGCTTTTATAGCGGAATTTGGATATGATATGAAACCGAAGGAGTCTATGCCGATAGATCAAGGGAAGACGAATCCGTTATTATATCAAGTGAAGAAACGTGGGATACCATTGATGTACTGGAATGCCTTGTTGAAAGGCAAAGCATAGTATTGAACCGAAAGATGACATTGAGAACCGATTCTGCGAGACAGAGTTGGTTTTTAAATTTGTATATAATTGTAAATTGATATTTATTGTTGTCAGAAAATTAAGTATAATATTTATAAGAAGTGGCGAGAAGAGGAGACGAGACTATTAGAAATTATTAAAACGGATGAACCAGAGTTTTAATAATCTCGTGCATATGTTTTAGATGTGATTTAGAAAATTAACGGAGGTTCAGCATGCAGAGTTTCTGGGTTTATGTATTAATAACAATCGTGTTAATTGGTATAGGTATTGGTTATAGTGTCTATGACAGTATTCAACTGAAGCGTAAAATAAAAACATTGTTTAACAAGCAGGCGACACTTTTCAAACAAAAAGGCAATCATATTATGTTTGATCATTATTATAAGCATATTAGTAAAGCTGAGGCGCGATGTATTGATGATATTACATGGAATGATCTAAGTATGGATCAGTTATTTCATCGTATAAACTATCACTTTACATCTGTTGGTGAGGAATATACATATACGTTACTGCGTAATTTCCCGGGACATCATGTTGATGAAACAATGTTGAATAAGATTACTAAGGATGTAAGATATCGTGAGAAATTGTCATTTATATTAGCGAAGCTTGGTAGAAATGCGAATAATGATGCAAGCCGGTTTACAGTGCATTATCAGAAAAAAGAGCACTACAACAAGCTGATGATACTCGTAAGTTTCTTACCTATACTGAGTTTAGCTATGTTCTACTTCGGTGTTTCTATTGGTATATTCAGTGTAATCCTTGCAATGGGTGTCGTTATGGGGCTATCAGTAAAGTTTCAGTCGCAAAGTGATCTCGTTTATAACGATTTATTCTATGCAATTAAGATTATTGATACGGCAAACGAAATAATGAAGTTGAACGGCCGTAAATCAAATGATAGTAAGATGAAGTCCGTTAAGTGGATGAGCTATTTTATGTTAAATGATAATAAGAATGAAGGGAACATTGCGCTTACAATGATTAATGCGATTAAGCAGATGTTTTTAATTGATTATCATTTGTATCATCGCGCGCTTGCGATACTTCATAAGCATCAAGAAGATTTCGCTTCATATTTCAAAGTAGTAGGACAAGCAGATGCAAGTTATAGTACTGCTTTATGGCGAACAACATTACCATATTTCGCTATTCCTGAAGCGGCTGAAGAAAAAGTGCTTGAAGCGGAGGAAGTGTATCACCCGTTACTTGATCGTGCTGTAGCGAATGATTTTAAGTATAAGCATTCTGTACTGTTAACAGGATCTAATGCCTCGGGGAAATCTACGTTTATGAAAACGATGGCGATAAATTTAGTAATGGCTCAAGGTCTGAATACATCGACAAGTGAAAGATTTGTGTATCAACCAGGTATAGTAGCCACTTCTATGAATTTAGAAGATAGTTTAGCGAGAGGTGATAGTTACTTTATCGCAGAAATTAAATCTGTGAAGCGCCTCTTAGAAGTGCTTAAATTGACATTACCGACGTATATATTCATTGATGAAATATTGCGCGGAACGAATACGAAAGAACGCATTGCTTCAGCAACTGCAATACTAGATTATTTGAATTTACATCAAAACAGTTTGCTATTTGCAGCAACACATGATATTGAATTAACTGAAATATTGACACACTTTGATTTTTATTACTTTAAAGAAACACTGACTGAAGATAATGATATAACATTTGATTACACGATTAGAAAAGGTGTTACAACGACTTCGAATGCAATAGAGCTCATGCGTATTCACAATTATCCGGAAAGTATATATGATCACGCAAAAACGCAGCTCAAGCAATTAGAACAACTGAATGTAGGGACTTAAGCACCGCCTACGCGGTGCTTTTTATTATATATGTTAAAAATACTTTACATAATGTTAAGTATAATGTACATTAGTGGTGAGGTGAACAACATGCTAAAGTCTCATTTAAAGGAGTACCGCGCTAAATTTAATATGAATCAAAGTGAGTTAGCGAAAAGAGTTGGTGTCACAAGACAGACGATTGGTTTTATCGAAAAAGGTACGATTTCACCGTCTATCACATTAGTTTTAAAGTTGTGTCGTGTATTTCAATGTAAAGTTGAAGATCTTTTTGAATTGGAGGATATTGAGGATGAATGAACAACAATTTAAAAGAATTTATCCGTTATTTAATCTAGTCTGTATTGTATGTATTGGATTACTGATCATCCCACTGAGTATGGTTATGCGTTATACGATTAATGAAGGTAATGTATTGTTTTCTATTGATATTAATCCATATAAGTATGGTAATATATTTTTTTACTTTATCATTGCGACAGTCATAATTAATATGATATTGATGATTGTAAGTACAATATTTCTCGTATGGGCAAAGAAAACGTTTAGAAAAATTAATTTAGTTCCTGAGATTAATGATCACGATGAAGGAATGAGTTTTGTAACGTATGAATCGATGAAACGTTCCTATACTTGGTTGAGCGTGCTGTTACCGTTGTTTACAGCTGTTATATTTTTAGTTCCAGATAATTTTGTGACCAAACCTATTGTACTAAGTATATTGCTGTTTATGTCTGTAATTATGTATTTAACCTATTATGTTAGAAATAAAAGGTTATTAAAGGATTAAAATAGAATTTTCAAAAAATTCATTGACATCATTAGTAGTATTAATTATGATAGTAATCAATAAATAAAACAAAATATTTTAACTCTTATCCAGAGAGGTGGAGGGACAGGCCCTATGAAACCTCGGCAGCAGATTCTTAATGAACACTGTGCCAATTCCTGCAACGCAAGTTGTAAAGATGAGACGAGACTATACAGCGATTTATCCTGTGGACTTGTTCTTGTCCACGGGATTTTTTTATTTGAGTTAAAAAATTAGGAGGAAATTATGCATGAAAAAAGTATTAGGTTTAATTAGTGCAGTTGTTCTATCAGCATCATTAGCGGGATGTGGTAATGACAAACAAGCAGATTCAAAGAAGATTATAGTTGCAGCTTCCCCTGCACCGCATGGAGAAGTTGTTAAACATGCAGCTGTTGCGATGAAGAAAAAAGGATATGATGTGGAAGTTAAGATTGTCAACGACTATAAAGTACCAAATAAGTTATTGCAAGAAGGTGATGTGGATGCTAACTTATTCCAGCATGTACCATACTTGAAAGCTGAGAAAAAGACGCATCATTATGATATTGAAGAAGTGGGTAAAGTGTTCACTACGCCTATGGGGGTTTATAGTAATAAGTATAAGAACTTAGATGAAATTCCATCTGGCTCTGAAATCTTCGTATCAAGTAATCCGGCTGAAGAAGGGCGTTTCTTATCATTCTTTGTCAATGAAGGTGTGATTAAGCTGAAGAAAGGTGTAAAGATTGAAGATGCACGATTTACTGATATAGTAGAGAATACGAAGAACTTAAAGTTTAATAATAAGCAAAGTGCAGAATTCTTACCAAAGACATATCGTAATGGTGAAGGTGCAGCTGTTATTATCAATTCTAACTATGCGATAGATAATGGAATTACACCGCATAAAGATGCCATTGCGTTAGAGGATGAATCTTCACCATTTGCAAATATTCTTGCTGTTAAAAAAGGTCATAAGAATGATAAGAAGTTTCAGGATTTGATTGAAGTGCTTCAGTCTCAAGATATGAAAGATTATATTAATAAGGAATTTAACAAAGACGTCATTCCATATGGAGGGAAGTAGATGAAACTAGGAATCATTGGTGTTGGACGTGTGGGCAGTCAGGTATTGACTGACGTACAGTATTTGAACGTATTTAACGAGATTGTCTTGATTGATAGTGATGAAAATGTTGCGACTGGAGAGGCAATGGATCATTTGCACAGTCAAGGTATTGGTGTCACGAATCATATCAATATTTATGCAGGAACATATAAGGATTTAAAGGATGCGGATGTTATCGTTATAGCGGCCAGTACAAAGACAGATACATCAATTCCAGATCGTACCGCGCTAGCAAAGGCGAATACAGTGATTATTAAAGAAATCACTACACATATCGGTGAAGTAACGACTGATGCCTTACTTGTTATTATTTCCAATCCTGTCGATGCGATGACGTACATCGCTTCAAAGTATTATCCGGAGAGTAAAGTGATAGGTACTGGTACGTTATTAGAAACCTCACGTTTTAAAACTTTAATTGCAAATCATTACAACATTGATCCTAAAAGTGTTGAAGGGTTTGTGATAGGAGAGCATGGAGCGCATGCTGTACCGCTCTGGAGTAAAACGCGTATTCATGGTATAGCGTTAGAGGAATATGAACAACTTAGTGGTAACCATAAGATAGATAAAAAGGAGATAACTGAGGCGATTGATAGCGTGTCATTTGATGTATTCCATCAAAAAGGCTGGACCAATGCAGCGATATCAAAAATCACTGTATTGCTTATCAAATCTCTTGTGCTCAATGAACGTTCAATTTTCCCATTATCAACGAGAAATGAGGATATAGCATATAGCTTACCAGTACTTGTGGGAAAGGAAGGCATCATCCAGAGATTAGATATTTCAATAGATAATCAAGAAGCACAGGATTTAACAACAGCTAAACAATTTATTAGAAATACAATAGAACAGCATTATAATTAAGACCTTGTAAAATTACAGGGTCTTTTTGTATGCATGTGGCTTCTAAGGATATTGGAAAAGGGATACGTAGTCATGATGCTAAACTGCTGATGAGAGCTGGCTTTATGTGAACGACATAAAAGGTTAAAAGAATATTACATCTAATTAAAGAAAGAATTCTCAAGTCATTAGTCCATCAGAATGAAAGGATTTTTATTTTATTTAGTTTTAACTAATGATTAAAAATGTTTTGTGAACACCATTCAGGGTAAATAATTAATGTAGAAAATGATGAGAATAATGAAATTATATTTTAGGAGTGGTGGAAATGAAATTTGTAAAAGTATTAGGCGCAACAACTTTAGCGGCTGCCATGTCGTTAGGTGCAGTGCAGGGCGAAGATGCCCTTGCTAAGCATTCAACAGCTGAAGTTCAGAAGCCTTACTATAAGTATTCTGGTTATACGAGTGGAAATGCCAAGTTTGTACTGGATAAAGATTTCGTGCGTGCAGTTAAAGTAAATAACGTAACTGTAAATGGTTATAAAGTAGATCTTAAGCGTATGACTTCAGGAGTATCAGGCACAGGTTATACAAAGAAAGTTTATGATCAAGACTATACTTTCTTTAAAGGAACTGATAAAAATCCATATACAGCCACTTTAGATGTGAATAACAATGAACTTAAACTTGACGATGTGAAGAAAGTGTACGGCAATGAATACCTATTCAAAGGTAAGATGATATCTGATGGTAATAAAGCGGTGCCTTCTAAAGTTGATGGTGTTTACATTTACAACTTGAATGGTAATAGTATACAGTTCCTAGTGGAAAAAGGTTATGTACAAAAAGTGATATTGGGACATGTTGGAATGGCATAAAAAATTTGCGCTTCATAATTGAAGCGCAAATTTTTTATGTCATACTATTGCTTCTGCAGGTACATAAAAGTAATTATGTTATACTGTCAAAGTATCTTTTCGTAGGAGGAATTTATGATAGACATATTAAAACGTGAATGGCTTACACAGCCTTTACAAAATATATTAGCGGGTATCGTAGTTTCACTGGCGCTGATACCTGAAGTGATTGCATTTAGCGTCATTGCAGGAGTAAATCCAATGGTGGGACTGTATGCTTCATTTGTGATAGCGGTAGTCATCGCCTTTACAGGTGGAAGAAGTGCGATGATTTCTGCAGCAGCAGGTGCCATTGCGTTGCTCGTGTTCTCGTTAGTGAAAGAACATGGCGTAGATTATTTATTTGCAGCGACTATCCTGATGGGAATATTACAAGTCATCTTTGGGTTTTTGAAAGTAGGTAACTTACTCAAATATATACCGAATACAGTGATGATTGGATTCGTAGATTCTCTTGCGATACTCATCTTTACATCACAATTACAGCACATCTTTAATATTAGTGGTGTGACTTATATATTTACTGTGGCAACAATTGTGATTATATACGTCCTACCCAAATTTTTTACGAAAGTACCAGCGCCACTCATTGCGGTCATGCTACTTACAGCAATTTCGATTATGATGCATGCTGATGTTAGAACAGTAGGTGATATCGGGGAAATTAAACGTACATTACCACATTTCTTTATACCTGATGTTCCGTTCAATTTTGAAACGTTCAAGATTATTTTTCCGTACAGTTTATCGATGGCAGTTGTAGGTCTTGTAGAAAGTCTGCTAACGGCACGTATTGTAGATGATACATTGGAGAGTGACAGTGATAAGAATAAGGAATCACGTGGACAGGGTGTTGCGAATATCATTGCAGGATGCTTCGGTGGCATCGGCGGATGTGCAATGATTGCACAAACTGTATTGAATTTGAAATCGGGTGGAACTACGAGATTATCATCGCTTGCAGCGGGATCATCTCTTATGTTTTTAATAATCGTTCTTGGTAACTACGTCGTTCAGATCCCGATGAGTATTCTGGCAGGGATTATGGTTGTGGCTGCAATAAATACATTTGATTTTGGGACATTTAAATTTTTGAAAAATGCAAGATGGATTGACATAATAGTAGTGTTAGTGACCATTATTTTAGTGCTTATGACCCACAATTTAGCCATTGGTGTTATTACTGGCAGTGTGCTGAACTTTGTATTTAACAGAAAAGAGGTGGCTTAAATGTATCAATCTGTTCTTATCGCAGTAGATGGATCGAATAATAGCATGCGTGCAGCAGAAGAAGCAATAAAGCTCGATGCTAAGCATTATACGATTCTTTCAGTTATTACAGCAGAAGACTCAAAAGAAAGTGTGTTGCATGGTACAGGAGACAGTAGATCAGATCGTGAAAAGGAACTGGAGCATATTATTGCAAAATTCTCTGGACATCACTTTGATGTGCTATTTGAACACGGCTATCCGAAAGAAAAGATTGTCGAGATTGCAAATCATCATAATCATGATTTGCTCGTAATCGGAACGCGAGGGTTAAGTGGATTGAAGGAAGTGGTGATGGGGAGCGTAAGTCGTCACGTTGTTAAACATTCTGATATCAATGTACTTATCGTAAAATAGAACAGGCGATCCCACGTGGAATCGCCTGTTTATTTTAGTTCTGTTAAATATTATTGATTTTCATATAATTTATTTAATGAGACATAGTTTATAACAACGCAGAGAATATCCATTGCTTCTTTCAGCTCTTCCACATTTAAAAATGATGGAGCAATACGAATAACGCTATCGTTAGGGTCTTTGCCATAAGGATGTGTCGCACCGGCTGGTGTAACTTTTAGACCAAGCCCACTACACTTCTCTACAATTTCACTTGCACAATGATTCAATACCTCTATCGTGATAAAATAACCACCTTGAGGTTTGTTCCATTTACAAATTTCTGGTGAATACAGTTTCTCAGATAAGTATGTATCCACAACATCGAATTTCGGAGCCATAATTTCTTTATGTTTGCGCATATGTTCAATCAAACCATCTTTATCTCCGAAAAACTTGACATGACGCAGCTGATTTAACTTATCATGTCCGATTGTTTGAACACCAAATAACGATAATAAGTACTTAATGTTTGTTTCGCTTGCAGCAAGTGCTGAAATACCTGCACCAGGGAAGGTCATCTTAGAAGTAGACATAACCATTAAAGCACGCTCAGGATTACCGGCATTTTGACATGCATGAAGTAAGTTTTTCACTTTGATTACTTCTTCACCTAAGTGATGATATCCGTAAGCATTGTCCCATATAATTCTAAAGTCATCAGCAGCTGTGTGCATGTTTGCCAGGCGCTCCACAGTTTCATCAGAATAATTATACCCTTGAGGGTTCGAATAGAGTGGGACACACCACATACCTTTTATTGCAGGATCATCTTTTACTAGCGATTCAACCTGATCCATATCAGGGCCGTGATCTGTCATTGTTACAGGTATCATTTCGATGCCATATGACTCACAAATCGTAAAGTGACGATCGTATCCTGGCACTGGACACAAAAATTTTACCTGTTGATCCTTCCAAGGTAGTGCATCTTCAGATACTCCGTAGAACATGAACTTATTAACCATATCATGCATGAGATTCAAACTTGAATTGCCGCCAATATAAATCTCATTTTGAGACACATCGAATAAATCTGCAAATAATGCCTTTGCTTCTGGAATACCATCGGGAATACCATAGTTGAAGTATGATAAGTATGTATCGGCATCCTTGCTCTTTAATACATCCAGCATCTCGAATGATAAAGCTAGCTGTTCTCCTGATGGTTTTCCACGCGTCATATCAATATTGATATCCTCTTTCATCAATTGATCATACTGCGCCTTATAACTTTGTAATGCTTCTTGAATGTTCGTCATGAATTTAAACACTTCCAATCTGTATTATTACTGTAATTATAGAATATTTGACTGTTGATTTACAGTAAGAGAAAAAATAAAAATCCACCCCCAACAGATAGGGTGGATTTTTATCGAAAATTACTCCAACAGAAAAAGTTAATTTTCTCTTTATATCAAAAGGAAATATGAAGAGCAATCTTCTTAGATTGCTTCTTAATATTAACATATTTTAAATGTGTTTTATATATAAATACAAATTATGATAATGAATTTTTATAAAATTAAACAAATATTCAGAAAAGTGTTTGACATTATAAATATGGATGTGTATAATTTCAATTAATTTAATATTACAAAGCGATAAAAAGGAAAAGTAGATACTGGACTTTACACAGAGAGCTTCAGTTTGGTGAGATGAAGTTATATGAAAGTGTTGAAAAATGGCCTTTTTTGCTACATGCTGAACGATAATTCTAGTAGGTTCTGTCGAGAGTAGGCACTCGTTATCATTGCCTGAGTATTACACATAATAATGATTTTTCTATAGATGTGCGTACTTGCTGAGGTATAGTTAGCGATAGCTATACGAATAAAGGTGGTACCGTGGGAGACCCCTCACCCTTTACTAAATTGTAAAGGAGTGAGGGGTTTTTTGGATTCTGATATGGATGACATGATACGCAAGCCTTGGCAAATACAATATATAAACCACACATTTAGGAGGAATTTATTATGACAACTTTAAATACAGTACAACTACCATTATTTGATCACGTAGGGAGCTTTTTAAGACCGCAAACATTAAAGAAGGCGCGTGAGCAATACTTAAAGCAAGAAATTACATATGATGAATTGAAACAAGTAGAAGATCAAGAAATTAAAAAGCTGATCGATAAACTCGTATCATTAGGATATGAAACTGTAACAGATGGTGAATTTAGAAGAAGCTACTGGCATCTTGACTTTTTCTTCGGATTTAATGGAATAGAACAGCAATTACTCGGTCAAGGGTATGTCTTTAATAAATATGAAACAAGAAGTGATAGTGTGAAGTTTACTGGACACATTTCTGGAGAACACCATCCCTTTGTAGAACATTATAAATTTGTCAGGGACTATGCACCAAAACATGTGACGGTAAAACAGACAATCCCAGCTCCTGCACAGTTCTTAGTAGAACTGACACGTCCGGGTGTAAAAGAAACAGTAGATGAACATTATGTATCACGTGAAGCAGTCAAAGATGACATCGTTAAGGCATATACTACAGTAATACAAGATTTGTATGATGAAGGATTACGCGTGCTTCAACTGGATGACTGTTCGTGGGGCATTCATGTTTCTGAAGGCACACTAGAGAAGATACACGGTGACGGTAACAGTGAGAATCTGGATGTGGAAGCACTTAAAGAAGAGCTATTAGACATTAATAACCGTGTAATACACAATGCACCAAATGACCTTATCATCAATACACATGTATGTAGAGGGAATTACCGCTCAGACTTTGCGAGCGCTGGTCCATACGATAAAGTTGCAGATCAGCTCTTTGCAAAGGAAGATGTTGATGCATATTATCTTGAGTATGATACGGAACGCGCAGGAGGGTTTGAACCACTCGCGAAAGTTTCTGGAGAAAAACACGTCGTACTCGGTCTGATTACTTCTAAATTCCCAGAGTTAGAAGATAAAGCGGAAGTAATTGCACGTATTAAAGAGGCAAGTAAATATATTCCTTTAGAGCGACTAAGTCTAAGTACACAGTGTGGATTTGCTTCTACAGAAGAAGGTAATGAACTCACAGAAAGTGACCAGTGGGCCAAACTTGAACTTGTGAAAGAAATTGCGCTACAAGTTTGGGGCGATGGAGAAAATGAATTGCCAGCATAACATATAAAAATAAAAATGTTTAAATAGGAAATATGTGGGTAAAACATAGTATTAAATGAAAGAAAGGTGATAATAATGACTAATGAAGGTAAATTTGAACAATTAAAAGGCAATGTACAAGAAACAGTTGGTAACGCGACTGGGAATAGAGAACTAGAGCAAGAAGGCAAAGAAAGTAAGATTTCTGGTAAAGTGAAAGAAGTATCAGAGAACGTACAGGATAAAGTCAACGAAGCAGTAGATAAATTCAAAAAGTAATCTCTAGCATTGAGGTAAATGTAGTTATACATTTACCTCAATTTTTTTGTGTATAATTATAATTATTACGAATCAGAGAGGTGAACGAAAATGTATACAATATATTTAGCTGGAGGATGCCTCTGGGGTGTACAGGCGTTTTTGAAGACGGTACCTGGTGTAGCTGGAACTGAAGCAGGTAGAGCGAATGGCGAGACAGCAACATTAGACGGACCGTATGATGGCTATGCTGAATGTGTGAAGACAATATGTGAAGACACACTGGCACTACATGAGCTGTTAGATGATTTCTTTCAGATTATGGATCCGTATAGCGTGAATAAGCAAGGGATCGATGAAGGTCCGAAATATAGAACGGGAATCTATAGTGAAGATGAAGCGTTATTACAAGCAGTAAGACGCTATATAAACTCACGAGAAGATAAAGGGAAGATTGTTGTAGAAGTGCTGCCATTAAATAATTATGTCCGTAGTGCAGACGAACATCAGGATTATCTGGACAGACATCCAGGTGACTATTGTCATGTACCATTTGAGATGATGAGGAAATATAGATAATAGGCTCTAATTAATTATTTCGAGATATAAACCGTTAGACACACTGACAGAATGATATTTGAGTTCTGAGGTGTGTTTTTGTATTCATTAAAAAATAACTATTTATATTTTTAATGATTTGACATATACCATATAGGGGTATAAAATGAGGGTGAAATGAAAGATACCCCCATACAGTATAGGAGATGATGATATGTCGGAGCATCAGCATATTGCGACACCGAGAGATCATGAAGAGAAAGAAAGGTTAATCAAGCGTTTAAAGCGTGTTGAAGGTCAAGTGCGCGGTATTCAGAAGATGATAGAAGAAGATCGTTATTGTATCGATATCCTCGTTCAGATAAGTGCGATTGAGTCAGCGATGAAACAGGTAGGTTATGCGATCACAGAGCGTCATATGAAGCATTGTGTGAGTGACGCGATTAAAGCAGGTGATGGGAACGATTCAATCGAAGAGTTGATGAAGGTATTGAAGCAGTTCAATAAATAAGGAGTGGATATGTATGGCGAAACAAGAAGTTACTTTACCGATAGAAGGGATGACGTGTGCAGCTTGTTCGAATCGTATTGAGAAAGTGCTGAATAAGATGGATGGTGTCGAAGCTCAGGTAAATTTAACGACAGAGCGAGCAACCGTTCATTATGATGAAGATAAATTGAGTTTGAGTGATATTTCTGAACGTATAGATAAGCTAGGATATCAAGTCCGTCCAGCACATGCAGAATTTGATATTACTGGTATGACGTGTGCGGCTTGTTCTAATCGTATTGAGAAAGTATTGAATAAACAGCCTGCTATACAGAATGCTACGGTGAATCTTTCTACTGAGGTTGCAACGGTGGATTATTATCCAGGAAATATGGATGAGTCTGATATTATTGAACGTATTAAGAAGCTAGGGTATGATGCAACGCTTAAGAGTGAGGAGCAGTCTAGTCGTAAGGAAAATGAATTGCGACGTAAAAAGTATAAATTGATATTAGCAGCGGTACTGTCTCTGCCTCTACTACTTACGATGTTGACGCATCTGTTCGGAATTCATTTGCCGCATATCTTTATGAATCCGTGGTTTCAGTTTGCATTTGCGTTTCCAGTGCAATTTATTATTGGATGGCAGTTCTATACTGGTGCTTATAAAAGCTTGCGCAGTGGATCAGCAAATATGGATGTACTCGTGGCGCTTGGAACAAGTGCAGCATTCTTCTATAGTTTATACGAAAGCATTAAATGGATGAGGGGTTTAACGAATGATCCGCACCTTTATTTCGAAACAAGTGCAGTATTGATTACTTTAATATTGTTCGGTAAGTATTTGGAAGCACGTGCGAAATCACAGACAACAAATGCATTATCGAGTCTATTGAACTTACAGGCGAAAGATGCACGTGTTATGAGAGGTGGCAAAGAGCAGCTGGTAAGCATCGATGCATTGCAAGTAGGTGATCACATCATTGTAAAGCCTGGTGAGAAAGTGCCGGTAGATGGTGTTATTATTAAAGGTAACTCTTCTGTTGATGAATCTATGTTAACTGGTGAATCGATTCCTGTTGAGAAGCATATGGGTGATAAGGTTATCGGTGCTACGATGAATAAGAATGGTAGTTTCACAATGGAAGCTAAGAAAGTCGGTAAAGATACTGCTTTGCAGTCAATCGTCAAGATAGTAGAATCAGCACAAGGTTCTAAAGCACCGATACAACGTATGGCAGATATTATATCTGGATATTTCGTCCCGATTGTTGTAGGCATCGCGATACTCACGTTTATCGTATGGATGTTATTTGTTAAGCAAGGGTTTGAAGCATCACTTGTTGCAGCGATATCAGTACTTGTTATTGCTTGCCCATGTGCATTAGGACTCGCAACGCCGACATCTATTATGGTAGGAACAGGTCGAGCAGCAGAACGCGGTATTCTCTTTAAGGGTGGGGAACATCTGGAGCGTACACATGAAATCGATACTATTGTCTTGGATAAGACTGGAACGATAACAAAGGGTGAACCTGAAGTAACAGATTTCACAGGAGACGATCGTGCACTTCAATATTTAGCAAGTAGTGAGCAGTCTTCAGAACATCCGCTAGCAAGTGCGATTGTAAAGTATGCTGAAGAACAAGCAGTATCGTTGAAAGAAGTATCACACTTTGAAGCGGTGCCAGGACACGGAATTCATACACAAATTGATGATGAAGATATATATGTTGGTAACCGCAAGCTGATGCAGCAGTATAATATTGAAATAGCAACATTTGAGCCCAATATGCAATTATTTGAAGCGCAAGGTAAAACTGCGATGATGATAGCTTATGAAGGTAAAGTGCAAGGTGTCGTTGCAGTCCAGGACACGGTGAAACCAAGTGCGAAGGATGCCATTGATGAACTGAAAGTGATGGGCATAGAAGTAATTATGTTAACCGGTGACAATACACGTACTGCTCAAGCAATTGCAAGTGAAGTTGGCATTGATGAAGTAATCGCTGAAGTCTTGCCGGAAGATAAAGCAGAGAAAGTTAAAGCATTGCAGGCACAAGGCAGAAAAGTAGCCATGGTGGGAGACGGAGTAAACGATGCGCCAGCGCTTGCATTAAGTGATATCGGAATTGCTATCGGTACGGGGACAGAAGTCGCGATAGAAGCGGCTGATGTGACGATACTAGGTGGGGAACTGACACTCATTCCAGAAGCCATTAAACTTAGCCATGCAACAATTCGAAATGTAAAACAAAACTTAGGATTTGCGTTTGGTTATAATGTTATCGGTATTCCATTTGCAGCATTAGGCTTATTAGCACCGTGGATTGCTGGTCTTGCTATGGCGTTATCATCAGTAAGTGTTGTCAGTAACGCTCTAAGACTCAAATCTGTTAAAATTAAATAAAATAGAAGTAAAGGGGAGTCTATTATGGAAACAGTATTAGAAGTAAGTGGTATGACATGTGGACATTGTAAATCGGCTGTAGAAGGTGCGGCGAAAGAAGTCGCAGGCGTAAGTGGCGCAGCAGCAGATATTGAACAAGGACTTGCAACAATTACGCATGACGAATCAGTAAATATTGCTGATGTAAAACAATCCATTGAAGATCAAGGTTATGATGTGAAATAGGATGAACGGGTATCGATTGATACCCGTTTTTTTAATTTTGATTTTTTGTGAAAGTGATATATAATTTTAATTAGATATAAAAAATATACTAGGAGTGAGAGAATGAAAATAGAATTAGGGTTAACGTCATTCGGAGATAACGGTTCAATTCATACGATGGAGGGGAAACTGCCGGCCATTCCTGCAGATGAACGTATCAGAAATCTCGTTGAAGAAATACAGCTTGCTGATCAGCTGGGTCTTGATATTTATGGTCTTGGTGAGCATCATCGTGAAGACTATGCAGTATCAGACCCAGTGACGGTGCTTGCTGCAGCTGCAGGTTTAACGAAAGATATTAAATTAAGTTCTGCAGTAACTGTTCTGTCAAGTGATGATCCTGTACGTGTGTATCAGCGTTTTGCGACATTAGATGCGATTAGTAATGGACGTGCAGAGATTATGGCGGGGCGTGGGTCATTTATTGAATCATTTCCTTTGTTTGGTTACGATTTAAATGATTACAACGAATTATTCGATGAGAAGCTTGCATTATTATTAGAAGTAAATAAAAATGAAGTTGTTAATTGGCAAGGGCATCATCGACCTTCAATTGATAATAAGATTGTGGTGCCAAGAGCAGTACAAAAAGAATTGCCGATTCATATTGCCACGGGTGGTACACCAGAGTCATCCGCTCGAGCTGGTATGCTGGGGTTACCAATTACATATGCGATAATTGGAGGTAATCCTGAACGTTTCAAACATAATGTAGATGTTTATCGTCATGCATTGAATGCATCTGGTTTTGATGCAGATCGAGCATTTATTGCAACGCATTCGTGGGGGTATGTTGCAGCGACTGATGAAGAAGCCTTTGAAGCATATTATCCTTCTACGAAAGCGAGTCATGATCGTTTAGCAAGAGAACGAGGCTGGCCAATGTATTCTGAAGCGCAGTTTATGAATGAAATCGAGCACGGTGCCTTATATGTAGGTAGTCCAGAACGAGTCGCTCAAAAAATTATTAAAACTGTAGAAGCACTGGGTTTAAATCGCTTTATGCTACATTTACCTATAGGATCGATGAAACATGAACTGACGATGAATTCAATTCGTTTATACGGTGAAAAAGTTAAACCGATCGTAGATGAATATTTCAAAGATAAATAAGGAGGATATAATGACAATTCAGGCAGTGGCAGAATTTGCTCGAGAAATTGAAAAACTAAAAACAGTGAAGCGCAGAAGCGATACGCTGGACGGTCGATTTGAAAACAGTGCAGAGCATTCATGGCAAGCCGCCCTTATCGCTAATGAATTTGCTCCGTATTATCCAGAAAATATTGATATTTCAATGGTCACTCGAATGTTACTCGTACATGATTTAGGAGAAATATATGCAGGGGACACCTGGGTATTTGATGACGAAGGAAAGGCTGATGCATTTGAAAGAGAGCGGGATTCTTTAAGTAAGGTGATTGCGAGCCTGCCGCAAGCTTCTCAAGCTTCCATTCTTTCTTTATGGGAAACATTTGAACGTGGAGAAAGTCATGAAGCAAAGTACGCGCGAATTATAGATGCCCTTATCGCACTTATCAATTTACATGAAGTTAGTGAAGTGAATTATAATCCATACAATCTGACAAAAAGCCAGGTCGTGCGTAAAAAACAGTTTATCGGTGAAGATGCACCTGAAATCTGGGCATACGCACTAGACTTGATTCATCAATGTGTACAAAAAGGATTGTTAATCGATGAATAAACCGTAACAATTTGAGATAATAAAGTATACATTGATAAAGGTGGAAGTGAAATGAGAATTATTGTATATTGCGGTGCAAGTAAAGGGAATGAAGCCATCTATCTGGAAAATGCGAGAACATTAGGCAAGTGGATTGCTGATAATCACCATTCCCTTGTATATGGTGGAGGAAATGTAGGATTAATGGGAGAAGTTGCAAATACTGTGCTCGAACATGATGGACGTGTAGTAGGTGTCATTCCAAAGTTTCTAGCTGACAGAGAAATTGCACATAACGGTTTGACAGATTTAATCGTAGTAGATAACATGTCCGAACGAAAGAATAAAATTCTTGAAATAGGAGATGTTTGTATCGCATTACCAGGAGGACCCGGCACGCTAGAAGAAATTAGTGAAGTCGTTTCATGGTCACGTATTGGACAAAATGACAGACCTTGCATTTTATATAATGAGAGTGGGTATTATGACCTTTTAGAAGCATTCTATGACAATATGGTCGATAAAGGTTTTCTGACACAAGCAGATAGAGACAATGTATATTTTGTTAAAAGTATTGAAATCTTAAATGAAGTGATAGAAAACTATAGAGAACCTGAAATAAGAATATATAAAAAATAAGATCCAGAGCTGGATCTTATTTTTTATGCTTCAGTTTGTTCCACAACTGCGTGCTTGTCATTAAAGATATTACGGTTAAATGTTCCAAGCATACGAGAAGTTACCGTACCACTTAGCATACTGCCATTTACATTAAGTGCAGTACGTCCCATATCAATCAAGGGTTCAACAGTGATTAATACACCCGCAAGTGCGATAGGTAATCCCATAGATGAAAGTACAATAATCGCTGCAAACGTTGCACCACCACCAACACCTGCAACACCGAATGAACTAATTGCGGTAATCACTGCGAGCTGAATGATAAATTCAGGTGACAGTGGGTTAATACCTACAGTTGGTGCAATCATCACTGCAAGCATCGCTGGATAAATTCCTGCACATCCATTTTGTCCCATCGTTGCACCGAATGATGCTGACATATTCGCAGTTGCATCATCCACCCCAAGCGCATTTTTTTGTGCAGAAATGTTAAGTGGAATTGCACCAGCACTAGAACGAGAAGTGAAGGCGAAGATTAATGTCGGAATAACTTTTTTAAGATATGTAATTGGGTTTAATCCGAATATAGCTACAAGAACGAGATGAATAATGAACATCGTAATAAGTGCAGCATATGAAGCAAGCACAAATTTCCCAAGCTCCATAATGCCAGCAAAGTTTGTGCTGGCAATCATATTTGCCATGAGCGCAAGCACACCGAATGGAGTTAAACGTAAGATGATTGTGACAAGGCGCATAACAACAGCAAATATAGCATCCACCATCTTTGTAAACATTTCGGCATGTTCAGGCTGTTTGCGACGTACCCCAAGCACAGCAACACCTACTAAAAATGAGAAGATAACAACAGCGATAACTGAAGTCGGACGTCCGCCCGTCATATCCATGAAAATATTTGACGGGATGAAATTAACGATACGCTGAGGCATCGTTTTTTGTTCCATCGTATCAAATTTTTGCTGAATCTCTGTACCACGCATTTTTTGATCTTGTCCGATATGAATTTGATCTGCATTTAAATCAAAGAGTAGTGCGGATCCGATACCAATAAGTGCAGCTACTAATGTCGTCGTGATCAAAGTTCCGATAACCCATGCTGCCATCTTACCTAAACGGTCTGCAGCATCTAAGTTGATAATCGAGCGAATAATTGACACCATGACTAGCGGCACGACGATAACCATAAGTAGTTGAACGTATCCGCTACCGATAATTGAATACCAGTCGAGCGTATTTTCAGTTATCTTGCTGCCAGATCCATAGGCAACTTGAAGAAAAATTCCGAGAAGAATCCCGAGTGCCATACCAGTAAACACACGCTTTGAAAATGAAATATGTTTCTTATGCATTAGAATTAGTAATCCTATAAGAATACTAAGAATTAAGACGTTAAAAAAAGTTAACCAGTTTTCCATCTGATTAAATACCTCCGAAATATTATTTTGTAGACTTTACTACTTTACAATGGAAAGTAATATATTTCAAGAGTAGAAATGAAAATGAATGTAATAAACAGATGTGGCGAACAAACGCGAAGTTCGCCATCTAGGTAGTGAGAACTAGATATTTATCGCTGTATGTGGCGAACAAAGGTAAAGTTCGCCATCTAGGTAGTGAGAACTAGATATTTATCGCTGTATGTGGCGAACAAAGGTAAAGTTCGCCATCTAGGTAGTGAGAACAAGATGTTTATCGTTGTATGTGGCGAACAAAGGCGAAGTTCGCCATCTAGGTGGTAGGAACTAGATATTTATCGCTGTATGTGGCGAACAAAGGTAAAGTTCGCCACCTAGGTAGTGGGAACAAGATATTTATCGCTGTATGTGGCGAACAAAGGCAGAGTCCGCCACCTAGGTAGCGAGAACTAGATATTTATCGCCTCCTGTACCTCAGTCATTTACCCAGACAATTTTATAAGTATATTCATCATGCTTTTCTTTCAATATAAATGATGCATGTTCAGAAGCGATATAAGCTTTTCCGCACGTTTTACCTATCGATGCATAGTTTTTGCTCATAATTTTCTTGATTGTCGTTTTTCCTATACCTGTGAAGTCAACAATTTCGGATGTTTTTACATGACTTTGTTTAAGAAGTGCTATGGTATCGAATGCGATGTGTACAGCTTCTTGCTTTGAAAAACGTCTGCCACATTCACAAATAATACGTCGTTCTTTATTTTGAAACACTCTTAAAATATTTTTACAAGAAGGACATTTTATTCCTTTCTTCATATCCTGAAAAGGATAGTAGTGTATTCTTTCATGTTTGCTGTCTTTTTTATGGAATTTAGAAAACGTCGTCAAAGCACGAATATCAACATCATTCGGTGGTTTAATGAGCGCATTTACAATACGATCGATATCCTTATGAAAAATAATATGTGAATGACCATTAAATCCTGTAACAATAAAGTCTGGATTAATAAACACGACATAGCTTAATATTTTATAGTCCAGATTATGTTTCATGCAAAACTGCTTCAATTTAATATGCGCTCCCTTAAATTGTGATATAGGATCTTTAATAACATAGTTCTGTTCACTGACAAAGTTGTTATCAATAAATGAATAATGCCCAGAAAAATTTTTAATATCAAAATGAAATAAATAACCATCATGAATCACAAGAAAATCATATTGAACTTCACCGTGATAATCTAACCTCAGATCCCATAACTTTGTACCGTCGCAATTTTTAATACGTTCGTAAAACTGCTTTTCTCCTATATAGCCAGAATATAAACGTTTATATTGTGCTTCATCGAAATCGTCTAAGGTTATTCGACTTTGCACTTCAAATAAATATTTGACATAAGAGCTTGGCTCATAAGTTTTTACAAACATTTCGTCACCTCTACTTTAATATATACCGATAAAATAAGGGTGACAAATTACGATTTTGAAAATATTATTTATTTTGTGTAATGCAAAATCGTTTCGCTTAAACGTTGGCAACTTCCTTCAACACGGTCATTATAGTACTGTGCAAATCGCTCATCCTGCACGTAAAGTGATGCCATATTTCTATGATATTCAGTGCTATACATCCCGCTCATTATTTCAAGCCACGACTTATGATATTCAAAAATTTCTTGTCCGTACAGTACTTCATTCTCTTTCAGTTTTTCTTCTTTAAATGCTTCAAGCTTCTGTTGTTCCGTCATTTGAATCTTTCCTTTAATTAAATTACACCTTTACGCAACGTTAAGGTCAACAGTTGTGGTAAAATTAATAAAAATTTACACGAGGTGACATCTATGACAAACATACTCATGAGCACATTCCAGGCCAAATCAGGCTGGAATAATATATTACAGAAGTACTTAGAAAATAAAAAAGTGCTCGTCATTCCTTTCGCATTTGGTGATATCGTAAAAAATGAACGAGATTGGCTGAAAATATATGGACTCCGCAGCAAATATTATTTACAGATGGTGAATCCGCTCGTGAGTTTTGGAGTGAATAAAAAAGATATTTCCTGGGCAAAGTATTATTCCGATACATCTCGGACTTTAAAAGAGAAGATTAATAAAGCGGATGTACTGTTCTTCTCGGGAGGATACCCAGATTTAATGATGAAGCGTCTGAAGGATATGGATGTAATAAAATCGATTCAGAAGTTTAAAGGAACAGTTATTGGTTTCAGCGCAGGTGCGATGGTTCAGATTGAAAACTTCCACATTACGCCTGACAAGGATTATAATCACTTCTCCTATCATTATAGTTTAGAATTGTTACATGGATTTGATGTTGAAGTTCATTATGAGAAGTCCGACGACCATGATGCATATATTGATAAAGTAATCATGGAAAGAAATATTCCGGTATATGCGATAGGAGATAACGGTATCGTTATTGTTGAAGACAACCAATTTAAAAGCTATGGAGATGTGACGTTTTATCACGTATAATACGTCCCGCTAGATAATTCTTTAAGTTTTATTTATGATAACTATATTGAAAGGAATGATTTTATGCCGATGATGAATGTTTATGTAACACTTGAAGAGAAGAAGATGATTCAGGCAGTTGCTAAAGCTTTGGATATGAAAGTGTCAGATGTTTTTAAAACATATTCAATGAAAGAAATAGAAAGTAAAGCACGTGATCTTGATATTGATCAAGTGTCAGTAAAGCAGGATAAACAGCATAAAGCGATGATGCGTGAGCTTGGGTTATAGTGTTTACAACTCATTTTATGCGCTTTATAATATTTCTAAAGGTGGCTTTGTGCCGGTTTTCATTTATATGATGATTACAGCGCCTTCCGATATGGAAGGCGCTGTTTATTTTGGAGGTTACAATGAAGGTTAATTTGTTTTTACTTGCGATGATGGCATTTTTAGCAGGGTTAAATGAGCTTGTGTTAGCAGACATTCTCCCGTTCGTGATGGATTACTTTAATATTAATACGCAAGAAGCGGGTTATTTAATAACCGTCTTCGCATTAATATTTGGTCTTGCAGGTCCTGTTCTGATGAGTGTAACGATGAATGTAAATCGTAAGACGCTGTTATTAGTTTTCTTATCGGTATTTATCATCGGTAATTTAATGAGTGTGTTTGCACAATTCTACTGGATGATGATGCTATCGCGCATTGTACTTGCTGCGAGTGTGTCGATGTTGATCGGCTTAGCATTATCGTTATCTGTTAAAGTAGTACCTGAGTATATGCAGGCGCGTGCGATCGGCATTATTATGATGAGCATCAGTGGTTCTTTAGTACTGGGAACGCCGATTGGTATTTATATTTCAGAACTGACAGACTGGAAAGTGATATTTATATTGATCAGTGTTTTATCGGCAATACTAATGCTGTTACTGATGAAGTATTTCCCGAAGAATATTCAAGTTGAACATGTCTCTATGGCACGTGACTGGAAGTTTATATTGAAGAAAGAAATTTTATCTGTCCATTTGTTCAGTTTCTTATTCTTTGTAGGGCAGGGCATGTTTTTCGTTTATTTAACGCCGTATTTAATGGATAGAGGTCATAGTATTGCAATTGTAGGCTTAATTTATCTTGTGTTTGGTCTTGCAGGGATTATCGGCAGTGGGATTGGTGGCTATATGACAGATAAGTTTGGGAGTACGAACTTACTTGTAGTGCAGTCGTTTTTATATGTATTCTTAATGCTGATGGTAAATTTTACAGCATTTTCTGCCGTGCTGGTATGTATTAATATCGCGATATGGGCGATGACGGGGTGGATGGTAAATGCTCCGACGCAAACATATTTAATACAAGCAGCACCAAAGTTCTCAAGTATTAATCAAACTGTAAGTACGTCATCAACACAGTTCGGTATTTCTCTAGGCGCACTGTTAGGTGGCATCTGTATTACCCAGACGAATTCATATCCTGCGCTCATTTATTATGGATGCTGTGTTCTTGTAATTGCATTTTTAGTAACGCTATATATACGCAGACTTAATACGAAATAAGGAGTGGCAGAGGCCACTCCTTATTTTGCGTGTATAGATGAATGTTTAAGGGATTTATGTGTTACCGCATGATGAACGAGGCTGACAACTTTAGAAATTGTAAGCGCGCTCCCAAACCATGCGATAAATCCTGTAACTATACTCAGAGCATAGTTTGAAGTTGTGCTTAACATACTCCATGTAACGAGTATGCTGATCAAACCGCCAGTCATGCCGAATACAGCACCGCGACATACGTTCGTTGCAAATTTATTACCGTACTCCATACCTGCAATTACAAGGGAAAGGAGGAATACAGCGGGGAATGTTGCGAATATACCGCCAAAATCTTCCCATGGGATTACTTTTGAAATGATATAGCTGAAAGCAACAGTGCTTCCGCCGATGAGGAATTTTAATAATAGTATTTTTATTTTCATCTGAAAGACTTCCTTTAGATATTTTTGAATGCGAATAATACGCAAGAAATAACAAACCAGCAAAGCGTTGATAACACAGCGCCTTTCTTAAATCCTGTCTTAGGTACAAAGTATGATGCGAAGGTAACAGTTAAGATGCAGCTCGTAATACCGATGACGGCACCGCTGCTTAAATTCATCGAAGCATTTACTAAATCTTCGCCGTGGTGATCGACTGATAGTGCAAGTATTGCTGCTAGAAATACAGCAGGAAGTGTAGCAAAGATACCACCGATTTTACCACCTACTTTACTTGCAATGATAGATGCGCCAGCTACTGCAGCACCACCGATGATAAAGCGTAATATTAACCCGGACAATGATATTCCGAACATTCAGGTCATCTCTTTTCTTTATTCGTGATTAATTTCACAATTAAGAATAAGCGTGTTTTAATATATTGTAAAGTCATTTAAACATAATGCCACGTAATTGTCACAAGTATTACTTTACTAACTTGTTGGTAAAACATATTAAATTCCTATACTATTAAGATACGAACAAATTGTAGGAGAATGCTTGTGAAATATTTTTTGATTACTATAGGAATCATATCGACCGTACTTGGTTTCATCGGTGCAGCATTACCACTTTTGCCGACGACGCCATTTTTACTGCTGGCAGTATTCTGTTTCGCACGCAGTTCTGATCGGTTTCATGAATGGCTCGTGCGAACAAGGCTATATAAAAGTTATGTGCAGGAGTTTTATGAACAAAAAGGATATACGATGAAGAAGAAATTTCAACTATTACTGTCGGTATATATCGTTGTTGGATTTTCAATGTATATGGTCGATCATTTATATGTCAGGATTGGACTTGGAATAATGTTGTTCTTACAGACGGTGGTACTGTTTACGTTTGTGAAGACGATTAAAGAATGAAAGGCACGCATCATTTTGATGCGTGCCTTTTTGCGATTACTGTTTCTCTTTCAATCAGTTTATGTGGAATAACAAAACGCGTGCCCTCTATTCTGTCACCTTTTATTAGGTTTGCAAGTTTATGCATCGCTATTTGACCGAGTTTTTCAGTTTCTATATCCAGCGTTGTTAAATAAGGATGCGTGAGCGTTGAAAATATTGAATTGTTAAAGCTAATCACTGAAATATCATCTGGCACTCTATAACCATATAATTCAACCAGCTGAATAATACGCAAAGCGAAAATATCATCCAGTGCGATAATTGCTGTCGTATTTGTAGCCTGTATTTTATCTTCAAATTTGATGTAGTCATCTGGCGCATTTAGTGTCAGGCTTTGATGTGCATTTAACTGTGCCATCATCATCGATTTCTGATAGCCGAAGTATCGTTCATAGAAAATGTTCTCTGTTGTCGTATTTGTGATAAAGAGTATGTTTTGATGGCCATTTTTGATTAAATAATCAGTCGCTTGCTGACCGAGGAGCTGGTTATCATTATCTACATAAATTGTATTTGAAAGTGCGTCATAAGGTTGTCCGATTAATACGAAAGGAATACTATGTTTACGCAAATATTCAATGATAGGATCATCAATGACAGAGTATGTAATGATAAAGCCGCCAACTTGCTTTTCAGTATGCATCGCTTTAACATTCTCGAACAATGTATCGATGTCTTTCGCAATTGCAAGAGCTGTGGTTAAGTTATGAGTTCGTGCTTCCCCGTTTATCGCTTCAATAATTTCAAGGAAGAATGGATTAGCAAGACGCTCTTTGGAATCGAGTGGTGGCAAAATGATGCCTATAGCACTCGTCGTACGCTTCCCAAGATTTCTTGCAGAAATATTCGGAACGTAGCCGAGTTCATCCATTACTTTCTGAACTTTCTTCTTTGTCGCCTGTGAGATGCTCGGATGATCATTGATCACGCGTGACACTGTGCTTGTTGCAACACCTGCAGCGTGTGCAACGTCTTTAACGGTTATTGCCATAGTTTTCCTCCACGTTACATGATTTATCTCTATGATGGAGCAAACGATTACATTAGTCAATACACTTATAAAAGCTTATTAAAGTTACTATTTACAAAAGTAAGTTACAGTGATATATTGAATTCAACGAAACCGGTTGCATAAAAATAAAAGGAGTTGAATGTAGTGAAAAAATTATTAAGTTTTGAATTCTGGCAAAAGTTCGGAAAAGCATTGATGGTCGTTGTTGCAGTAATGCCAGCTGCTGGGTTGATGATCAGTATCGGGAAATCGATTCCGTTAATCAGTCCGGATATGCAGATGTTGATTACAATTGGTAGTGTTATAGAGAGCATAGGTTGGGCGATTATTGGAAACCTACATCTGCTCTTTGCATTAGCGATCGGAGGAAGCTGGGCGAAAGAGCGTGCTGGTGGCGCGTTTGCAGCAGGGATAGCCTTTATATTAATCAACCGTATTACAGGTGCGGTCTTTGGTGTTAACAGTGCAATGCTCGCAGATGACAAAGCATTTACTCACACATTATTCGGCACTAAGATTATGGTGAAAGGGTTCTTTACGAGTGTATTAGAGGCACCTGCATTAAACATGGGTGTGTTCGTAGGGATTATCGCAGGATTTGTTGGTGCGAATGCATATAACAAATATTATAACTACCGTAAGTTACCAGATGCATTATCATTCTTCAATGGTAAACGTTTCGTACCATTTGTCGTTATTTTATGGTCGACAATTGTAGCGATTGTACTATCAATCGTATGGCCTTATATACAGGCCGGTATTAACAACTTCGGTCTATGGATTGCAACATCTAAGGATACAGCGCCTATCTTAGCACCATTTTTATTTGGATTTTTAGAGCGTTTATTATTACCATTCGGATTACATCATATGCTTACAATTCCAATTAACTATACGCAACTTGGTGGAACATATGAAATTCTTTCTGGTGCACAAGCAGGGACGAAAGTATATGGACAAGATCCTTTGTGGCTAGCATGGGCAACAGACTTAGTAAACTTAAATCATGCTGGAGATACAGCGCAATATAATCACGTATTAAATACATTTACACCTGCACGTTTTAAAGTAGGACAAATGATTGGTTCAAGCGGTATTTTAATGGGGCTTGCTTATGCGATGTACCGTAACGTTGACAACGATAAGAAACCAAAATATAAATCAATGTATTTATCAGCTGCAATCGCAGTATTCTTAACTGGTGTAACAGAACCTTTAGAATTTATGTTCATGTTTGTTGCAGCGCCGCTATATGCAGTTTATGCAGTAATTCAAGGTGCAGCATTCGCGATGGCAGACGTCATCAACCTACGCGTTCATTCATTTGGGACAATCGAATTATTAACACGTACACCTCTTGCGCTTAAAGCAGGACTTGGTGGCGACTTGATTAACTTTGTCTTAACGACGATTGGATTTGCAATCGCAACATATTTCATTGCAAATCTCTTAATCAAAAAGTTCAATTTTGCAACACCAGGACGTAACGGAAATTATGAGATTGATGGAGAATCTAACGCAACAGAAGTTGTAGCAGCAGATAAGCAAGTGATTCAAGTCATTCACTTATTAGGTGGGAAAGAGAATATTAAAGATGTCGACGCTTGTATGACAAGACTGCGAGTAAGTGTTAATGATAAAGCTAAAGTTGCGACAGAAACGGAATGGAAGAAAGCTGGAGCAATGGGATTAATCGTGAAAGATAACGGTGTACAGGCTGTTTATGGTCCTAAAGCAGACGTATTAAAATCAGATATCGAAGATTTATTACAGTCAGGCGCTGATATTCCACAGCCAGAAGAAACAGTGGTTCAGCCAACTATACTGGACAACTCTGATGGTGCTGGATTTACAGGTCATGTACATCAACTACTTGCAGTTGCAGATGGAGAAGTCATCGATATTACTTCTGTGAACGACCCGGTATTCTCACAGAAGATGATGGGTGAAGGTTATGCAGTAAAGCCCGAATCAGAAGAAGTTGCATCGCCTGTAGATGGAGAAATCATCAGTATCTTCCCAACGAAACATGCAATTGGTATTAGAACGAATGATGGGATAGAAGTGCTCGTGCATATGGGTATTGAAACAGTTCAAATGAAACAACCAGCTTCACGCGTTGTTGTCAATGACGGTCAGAAGGTAAAAGCTGGAGATACATTAGCTTATATGGATCTCGCAGCAGTAAGAGCAGAAGGTAAGGATACGACAATTATTATCGTAATGACCAATAGCGATAAAGTTGATACATTACAATTAAATAAAACAGGAATCGTTCAAAAAGGTGAAACAGTTGGTACGATGACAGTTTAATCAAAAAGACAGTCTTTGGACTGTCTTTTCGTTATAATAGGGATAATTAATGATAAGGAGCGAATGCAGTGAAAGTACTAACATTAAATACCCACAGCTGGTTAGAAGACAATCAAGAAGAGAAACTAAATGTTATCGTGGCGCGTATACTGAAAGCAGACTATGACATTATTGCACTTCAGGAAGTAAATCAATTATCGGAGAATGACGTTATTGATGCACCGAATAATCTTTGCCCTCTATTGGATCAAACGCCTATTAAAGAAGGCAACTTCGCATACGAAATTGTAGAAAAACTACGTGCCCTCGGTGTAACCTATTACTGGAGTTACGCGACGAGTCATATTGGCTATGATATCTATGATGAAGGTAGTGCATTGCTATCTAAAGCACCGATTGATCCATATGCAGTATTTGTTTCGATAGAAGAAAGTCCTGATGACTATAAATCAAGAAAGATACTATTTGGAAAAATAAATGTAGGCGATAATGAAATGCTCGCAGTCAGCTGTCACTACTCGTGGTGGACGACATTTGCAGAAGGGTTCAGCTATGAATGGAATAATACAATTAATGCATTGTCACATTATGAGCTGCCGAAGCTTTTAATGGGAGACTTTAATAATCCAGAAGGTACAGAGGGATATGCATATGTATTAAAAAGTGACGCGAATATACAAGATACATATACAGTCGCTAAAAAGAGAACAGGCAGTCATACCATCGAGAAAAATATTGCAGGGTGGGAAGATAACGATGGTAAGCTAAGAATTGACTTTATCTTCAGTACCCCTGAATTTAAGGTATTACATCACGGTACAGTATTTGATGGAAGAACAGAAGCAATTGTGAGCGATCACTTCGGAGTAGAAGCGGAAATAGAACTTTAAAAATACCAGCCATGTGCTGGTATTTTTTGTTTGGAAATTATTATGGCATAATAAAACTGAGGTGAGCATATGAAGATTATGATTGTTGAAGATGATCCGGTTATTCGTGAACATCTTGCTGAAGCACTGAAAAAATGGGGATATGAAGTATACATTGCAAATAACTTTAATGATATCATTGAAGAATTTAATGATTACAAGCCGCATATAGTACTACTAGATATTAATTTACCTGCTTATAATGGTTATCACTGGTGTCAGGAAATAAGAAAGATTTCTCAAATTCCGATTATATTTATCAGTAGTAGAAATGATAGTATGGATCAGGTGATGGCGATGCAGATGGGTGCTGACGACTATATCGAGAAACCATTTAATATGACGGTCACAGTATCAAAAGTTCAGGCGATGCTAAGAAGAAGTTATGACTTCTCCATTTTAGAAAAAGGGATAGAGATTAATGGTGCAGAGCTCATTCCAGAACAGGCAAAATTGATGTTTCACGAGGAACATATAGATTTAACGTTGACAGAACTTCAGATTATGCAAAGTCTATTTAAAGCAAATGGAAGTTTTGTCAGTCGCAATGCACTCATCGAATCATGCTGGGAATCAGAGCATTTTATTGATGATAATACGCTTGCTGTCAACATGACACGATTACGTAAAAAGCTTCAGAAGATTGGGCTTGATAATTTTATTGAAACAAAGAAAAATGTCGGATATCGAGTGGTGAAGTAATGGGTTTTATTAAATATAAATTGAATGAAATCATTATTATTATCGTGCTTTCATTATTATTTGGACTAATTATGATGCTTTATAATACTCCTTTAGAAGGCATTGTATTAACTGCAGGTATTATTATATTTTTAGGAATTATTTATTTCAGTTACAGTATGATGATATATAAAAAAGTGTGTACGGTACAAGAAGAAAATTTACAATTGAAAGAAGAAATTCAGGACATAAGAAATGAAAAGATCGAGTATCAAAGTGAAATAGAGTCATACTTCCTGTTGTGGGTTCATCAAATGAAGACACCAATCACTGCTTCAAAATTGTTGCTAGAAGCTGAAGATATTCAAACAATTTCACAGATGCGTCACGAGATTCTGCAGATTGATAATTATACGAATCTCGCACTCAGTTATCTAAAGCTAATGAATGAAAAGACAGACATGGTTTTTATGAAGGTGCGAATGGATGACTTAATCACCCCTCTCATTAAACGTTACTCAATTCAATTTATTCATAACGATACAAAGCTGCATTACGAAAAAATATACGACAGTGTATTAACTGATGCGAAATGGACTAGTGTGATGATAGAACAAATTTTAAATAATGCACTGAAGTATGCACGTGGTAAAAATATATGGATCAAATATAGCGAAGCAGAAAATATCTTGTCGGTAAAAGATGATGGCATAGGGATTAATACTTCTGATTTGCCCAAGATATTTGAAAAAGGCTTCTCCGGATATAATGGTAGATTGAATGATAAATCTAGCGGTATAGGTTTATATATTGTTAAAACGATTGCGCGAAGAATGAATGTCTCTGTTTCAGTAGAATCTGAATTAGGCAAAGGGACAACTTTTCATATGAAATTCCCGAACCTTACAAATTTGTAAGGTTCATTTTTATCTTTGTAAGAATAGATGAAGGTCAGGAAGTTCACGACCGAGTACAATTTACATATAGATTAAAATTAAAGGAGTGACTTTCATGTTATTAGATATTAGAAATGTTAAAAAAGTGTATGGAAAAGGTGCCAATCAAACTGTTGCACTAAAAGATATGAACTTTTCAATTGAAAAAGGAGAGTTTGTTGCAATCATGGGTGAATCTGGTTCTGGGAAGTCGACTTTACTCAATATTATTGCAACATTTGATAAACCGACAGAAGGGAGTGTTTTCATAGCTGGACAGGATATTGGTAAACTTAAAAATAAAGCAGTTGCAAAATTTCGAAGAGATTCACTTGGTTTTGTGTTCCAGGATTTCAATGTATTACATACAATGTCAAACAAAGATAATATATTAATGCCGCTTGTACTAAGTAACAAGAAACCTTCCGAAATGAATGAACGTTTAGTCCCTTTGACAAAGCAGCTCGGCATCAGTGAATTGTTAGATAAATATCCGCATCAAATCTCCGGAGGACAACAGCAGCGTGTTGCGATTGCGCGTGCGCTTATTTCAATGCCAGACATCTTGCTTGCTGATGAACCTACGGGTGCACTTGATTCTAGAACGTCGAGTGAAATCATGCATCTATTTCAAAATATAAATGCCGCTGAACAAACGATATTAATGGTGACACATTCGAGTATCGATGCAGCATATGCAAAGCGTGTCGTATTTATTAAAGATGGTATTCTTTATCATGAAATTTATCGTGGTGATGAAACGCAAGCAGAATTTCAAAAACGTATATCTGATAGTTTGGCAGTGTTATCAGAAAGAGGTGTATAAAATGACGCTTAAATTAATTTGGAAGCTCGTCGTTAAGAATTTCAATATGCTAAGAAGTATAATTGCTCCTTTTATTCTGGCTGCCGGCGTAATGTTTGGTCTGGAATATATTATGGTGTCACTCATTAATAATGATTATATACAAAAAAGACATGAGACCTTGCCGATGCTTATTTCTTATGCGAATATCATTGCTGGAATACTGACAGTTATATTCGTGATCTATGCAAATCATTTCGTAATGAAACAACGTAAGCAGGAATTTGCACTTCATATGATTTTAGGATTAGAGAAAAAACATATTCGATTGATGATCTGCTTAGAAATGATCATCCAGATGGTCTTAATTGGATTTATCAGTATCGTGGGCGGTTACTTGTTCGGGAATCTTGTATTTTTAATTCTGAACAAACTGGTAAAGGGTTCAGGCATTACGTTGATGAACTATCCATTCGATGTGAAAGCTGCAATTGTTATAAGTGTGATGATATTATGCGTATATATCCTTCTTTTTATACTGAATCATATAATGATTACAATACAAAGTCCAGTACAGTTGATGCGTTCTCAAAAAGCAGGAGAGGAGAAGACGCGAAAATGGTTTACCGTACTTTGTTTTATATTCGGAAGTATATTTTTGAGTTACGGATATTATCGAGCGATGACTGTTGAAGGTATATTGTCATCTTTTCAGACAATATTTTTTGCAGTACTCGCTGTCATGATAGGAACATATTTACTCTTTATGTCATTAACAATCATCATTTTACAATTATTAAAGAAAGAAGAGAGAATCTATTATCAACCGAAGCACTTCTTTTCTATTTCTGGGTTGATCTCTCGTATGAAAAAGAATGCGATTGGATTGGCAAGTATTACGATGCTTGTGACATTTTTGGTTGTAACGCTGGGTATGACACTGACCGCATATAGAGGAATGGAGAGTCAGGTGTCAGGAAGGTTGAATCAGGATTACCATATCGATATTTACAGTAATACAGATGTTCAGACAGTTAAAAATGAAATTAATCGTTATGCACAAGTTGATTATTACCGACAAGGGGACACTATATTTTTTCCGTTACAGAACATAGAAGGAAACTTGAAGAAGTTGCCTGAGAATGCAAGAAGTGCAGATGCAAAAACGATGATCTACGCTGTAGTAACAACAGTGAAAGATCATAATCAATTGCATGATGATCATCTTCAGATCAAAGGTGATGAAGTCATATTAAGTGCAAACACAAGTCGATTTAAAGGGTATCAAGAAGTTAATCTTACAGAAAAATCAACTAAAGTTGTGTATAGCGATAAAGATTATCTTGGTAACCAGCTAGCGATAGATGCACTTTACATTGTCGTTAAAGATAAATCTGTATTTGAACAAATAAGGCAACATTACAAATCTTATGATCCGAATAAAGAGAAAGCGATGCCTTCAGAAATCACTACAAGCATGGAGTTCAATATTATAAAGGGTGAGAAAGAGTTTAAGAAACATATTTCTGAAATACAGAAAAAGATTGGAACACAAATTGAAAGTAAGTCAGAGATTAAGAAGATGATTTTTGAGCTTAATGGAGGGCTTATATTTATTGGGATTGTAGTGTCGATTGTACTATTGACAGGTATTTTCTTAGTATTATATTATAAGCAGTTATCTGAAGGTTATGAAGATAAACGTAATTATAGTATTATGAAGAAAGTTGGATTGCCTGATGAATTGATTAGATCGACAATTCATAAACAAATATTCTGGGTGTTTGGACTTCCTATTATAGTGACATTAGTGCATACACTATTTGCATCAAAAATAATTTATAATCTGCTAGGGGTACTTGGTATTCGTGATAGATGGATGTTTATTACAAGTTATATCGGCGTGACCATGATTATCATGCTAGTTTATGGCTTGATGTACTTAATTACGAGCAGAAAATATTATAATATTATTAACGAATAATGCCAGCCACGTGCTGGTATTTTTGTTTGGAAAATTTCTGCGCGCACGCGTCCAGGAACGTGCAGCATCTCATTATTATGAGCAAAAAAGGAACGTGCAGAAATTTGAAGTCATTTCGTCTGCACGTTCTAAATTGTTATTTAACTGATACTTTTAATACTTCGTATCCAAGTTTTTCTATTGCTTGCTGAACCTCTTCAGGTTCAACGATTGCTGGATCAAATTGCATCTTCGCTTTACTTGCGTTAAATAATACTCTCGGTGCTTCAACACCTTTAATATTCTTCAGTAATCCTTCGATAGATGCTAAGCAAGATGGACAAGTTAATGTTTCGAGTTGTAATGTTAATTGTTTCATAATGATTTCCTCCTAAGATTATTTTTTTGATTTAAATTGAATTAATCTCATCGCGTTTAGTATAACAAGCAGCACACTTACTTCATGAGCGAACATACCTATCGCTAAGTTTACACCGCCCATGATTATACCGATGAGCAGTAAGATTACTGTAATAAGTGCGATTGCGATGTTTTGTTTTAATATGCGCATTGTTTTCCTTGAAAGATTAATTGCATGTGCATATTGTGTCAATGAGTCGTTCATCAGAACGAGATCTGCGGTCTCCATAGAGATATCTGTTCCGCCTTTCCCCATAGCCAGTCCTACATCTGCGATTGCAATTGCTGGCGCATCATTGATTCCATCACCGGCCATTGCAACTTTTTTACCTTGCTGCTGCAGTAATTGAATGTGTTTCAATTTATCATTCGGCATCATTTCAGCTTGATACGTATCCAGACTTAATTGCTGACTTATAGTGTGAGCAGTTCTTGCGTTATCTCCTGTAAGCATGATGATTTCTTTAATTCCGTTATCGCGCATTGTTTGAAGTGCTTCTATTGCATCTGAGCGGATCGCGTCAGCAATCGCGATAATGCCAGTAAATGTATTATCGATTGCGATAAATGTAACAGTATTACCTGACGTTTCTAATTGTTTTGCCTGTTGTTCGTATTGTTCTTGTATCGTAATATGATGGGTCTGCATTAGTTTACGATTTCCTATTAATACAGTCTGATGGTGGATTTTACCTTTAATCCCTTGTCCTTTAACTGTTTTTGTTGTAATCATTTCGGATTGGTCGAAAGCTACTCGTGCTTTTACGTATTCCACGACTGCCTTACCAAGATGATGTTCAGACGTCATTTCGATTTGGCCGACGAGTGATAATATTTCTTGTTCTGTAAAGTGTGTCGTGTCAAATTTAACAGAAGTTACTTCTGGACGACCTTTCGTTAACGTACCAGTTTTATCGAAGACAAGTGTGTCTACTTTTGATAATGCATCGATCACTTCTCCACCTTTAATGAGCACACCATTTTTAGCGCCATTTCCAATTCCAGCGACATTTGCAACAGGCGCGCCAATAACGAGTGCTCCTGGACATGCAATGACTAGAAATGTAATAGCCAGGTGAAGATCGCGTGTGATAAGCCAGACGATTAATGATAGTATTGCAATACTTGGTGTGTACCATTTTGCAAATCTATTCAGAAACTTCTCTGCTGGTGATCTTGCATCTTGTGCTTCTTCTACGAGTTCTATAATTTTTGCGAACGTCGTGTCTTCATCTACTTTTTCAGTGAATACTTCAATATATCCAGTATCAATAATGGTACTGCTGTAAACTTTGTCATTTTCTTTCTTTGATACTGGGTGTGACTCTCCTGTTATGGATGCTTCAATAATATGAGCCTTTCCTTTAATGATATAACCATCCACTGGTACAGTCCCGCCAGAATATACGACGACTGTGTCACCAATATTAATATCGTCAATATCGACTTTTTCAATTTCTCCGTCTCTTAATCGGTTTGCATCTTGTGGTGCCATATCAACAAGTTTGCTAATTGAATTACGTGTAATCTTAAGCGTTCTTGCTTCAAGATAACTTCCGAATAAGAATAGGAATGTTACAACAGCTGATTCAGTATATTCATGAATATATAGTGCGCCGATAACTGCAAGCGTTACAAGTAGTTCAATGGAGAAGACTTTCAGCATAAGTGATTGCCATGCTTTTAATGCGATTGGCATCATGGCGATTAATGTTGCGATAATAAGGAAAGCGTTGCTAAAGCTTTGTACATCTGTCCATTTTAATAATAATCCAGACATAAGAAATATAAATGTAATCAGTGTCAATGTATTTACGTTCTGATAAATCCACTTATTCATTGTCTCTGCTCCTTTCATAATATGTGTTGTCCTTTCACATATTATGATAAGGGAGATTCCACTTTAATAAATTGACTTAGATCAATTTATTGAGGTTTTCCTGAAGAATTCGATATGTTTTATGATTAATCTTCTTTATAATCTGTTCTTCATCTAATTTATTGAAAGTACGATTTAATGTTTCAGGCTGCATACTTAAATAAGACGCAATATGCTTTTTCGTTAAAGATAAGTTCAGCATATTCCCCTCACGATAGTTTTCGATATACATCATTAGTTTAGAACGGCTATCCAGTAATGAAATATTCGTTGTCTGCGTTTCAGATTCTGACAGACGTTTTGCAAATGTTTCGATAAAGGTAATGCTGATGCTAGGATATGTGTGCATTAATTGATATATATCCTCTCTTTTTATAATACAGATTTCAGCATCTTCTAAGACTTCAGCGTAAGATGTGTTGTTCAAAGAAGGATTGAATAATGATATTTCTCCCGTATAGTCACCGTGAGAAAGTATTCTAATCAGCTGTTCTTCACCGTTTTCATTGAGTTTATAAATTCTGACACGCCCTTTATGCACAACATAGAGAGAATCGATTGTATCTCCAGCTAAATAGAGATGTTCTTTTTTAGCAAAAGATCGTTGCATAATCTTGTTGAAAATAAGCTGCATCGTCTCTTCGTCAAGATGATTGAATATAGGTACTCTCTGCACGCATAATTCATAATTATGATGACATTCCATAATGAAGCCTCCGGTATCTTTTAATCTCATCCTAACATATATAATTGATGAGTTATCAATTTATGATTGTCATTTTCTTTTTAATGTGACATACTAATTATTGTATTAGTATGACCTATTAAAACAAATGGTATAACACATTAAAAATAAGAGGTGAATGAAGTGAGTAAAAAAATTTATGCTTTTGAAGAAGGTAAACAAGATATGAAAGACTTATTAGGCGGTAAGGGTGCAAATCTTTCGGAGATGATGCGTCTCGGGTTACCTGTACCTAATGGTTTCACGATTACGACTGAAGCTTGTATTGAATACCTAGCACAAGGTGAGCAGTTAACAGAGGGTGTATTAAACGAATTACAGACATATATTAAAGATTTAGAAGATAAGACAGGTAAGGCTTTCTCTTCTAAAGAAAATTTATTACTCGTATCTGTACGTAGTGGTGCGAAGATTTCGATGCCAGGAATGATGGATACAATTTTAAATTTAGGGTTAAATGACGAAAACGTTGAAAGTTTAGCACAAGTGACGAACGATGCACGTTTTGCTTATGATTGCTATCGTCGTTTGCTGCAGATGTTCGGTAGTGTTGTATACAATATCCCGATGGAGGCCTTTGAAGGTTTCTTTGAATCATTCAAAAAAGAAAAAGGCCATCAGATTGATGCAGATATTCCTGCTGAAGATTTAAAGGTGATTGTCGAGAAATATAAAGAAATTTACGTTGAAGAAGCGTATAAGCCTTTCCCACAAGAGCCGTTTAAACAGTTGACAGAAGCGATTGAAGCGGTATTCAAGTCATGGAATAATGATCGTGCGCGTATTTATCGTGACTTAAATGAAATTCCTCATGATATCGGTACAGCGGTAAACGTTCAGGAAATGGTCTTCGGAAACAGTGGAGACCGTTCAGGTACAGGTGTAGCCTTTACACGTAATCCAGCGACAGGTGAACATAAGCTATACGGTGAGTACTTACTCAATGCACAAGGTGAAGACGTTGTTGCGGGAATCCGTACACCGAAAGAGATTGAAACATTAAACGAGCAGATGCCACAAGTGTATCAGGCATTTGTTGATGTCACGAAGAAATTAGAAGCGCATTACAAAGATATGCAGGATATTGAGTTTACCATTGAAAACGAAAGATTATTCATTTTACAGACGAGAAATGGTAAACGTACAGCAAAAGCTGCGATTAACATCGCTGTAGACATGGTACATGAAGGTGTCATTTCTAAAGAAGATGCCGTTGCAATGGTAGATGTAAAGTCATTAGACCAGCTGTTACATCCTAACTTTAATGAAGATGCATTAAAAGATGCAGAATTAGTATCAGATAAAGGTTTGCCAGCTTCTCCTGGTGCTGCAACAGGTATTATCGTCTTCTCAGCATTAGATGCAAAAGCGAAAGCTGAGGCTGGTGAGAAGGTTATATTAGTTCGTCCAGAAACTTCTCCAGAGGATATTGAAGGGATGATTGCAGCTGAAGCGATCGTAACGACACATGGGGGTATGACAAGTCACGCTGCTGTAGTTGCCCGTGGTATGGGCAAATGCTGTGTAACTGGATGTTCAGATCTTGAAATTAACACGAAAGAAAAATATGTAAAATATGCCGGTAAAACGCTATCTGAAGGTGATGTTATCTCAGTTAACGGTTCGACGGGTGCTGTATACATCGATGCAATTGAAACGACGAAAGCTGAAGCAAGTGATGCCTTTGAAGAATTTATGGGCTGGGCCGAAGCAATTGCACGTTTATCTGTACGTATGAACGCTGAAACTGAAGGTGATATTACAGCGGGTTATTCATTTAATGCACAAGGTATCGGTCTAGTACGTACTGAGCATATGTTCTTTGGTGAAGAGCGTTTAATCGAAATGAGACGTTTCATCTTAGCATCTACATACGAAGAGCGTGTAGAAGCTTTAAATAAAATTAAAGTGTATCAAACAAAAGATTTCGAAGGTATCTTTAATTTATCCGGGGACCGTCCATCAATCGTCCGTCTATTGGATCCACCATTGCATGAGTTCTTACCAAAAGGTGGGGAGGAAGTTAAAGCAGTTGCAGACCAGTTGGGTGTAACAGCAGACTTCTTAGAAAAACGAATTACTGAATTACATGAATTTAACCCGATGCTCGGTCACCGAGGGTGTCGATTAGCAATTACTTACCCTGAGTTATACGAAATGCAGACTGAAGCAATTATTACAGCTGTGCTTAATCTAAAACAAAGAGGTATTGAAACGAAACCAGAAATTATGATTCCGTTAGTGTCAACATCACAAGAATTTATTATCTTAAAAGAGATTGTTAAGAAAAAGGCTCAGGAAATCATGGATGCAAAAGGTGTACAAGTTGACTATCTGATTGGTACAATGATTGAAACACCACGTGCATGCTTAGTAGCAGGCGAACTTGCTGAGCACTCAGAATTCTTTAGTTTTGGTACAAATGATTTAGCACAATTAACATATGGTTTCTCTCGTGATGATGCAGGTAAATTTATTAACGAATATATTAACCGTGAAATTCTTAGCGTCGATCCTTTCCAAACATTAGATGTAGAAGGTATGGGACAATTAATCAGGATTGCAGTTGAAAGTGCGAAATCAGCAAATCCATCGATTAAGATCGGGGTTTGTGGTGAGTTAGGTGGAGACCCCAAATCAATCCATTTCTTTAATGGCTTAGATATTGATTATGTATCATGTTCACCATTCCGTGTACCAGGTGCAATTCTTGCAACAGCTCAAAGTCAGGTGGAATAATATCGGGAGGCAGTACATTTGAGTAAGTATGAAGAAGATGATCTATTAATTTATATTGTTTCTGATTCTATCGGTGAAACAGCGGATAGAATGCTCCATGCAACATTGTCCCAATTTCCTAAATTAACTTCTGTCACAGTCAAGAAGTTCTCGTTTATAAAGGACGAAGAAGCGTTTAGAAATATATTGAAACTCGCGCATGATAAAAATGCAATTGTTGTTACAACACTTGTTAATCCCGAATTTAATGAAATAGGTAAAGCATATGCTGAAGAAGTTGGATTGTCATATATTGATTATATGACGGGTCTGATTAAAGTGATTGAAAATCATACAGATATGGAAGCAAGACACGAAAGTGGCGCACTACGTAAATTGGACAGCGATTACTTTAAGCGTATAGAAGCCATCGAATATTCGGTTAAATATGATGACGGTAAGAACTTTCATAATTTAAGTGAAGCGGATGCATTAATCATAGGGGTATCAAGAACATCAAAGACACCACTCAGTATGTACTTAGCAAATAAGGGATATAAAATTGCGAATATCCCGCTCGTGCCGGAATCACCTATTCCAGAATCAGTATTTCAAGAGAAAAACTTAAGAGTCATCGGTCTTACCGCAAGTCCTGAATATATTATGAACATCCGTACCGAGCGCGTGAAAATTCTTGGGCTGACAGGTCAAGCAGAGTACAATAATCTTCGTCGTATTAAAGAAGAATTAAGTTATGCAGAAGAAGTGTTTAATCGTCTGAATGCAACGGTAATTAATACAGAATTTAAGTCGATTGAAGAATCTGCATTTTATATCGAGAAATATTTAAATAAAAAATGAACCGCTATTGTTAAGCGCAGCAAATTTATTGCTGCGCTTTTAACATTTTAAAGCAAGAATATGCTATCATGATAAATGCTCAAAAAGGAGGATGTTATGGAAAATAAAAATATAATTCAAAAAAATATTGGATTCTTTCCGGCACTTGCACTCGTTATGGGAACTGTTATCGGTTCAGGTGTTTTCTTTAAAGTATCCAATATAACAGAAGTCACAGGAACACCAGGAATGACTTTGCTTGTATGGCTGCTAGGAGGAGTGATCACAATCTGTGCTGGTCTTACAGTCGCTGAGCTTGCAGCTGCAATTCCGAGGAATGGCGGATTGACAACATATATAGAATATACATATGGCAGATTTTCAGGGTTTTTGGCAGGATGGGCACAAAGTTTTATCTACTTTCCAGCGATGATTGCTGCACAGGCAATTGTATTTTCAGAACAAGTACTCAACTTATTACATCTTAAAGACGGGTGGATTGTGCCAGTTGCATTTATTGCAGTGGCTTCGATTTACCTGATTAATATTATCGGATCTAAGGCAGGTGGTATACTGCAGTCTGTAACGCTAGTGGTTAAACTTATTCCATTAATCGTTATCATTATATTCGGTCTGATGAATACTGGAGACGTTGAAGTATCGCTTGCACCGAACACCGGAGATACCGGTATTAATTTCTTTACAGCGATTGGTGCAGGATTACTTGCAACGATGTTTGCGTATGATGGCTGGATTCATGTCGGCAATATTGCCGGGGAAATGAAAAATCCAAAGCGTGACCTGCCACTTGCAATTGTTCTAGGATTAGGATTAGTGACAGTCATCTATCTTCTGATAAATGCTACATTTTTATATACGATGCCTATCGAAGATTTAAAAGGGAATTTAAGTGCAGCTACAGATGCATCTGAAATGTTATTAGGAGATATGGGTGGAAAACTCGTTACGATCGGTATATTAATTTCAGTTTACGGTGCATTAAATGGTTATACAATGACAGGAATGCGTCTGCCTTATGCTATGGCAGAGAAGAACATCCTGCCATTTAAAGAATCATTTATGAAAGTGACAAATGCAGGTATACCATGGTTCAGTGGGCTTGTTCAAGTGATTATCGGAGCGATCATGATTACTTCACGCTCGTTTGATGCAATAACGAATATGCTTGTATTTGTTATCTGGGCATTCTATGTGATGGCATTCTATGCGGTGTTTGTACTAAGAAAGCGTGAAAGTGAGCTGGAACGACCTTACAAAGTACCGTTATATCCGGTGATACCGGCCATTGCAATTATTGCAGGTGTGTTCGTAATGGTAAATACATTATTCACACAACCAGTGTTAGCGATTGTTGGGATTATTATAACGTTACTTGGAATACCGATTTATAAGATGAGGATTAGAGTAAAATAATAAAATATATCAGTCTATCAATAGGCTGATATATTTTTTTAGTATGGATTATCAGCTCTTCTTTTGTGCTATATTATCATTAAAGGGGGATAGAGATGACGCTGACAATAATGTATCAAAACAAAGAACATTTACTTAAAAAAGTAGAACATGACGAAGATATTCCGCAAGATGCATCTTTTATATGGTATGACTTTGAAGGAGCGAATGAAGAAGAACGCTTGATATTTGAAAAGCATTTTGAATTGAATGAGCTGACCATTGAAGAAGTTATCAATAAAAAATCACGACCAAAATATAAGAAGTTTCCAACATATGAATATCTCGTATTCCAGAAAATAGAAAAGTCATCATTTGAAGCAGAGACAATCAATATACTCATGAAAGATAATGTTCTTATTACATATCACGACGAAGATAATGAGCCGTTAGATGAATTGGATGCAGTTGCACAGGAGCTAGAAGAGAATGCACCAGACACTTTAACGCCACATACGGCAACGCTGATGCTGCTTGATAAGATTGTAGACTTTTATACAGAGATTGTTGAAGAGATAGAGATGAAAGTACTTGAATTTGAAAAAGGACATGCGAATGATCGCATGAAGAACTATATTATGAATGATATATTTGAGCTGCGCTCGGAAATGATAAAGACAAAGGGCATTATTGTTCCGATGAGCGAACTCATAGATGAGATAGAAAATGAGGATACGTTGATTCAGACGGAACATGATCATTATTACATCCACCATATTAGAGATCATGTGATTAAGCAGCAGAATATGATAAAGAATGCCCACGAATTAACCGATGAAATTAGAAGTAACTATGAATCATTTAATAATTATCGGATGAATCGTGTGATGCAAATTCTTACCTTGGTTTCTACAGTATTTCTACCACTTACTCTGATCGCAGGGATATATGGTATGAATTTTGAATATATGCCGGAGTTAAAGTGGCATTATGGGTATTTCACTGTGTTATTCATCATGTTTTCCATCATGATTGGGTGCATGATTTATTTTAAGAAGAAAAAATGGTATTAAAAAAACAAGCACTCACAATTGTGAGTGCTTGTTTCCAACATTAAATATTATAATTTAACGATGTTAGCAGCTTGAGGTCCACGTTGACCTTCTTCGATATTGAATTCAACTGCTTGACCTTCTTCTAAAGATTTGTAACCTTCACCTTCGATAGCGCTGAAGTGAGCGAATACGTCGTCTCCGCCTTCAACTTCGATGAATCCAAAACCTTTTTCTGCGTTAAACCATTTAACTGTACCTTGTGTCATAATAATGACCTCCAAAAAATTATTAAATAATATCTAATGTTTTACAAAGAAAACTTCACACATTACAAAAAGTTTCGACTAAACACGATTACTCTTTGTAATATGTGAAGTTCTTTGTTTCTTGCATATGTTCGATATATTTGTACTAAGTATATAACGGATATTCTATGTTGTCAATGAAAGATTACTTTTAAATATTGAATAGAAGCGATAAAGGGCTTACGTATCATGTTTAGATACATAAAATAAAAAAAAACGAGTACTCTTATGAGTACTCGTTTCCAACATTAAATATTATAATTTAACGATGTTAGCAGCTTGAGGTCCACGTTGACCTTCTTCGATATTGAATTCAACTGCTTGACCTTCTTCTAAAGTTTTGTAACCGTCTCCTTCGATAGCACTGAAGTGAGCGAATACGTCGTCTCCACCTTCAACTTCGATGAATCCAAAACCTTTTTCTGCGTTAAACCATTTAACTGTACCTTGTGTCATAATAATGACCTCCAAAAAATTATTAAATAATATCTAATGTTTTAAGAAAAAACACTTCACATATTACAAAAATAGTCGGCTTACATGATTACTTAGGTAATATGTGAAGATCCTTTGTTTCTTGCATATGTACGATATATTTGTACTAAGTATATAACGTATATCTAGATTTGTCTACAAAAAGTAGTCATAAAAATCCAAAATGAGTAAATTTATATTATAAAATTCATATAAAATGGATGCCCATTACAGTGGGTATAAGCTTTCGTGAAATTTTCATTCATCAAAAATATTTTTTCTAATTCATACGAATTAATACGATAGCTAAGAAGATAAAGGCTAATCCTAGATATTGGACCCCCGTTACTTTCTTCTGTTTAGCACCGATCCATCCAAATGAATCAAGCAAGATGCTACAAATGATTTGTCCAGATAAACAAATAATTACAACGAGGCCTGTGCCCATGATTGGGACTAGATATGACATACCGAATACGAAGAAAGAGCCGAGTATTCCACCTATCCAGATCCATTTCGGTTTATCTTTGCCGATAGCAAAGCGAATCTGAGTGATTTCCTTTCTTATAATAGTTACGATGATGAATAAAAATATGGTACCAACTAAAAATGAAACGAATGCTGCATGTACGGGTGATGCCAATATACTGCCGAGTTTTCCATTAATTGCAGATTGAGTGGCCATGAGCATGCCGCCTGCAATCCCGGTAATCTGAAACGGCAACTTTGATTTAGTATCTTCTTCGAAATCCATATAGGCCTGTTGTTTGCGTTTTCTTAACCATTCGGGTAGTGCGATAACCATTACAACACCAGCGACTAAGATTAAAAGTCCAGCACACCTTAGCAATGTCAAGTGGTGCATCGGTGCCTGGAATAGCCCGAAGTGATCAATCATGATACTCATTATAATTTGGCCCATAATCGGTAATACGACAGTCTGCACGCCCCCAAGCACAGGAAACAGTAGAATATTTGCAGTAAGGCCAATTAACCCTAATAATCCCCCAAGCCATATCCATCGGGGTTCCTCTATGAATATTGAAGGATGAATAAGTACAGTATGTTTAGTAAATAAAGTGATAAAGAATAAAAATATTGTACCCACACTAAAAGATACAAACGATGCAACAAACGGTGACAGCACATAGCTTCTTAATCGTGAATTAACAGCTGTCTGAATCGGTACGACGATACCTGCGGCAAGCGCAAATAGAAAATAAAACATATTAGTCTCTCCTTTTATATATATAGTACTTAAAAATAACGATAAACGCCATATCAGAAAAATGAGAGAGGAGCTACGATTCTTAAAAGAATATTTTTTTACTTTTCCGAAAATATTTCAACACCTTGATTTCAAGAGTTGACGGGTTTATAATAAAATATAAATTTATTTATTGTAAAAATAAATAAAATATTATTTTATTTACAATTTGTTCATCATTTAATGAATGCTGAACAAATTGTAAATAATGAAGGAGGTAAGAAAATGGAAAAGCTATATCATTATTTATACTGGACATTGCGCGTTGTGCTGCAAGTAAGCTTGCTCACTTTGTTTTATCTGGCCGGAGAATTTGTTAACGCACATACATCAATTACAATCCCAGGTAGTCTGATTGGATTGATTCTTTTATTTATTGCCTTGGAAATAAAGATTGTTCGTCCGGAGTGGCTCGGTTTAGGTGTCAATGTACTGCTTAAGATTATGCCCATATTGTTTGTACCAACATTAGTAGCGCTTATGAACTATGGGCCACTCTTTATGAAGAGTGGTTTATTTCTAATGTTTGATCTGGTACTTTCTTCGCTTATTATCTTCTTTATGACAGGATGGTTTACACAAATGGCGGTTAACTATAAGAAAAAAAGAGGTGAATCTTTATGATAGAAACATTAAGTTTATTATTTCTTACTATAATCTTGTTTACAGGAGCGATGGCACTGAACAAACGTTATCCTAAAGTATGGACATTGCCTATCTTTACAGTAAGCGGATTGATGATGATCATCCTTATTGGTTTTCATATTCCTTATAAAGAGTATCAGCATGCGACTGCAATTTTCAATTTTTTATTAGGACCTGCAATCGTAGCCTTCGCATTGCCGCTCTATCAAATGAGAAAAGTAGTGGTGAAGTATCTCCACTTCATTGTAGCTGGTTTCACTATGGGTCTTATGGTATCCCTTTTAGCTACATATTTGCTCGCTATGGTATTGCCACTAGATAAGACACTTGTGCATTCATTATGGGAGAAAAATGTGACATTGCCTGTTGCGATGAATATTGCGTCTTCTACAAATGGTAGCGTAGCGTTAACATCCATTGCTGTGATTATTAGCGGCTGTATCGGCTTTAGCTTCGGTCATAAGGTGATGAAGTGGATGAAAATTGATCACTTTGTAGCACGTGGTGTTGCGATGGCTGCGGTTGCACATGTATTTGGTACAAACACATCGATGGCACTCAGCAAAGAAGAAGGTGGTATCGCACTTGTGACGATGGTTGGAACAGCGATTTTGGCAAGTGTCATTATTCCAATATTAATATCATAAAAAACAAGGTGCTTACCTTGTTTTTTAATTTTCACTATATAAAAATTTGCATTATATTGTTTAAACCTCATAAATAAATCCTTCTTGTCTTAATTCGTTAACTGCGTTATCCAGAATCTTCTCAGACTTCGCTGATATAACGTGATCGTGTATGCCGTAAGTTAATTCAGCAAGCATTCGCCCGTTATCTTCTTCCATATCATTAGAAAAGTCATAGCATTCCTCGACAGAGCGCAGCATTAGCTCAACTGAAATTTTGCCGTATATTGGATGGTTCACAGATACGTTATCAATCATCGCGCCATTTTCTACTATAATTTTTAATTCTTCTAGCATGCGCTCTGAGGTATGGCGTACGGTGATCGTACGTTTATACTTTTCTCCTTGTTCTCCAATTTCCTGAAAGATATAGCCTTGTTTTGTCGCTTTGATTGGATGTTCTTCTGCTCTAAGTTGTGCGATATCTGAAACGATTATTTGTCTTGATACATCGTATTGCTGCGCCAGTTGATTGCCGCTGATTGGTGTGGTGCTCTCTTTAATTGATTGTAAGATTGCGAGGCGTCTTTCATTTACATTCATCTTCATTACTCCATTTCATTAAGTGCACAGATTAATGCGTTGATATCGGCATCAGTTGTTAATGGGCTGATTGATATCCGTATAAATTGATGGATACTGTACCCTTGTTGCATGATTAAACTTTCCAGTGCTTTTGAATGCATTGTACCATGACCACAGGCGGTACCGGTAGAGATTAATATATCCTTTTGTGAGAGCTTCTGCATAATCACTTGTCCTTCTTGTCTGCATAAAAGCGGAATAATATGTGGTGCTTGTTCGTTGAAGATTATCGGATGGAATCTATCTCTATTTAATTGTGACATCATTTTCTGTTTCATCGGATAAAGGTCTGTATCAGGATATTCAATCAGTGCTGTTGTCATGGCAGCGAGGGCTCCGATATCTACAGTACCATTTCTCATGTCCTGTTCATGGTGTAGGTAAGGATTGCGAATATGCAGTTCATCATCTCGAATGAGTAAGGCGCCTACACCTTTAGGCCCAAAGAATTTATGTCCGCTGATGGCCAAAGAGGTCATCACGTGTGTCGGTATATTAAGCTTGGCAGCTGACTGAACGCAGTCCACATGAAATGGAATATGATATTGTGCTGCAATGTGACCGATCTTTTCTACAGGTAAGATATATCCTGTTTCTGAATTAACGTGCTGTACGGTTATTAGTGCAATTTCATTGTAATGCTCCTCAATATAATTGGATAGGGCAATAAGGTTCAACGTACCATCCTTATGCTCGGGTATAAAATAATAATCAATATCCTCATAAGGATAGAGAGCTGCGAGTACTGATGGATGCTCATATCTGCTAAGCACAACGGTTCTTTTATCTGTTTTATGTAAATAATTTTGAATTGCAATCTCATTAGCATGTGAGCCACTTGAAGCTGAAATTACTGTAAAGTTATCTGTAAAGTAATTATTTAACGCACTTTCACAGTTTTTATGTATATCTTTAGCGATATCCCCACCCGCATGTAAGCTCTCAGAATTGTAGTAGTAATTAATGTTTATATCTTTATATATATTAAATGCTGATGCGCTGAGTGATGTAGTAGCAGCATAATCAAAATAAATCATAAAAATTCTCCTTGTGTTTTATTGTTTTATATGACAATATTATTGTAAAGTTATTGTAAATATAAAGTAAAGGTGTTTTTTATGTATGATGTAATTATTATTGGTGGCGGGTTGTCAGCGCTTAGCCTGCTAAATGCATTACCTGAAAATATGAAGATTGCATTAGTTATGGATGAAGCAGAATCAAGTAGTATGAAAGCGCAAGGCGGGGTCAGTTGTTCTTTATTCGAAAGTAGTATAGATCAGCATGTGATGGATACGTATAATGCGGGTTGTCAGCAAGGAGATATCGATGTTATTCGTAAAATGATTCAAGAAGGCAATGCAGTCATAAAAGAATATATTGCAGCTGGTATGCCATTTGATAAGGAAGGTAGAACTTTTGCGCTTGGGTTAGAAGGTGCGCATACATTACCTAGAATTCTGCATATCAAGGATCAGACAGGGAAGTATATGTGCAATTTTTTGAAGGCACGTTATAGCGCTTCGGTAGATATATATAAGTCAAAAGTAAGTGCATTAATGCGCAATAAATATAAAGACGTTATCGGTGTAGAACTTACTTCCGGAGGGCAGCTCATTGCGCCTAGAACAGTACTTGCAACAGGAGGGTACAGCGGATTGTTCTATCCTGCTTCCAACACATATACAGGAGGTGCAGCGATGCAATATGCTGTTTATGAAGCAGGGTGCACTCTGAAAGATCTTGCCTATATACAGTTCCATCCCACTTTATTTATACAGGATAATCGTACGATTTGCTTGATCTCTGAAGCACTTAGAGGACAAGGTGCAAAACTTGTTAATGAAACAGGTGCTCATATTATGGCATCGACAGAACAGCAAGATTTGGCAGCGCGTCATATTGTAAGTCGTACAATTTATGAGCAAATTAAACGTGGACATAAAGTCTATTTAGATATTTCAGAAGTAGAAAATTTCAGCATGCAATTTCCATATATACATAGCATGTGTGAACTCTTAAATATTACGACACATATCCCTGTAGCGCCTGGTGCACATTACACGATGGGTGGAATTGAAGCTGCGATCGATGGACAGACAAATATAGGTGGATTATTTGTGATAGGTGAAGCAGCATGTACTGGATTTCATGGCGCCAGCCGTTTAGCGAGTAATTCGCTATTAGAAGCAGTTGCAATGGGAGCTGCCTGTGCTAAGCGATGTCTTGAAGAAGAACATCGAGATTTAACTGTTTTACCATTTTATACCGTAAATATTGAATATCCAGAATATCGTTTAAGCACGCAGTTAATGCATGTATTAGGAATTGAACGCGATTCATTAGTGATGGAAGACTTTAAAAATAAACTTGGTAATGATGTATATAGTAAATTGATTCGACTGATTATTGAAGATGCATTACGTAAACCGTCAATTGGCGCACATCAAAAGAAAGTATTACAGGAGGGTTAACTGATGAACAGAATTCGTCTGCAGAATAAGTTGAGACAATTTATGGATGAAGATATACAGTATGGTGACTTATCTTCTTCTATCTTTGAGCATAATATGAAAGGGACGATGCATTTTATCGCTAAAGAATCAGGATATTTCTCAGGAAATGAAGTGATTGTACACGGGTTTAACATTCTGAGTGAGAGCGATGTTACATTACATAAAAATGATGGGGATATAGTCGTAAGTGGTGAAACAATTGCTGAAATTACGGGTAATATTAGAGATTTATTACAAGCAGAACGCACGGTACTGAATATTATTCAGCGTATGAGCGGGATTACGACATTAACGAAACAGTTTATAGACGAAGTTGCTGCAACAAATACCCGAATTACAGATACACGTAAAACGACGCCAGGACTTGGTATGTTTGAAAAATATGCAGTACAAGCAGCAGGTGCAACGAATCATCGAAGAAGCTTAAATGACGGTATTATGTTAAAGGATAATCATATTGCTTATGCCGGCAGTATTTCGCAAGCTGTACAAAAAGCACGTACACTAGCAGGCCATATGGATAAGATCGAAGTGGAAATAGAAGACGCAGCGATGCTACAAGAAGCGATTGAGTCACAAGTAGATATTATTATGTTTGATAATTGTACACCTGAATTTATAAAAGAACATATTGATCTTGTACCAGACACGGTCATAACAGAAGCCTCGGGAGGCATTACATTAGGCACAGTACGCGCCTATGCTGAAGCTGGTGTCGATTATATTTCGGTGGGGCAACTATTTCATAGCAGTAAAGGACTTGATATATCAGGGAGGATAAAAATAGATGATTGATTTATTAAAAAACTTTAAAATACCACAGCGATATTTAGCGATGTCACAACAACAGCTGGAAGACAGAGTGAATGAAATTAAAGCTGAATTAGGAGATAATTTATTTATTCCGGCACATCATTATCAAAAAGATGAAGTCGTACAGTTTGCAGATGCGATTGGTGATTCTCTGGAGCTTGCGAATATATGCAAAGATTCTACCGCAAAGTATATTGCATTTTGCGGCGTTCACTTTATGGCTGAAACAGCAGATATGCTGACAAATGATGAGCAGATTGTCCTGCTGCCGGATATGAGAGCAGGATGTTCGATGGCTGATATGGCGAATATTAATCAGGTTGAACGTTGTGATGACTTACTGCAATCCACATACGGAATTGACTGTCTGCCACTGACATATGTTAATTCGACTGCACACATTAAAGCGTTTGTCGGCAAGAAATGTGGTAGCTGTCTGACAAGTGGTAACGCACATAAAGTATTAAAACATGCACTAGAACAGGACAAAGTCATCCTATTTTTGCCGGACCAGCATCTTGGTAGAAATACGGCCTACGATCTCGGTATTCCGTTAGAAACAATGGCTATATATGATCCTATTTCTGAAACACTGGAATTCGAAGGAGAAGTACAGGATATTCGTATCGTGTTATGGAAAGGACATTGCTCAGTACACGAAAAATTTACGATTGAGAACATTAAAAATGTGAGACAGCAACATCCGGATATGCGTATTATTGTACATCCAGAATGTACATTTGATGTTGTACAGGCAAGCGATGACTCAGGAAGTACAAGAAAGATTTTAGAAGTGATTACATCAGCACCAGCAGGGACGAAATGGGCGATTGGTACTGAAATGAACCTTGTGAATCGTATTATCAAAGATAATCCGGACAAAGAAATTATCTCGCTCAATCCATTTATGTGTGCATGCTTAACGATGAATCGTATCGATTTACCACATTTAGTATGGTGTCTGGATAACATTGTTGAACACCGATTTGACAATCAGATTGCTGTAGATAAAGAAACTACGACATATGCATTAAAAGCCCTCGATCAGATGCTTACTTTACAATAATCTATATTTTTGTGAAATGCTGAATTATTGCGTATAATTGATGTAATTCAATTGATGGAGGAATAAGGATGAATAAATGGATTAAAAGAGGTTTAGTTGTCGGCGCGGTTGGTTTTGGTGCCGTTCAATCAGTAAAATATTTAAAGCAGAATGAACAAGTGAAACAACGTTTGAATGATCTTAAGAATATTAAAGAATATAATGATTTGCGTATTGCACTGATGGAGGTTATTGCAGCATTCAATAATCCTAAACCACAATTAGAATCAAAATTTGCAGAAGATGTGCATACGGAAAGTAATGAACAGACAAGTAACGCGCAAGCTACACAAACAGAAGAGCCTTTGATTGCAGATGCAGTGAAACGTGTATTGGATACAAAGGTTGTTGAAGATCTTCTTGGTGATAAGGCTGATATCGATATGATGAAATCATTAGTTGATGAAACGAAAGAAGTAGAGAAGCTTGTGCGTAGCTGGTTTAATTAATATTTGCATGATATAACAATCAATGGTATTGTTTATGTGTACAACTTAATAAGACGATTGCTAGGGGAGCTCTTATGAGCTGAGAAAGGAATATCCTTGACTCTTTGAACCTGTTTGGTTAGTACCAGCGTAGGGAAGCGAGCGTGTATACTTATGATGTTTTTTTGTCGTGAATTTTCACCTCCTAGTAATGAATATAACTAGGAGGTTTTTTTGTATGGTAAATTTGAAGAAGTCTTTTCCGGCAAGTAAGAGAATCTTTAAAGAGGGTAAGGGCGAGGATTCGGATATTAAAGTACCTTTCCGTGAAATTACTTTAACGGATACAGTGACAGATCAAGGTACTACTTCCAATGCACCAGTTGTTGTCTATGACACAGGTGGCATATATCACGATGATACATATGATATTGATGTTGAGCGTGGTATCCCTAAATTACGCGAGCGATGGATTGATGATCGCAATGACATAGAGCGCTACACAGGACGCAGAGTACTGGCGGTGGATAATGGTTTTAAAGATATCACGCATAACAAGTTTGTGGAGACGCCATTTAAGTACGAACCAAAACGTGCGCTTGAAGGTAAGAACGTGACACAGATGCATTATGCAAAGCAAGGAATCATTACGAAGGAGATGAAGTTCGTCGCGATTCGTGAGAACGTCGATCCAGAATTTGTACGCAGTGAAATTGCAAGAGGGCGAGCAATTATTCCAAACAATATTAATCACCCAGAATCTGAACCGATGATTATTGGAAAGAACTTTAAGGTGAAGGTTAATGCAAATATCGGAAACTCTGCGGTATCCTCATCAATTGAAGATGAGATTGAAAAGATGGTGTGGGCGACACATTGGGGAGCAGATACGATTATGGATTTATCTACAGGTAAGAATATTCATGCGACACGTGAATATTTACTGAGAAATTCACCGGTACCTGTTGGAACGGTGCCTATTTATCAAGCGTTAGAAAAAGTAGATGGCATTGCTGAAGATTTAACGTGGGAAGTGTATCGAGATACGTTAATTGAACAAGCAGAACAAGGCGTGGACTACTTTACGATTCATGCAGGTGTATTATTGAGGTATGTGCCGATGACAGTGAATCGTCTGACAGGCATTGTTTCACGTGGAGGTTCAATTATGGCACAGTGGTGTTTAGCCCATCATGAAGAAAGCTTCTTATACACACACGGCACTGCACCCTTACTAAGGGAGCTCAATAAAAACACTATTTTCTAGGCTGCTAATTTCCTATATTCTATAGGGGATAAGTAGCCTAGTTT
>NZ_PPRM01000010.1 GCF_002902665.1 Macrococcoides caseolyticum
TATCCTGAACTATATCCCCGTCATCATCAGTCTGATCTTTGTGATATTCACCATCTATTATCTTATGACAGGGATGCATTAGGATGTTCACATTCCTCTATTATGGCATCCCGATCTGCATCATTGCTTTGTGCCTCTATTTAATATTCGTATTGATGGCGAAACTTGAGGATCATCTCATATCATTACGATTCACACTGCCTTTATCTGTGATGCTCTTCGGCATAGGGTTCACGATCAGTACATGGACGCCTTTATCACCGTTGCCTTATCATCAGGCGCATCTACATGTACAGAAAGTCCAACAGCAGTCCAAAACAGCTGAGACCTATCTGGAAGGCTTAGTCGACAAAGGACTACTGGATACGACCGTGAAGAAGCATGTTACACATCAACATTTTTCAGTCGCACAGAAAAAAATCAGTCAGATTGATGACCCCAAGAAACGTAAGGTACTCATGGATAAACATAATGACTATCTATCAACATATGAACATCAGATCGGTGACAGGCTCATCCAAAAGCTTCAACTCGAACATCTCAGTATCTCTGAATACAGTAATCTGACAGCACAGGACTATGACAACGTCCGTTATCAGATTCAGCAACAGATCCAAACACCACGAACGGAGCAGTTTTTCCTGGAACGTGTCGAGAAGCTACAGAAACGACATGATCTCGAATATCAATCTGTCACACCCTAACTAGATGACAGCATGATAGACATAGAACTGTTGTGCGATATATTCTCGAAGAATCCCGATATAGTACGCTCTGTCGCTCTTTATTTCAGATTTCTGTCCGTGATAGACTTTTTTCTTTGCCTTAACAAGTGATTGTATCGCATAGTTCATAATTTCAATGTGATCTTCAGTGCTATAGATGTTGTTACCGATGGTTTCTTTCAGCATTGTTTTGTATAGAGACAGAATTTCTTCATC
>NZ_PPRM01000096.1 GCF_002902665.1 Macrococcoides caseolyticum
ATCGCTGGGCTATAAAACACCATTGGAAGTATTTATGAGTTTCATCGAAGATGAGGAATTGTCTAGCTTATTTTGACAAACGAAAAAATATATAAATGCAATTTGTGTTTTATTCTTTAATTTAATCAATAAATCGAGTGGGCTTATGCGAGATTTCTTCCATGCACTTATCACGCCACTAATATAAACGCTTTTCTTATATTAGTGGCGTGATGCAGTCAATAATTTTCAATGACTGCACACGCATTAATTAAATTTTTATATGTTTTAACTCCTATCTGTTCATAGGCACTTTCAATTGTTTCATAGCTATAATCCGTATGTGTATAAGCTATTGCTTGTATTTCACTAGAAAACACTTCTACAAAACATTCTCCTGAACGGTTATCAATAGCTACATATTCTTTTCCATCTAAATAATAATATCTGTCTTGATGAGATACATTTCGAGATGGCTCTTTATAATTATCGATAATAGACTTACCAAATTCAGAACTAACTTTCATTGAATACCTCCCAACTCACGGTAATTTCACCTATGTTATATATCCAGGTATCTTTCCATATCACCTTATATCCTAATGGCTCCAAATCGTGACGCAATATCGCAATTAAATTGGGTACATATATTGGTTTAGATCTTAATGATTCACCAAAACGCTTTGTGTTTTCGTTTAAGTATCCATCAGCAAAGAATCCTCTACCAAAATCCCACGTAACTGTATTTTCAATATTAAGAGAAGTCGTTGAAAATAATACAAAGTGCGATTTACCTTTTTCTACTGCAATATTTAACTTTTGTTTTAATAAACGCTGGACAAATTCCTGTTGAAACTCTGTTAAATTGGGTTTTTCAATACTTTCTGTAGCTTGTAATTCAAACATAACTAATCTCTCCTTTTTTCAAATACACGAACTTGTGCTTTTGAATTTATGTATTTAATTTTTACGGATTAGAAATAGCACTGACCGAAAAATAATACAAGGGCAATGGAACGTAGTGGAATTGCAGCGTTTACCCTTGTATTACTTTTTCTAGTTGAACACCAGTTGGATCTTTAACTGGTAGTGAAACTTCAGTGCTAGTCTAAGTAGTTAAAAATTATATAAATTCGGTAAAAGCACGTGAGTGTTTGAAAAAACCTTAATTAAAAAGGAACTTATCTGAAGATAAGTTCCTTCAATGCCTTTCCAACGATTGATTCATCAATCGTTACTCAATCAGTTAAGATTGTGCAGATTTAGATTTCATTAGACAATCACTGCAGAACAGCAGAAGATTGCAAGGGCAACTTGTTGAACGTAGTGATCCCTTGCAATCTTCTGTTAGTAGAACGTCTGCTTTAGCTGACAGTGATACTGTTCTGCTAGATTGTAGAATGATAAATCTGCACAATTCCAAACACGCTAGTGTTTGTTCCTTGCACTGTAAGCCGACAGAAGCCCCCTGGGCTTTGTCGGCTTACTTTAATAATCTGCCATATAATAGTAGTCTTCCTTATCAATATCTATCTGTTTTAATTTATGAAATGTCTCAAATGCTTCTGCTATGTAATGATAATATATATCATCATAATCATAACCACCAAAAAATGGTCCCATGTAAGTTGGTAACAAATTACTAGCTTTTTCGGGTGCCTCGATGATTTTTATCAATCTATCGTATACATCTTCTACCATATAATTATCAAGTTTAACTCTGCCAGGATTACCTAGATAATATCTTTCATCAAAATAACCATGTAATGCATTGAACTTTCTAAAATATGCTATTTCATCTAATCTGCCATCTTCTTCTTTTACAATATACATATCTAATCCCATTATATATCCCACCTTTTTTTAATTTTGCATAAAGAATATAATATGTTTTATATTATATTCTTTATGTTTTATGTTTTATGCTAAAATAGATTGTTTTCTCTAAAACTAAAATAACTACTTTCCGTAACAATAATATGGTCTAATACAGGTATTCCTAATAGTTCTCCACATTCTTCAAAACGTTTGGTTGCCTCTCTATCTTCACTGCTTGGCGTTGGGTCATCAGATGGATGACAATGTGCTAAAATAATACTTGCACATGAATTTAAAATTGCTACCTGGAAAACTTCTCTTGGATGTATAGGCGACATATTTATTGTTCCGATAAATACTGTATAGACAAAAGTAATTTCGTTTTTTGTATTTAAACCTACTAACAAAAACTTTTCTCTTACTGAATGCGCTAACCCCATGATGTGGGATTAAAATAAAAACACTTTCGTTGAATTCATATTAAAATGAATTTATACGGAGGTGTTTTTTCTATGA
>NZ_PPRM01000097.1 GCF_002902665.1 Macrococcoides caseolyticum
ATCTTCAAGCATATAAAAATTAGTAGTATCATCATTTTTAGATAGTATTTGAAAAGCTTCAATTATATGTGTACTATGAGTATTTATATACATCTTCACACCTAATTTTTTGTTTAAATAATATAATATTTCAGCATATTTAACCTGCCATACTGGATGTAAATTAGTTTCTGGCTCATCTAATATAAGCAATAATTCATCATTTATCCAACCATTTTCAATTAAAATTTGTAAAATTGAAAATGACTTAATTCCACTCGCTACATTTCTAGTTTCAATTTGATAACTTCCTTTTTCAAAATAATATGGTTTCGAAAGTGAATTTTTTCTTTTTTTCATATTACCTTTGACAATCATATTTATTTCTTTAAGAATATTATTGTTGTTATCAATCTCTTTAAAAGTAAGCTCTCTATCATTCTTGTGCATTAACATGTTACTGAGGGCATCGTTAAAAATATTATTATCTATTAAATCACTAATGAATAGAAATGCATTATTAGAGACATTATCTAAAATCTGAGGATTATCGATATACGCGACATTTTTAATCAAACTATTATTTACAATATTCTTTTCAGAATTTATTTTTCCATAATCATTAAATTTTAAATTAAATACGACTGAATTATTTTCAGAAATCTTAATATGAGCGTCCTTAGTATCTGTCTCTTATACA
>NZ_PPRM01000098.1 GCF_002902665.1 Macrococcoides caseolyticum
ACCTTAAATTTACCTTAAAAAGGAAATGTGAAATTTTTAATAATTTACAGAGTTTTTAAATGTCATGTAACATAATGCCAATTATGTTACATAACAAACCCCGACACCAAAAGGGTTTGTTTTTATACCTCAAATAATGTATCATAATGATATTAATAATAACGTTATATGTATCATATAGGAGTGATTTTGATGAACAGCGTGGAACCGATTCGAGACGTAAAAAAGATACAGAAGATGAAAGAAGCACTCGCTTACTATGGATCAGAGCGTGATGTCTTTTTATTTAATTTAGGGATTAACTGTGGCTTGAGAGTGAGTGACATGTTGGGATTAAAGAAAAAGGATATTAAGGACTATACAAT
>NZ_PPRM01000099.1 GCF_002902665.1 Macrococcoides caseolyticum
TAGAATAGAACCGAAGAATGAATTGATATTAAATTCTGTATCAATAATATTATATTTCATACTAAAACTATAATCGCATCCATCTTTATGTTTATTATTTCCTCTAACAGCAAAATGATTTATCTTTTCAGATTTAGAACTAATAATTAAACTTAGATTTGCATTGCAACCAATACAAGTAAAAGTATCTTGTTTATCATAATCTATTAAGTCACTAGCATAAACTTCATTTCCCCTTTTATCATATGCTTTAATAGACAAAATGAATTCACCTCTCAATAAAAATCAGCTATTTTATCAACAAATAATTTTCAAAAACTGTATAGGTATATTTTACATAGAATAACTCGTATTATATTATCTCTTTTATTACCAAATGATTAAAATTAAACCTGACTTATGTATTAGCTAAGTCAGGTAGATTTTTATGCAAAATACAGAAAATTGCTAAAGTCAATTAAATACTTTAATTATAGGGAATATTATAAAAGCATATATTTAATGACACAATCACCTTATTTATAATATTTTTAGATCTGCAGTTTAATTTATTGAATATTATACAATGTAATATTAGAAAATAAAAAGTATATGCAGTAGGAAGAAAATTATAAAGATAACAGTTTTGTATTTACAAATAGTATAGGTGATCCAGTATACACTAACAAAATTAATCAAAAATTAGCCGATACAGTGCATTTCATTAAAGATAATGATAAATACCCTCAAAAATAAACAAGAGTATTACAACGCACACTTTACGTCATACACCTATATCTACCATTTCACAAATGGGTATACCCTTAAAAGCTATTATGGATCATGTTGGACATATTGACCATAAAACAACTTTACATGTGTATTCACATGAAACTAAAAATATGGAACAGGATTTATTTGAAAAACTAAATTTAATATCACTTACTTCATAACATGGCTTATTGCAGGTCATTTTTTATATTTATGTTTTTCATAATTTAAAGAGTCCACATTTAGGCTCGATAACTATTTATGAAAATTAGGAATAATAAATATATTATATAGCCGATATTTCGCCCTTATAATAATTAAATAAGCTCAAACGTGAGCGTATTGGTTGTTCTGCTTATACAACCTAAATGTGCGTTTTCTAAATATAAAAGTATACACTCAGTCTAAATTTGGGCTGAGTATCAAACTCACATTTGATTGCAATAGTATGTATTAAACTAAAAAATAAACAACGAAATAATTCATTGGTTTTCTAAGAGTTCTTTAATAATTGAGGAACAAATTGATCATCAAAATCTTCATTTGAAATTAGTATTATATCTTTGAATGGATGACCTTTATATTGATTCATTTTTTCTAATAATGCTTGATGATTTCTATAAGTGTACCTAAACCTAGCTTGTCTATTTGATCTTTCTGAAATTTTATTAATTTTTTCATCATATTTTTCTTTAGAATAAACAAGAACAAATTTCATTGGATAATTATATATGTCTGATCTTCTATTGAAAACTTTACAT
>NZ_PPRM01000100.1 GCF_002902665.1 Macrococcoides caseolyticum
TTCCCATACCGAACACAGAAGTTAAGCTCTCTAGCGCCGATGGTAGTTGGTCTTACGATCCGCGAGAGTAGGACGTTGCCGGGCAATATATACCCAGGAGGATTAGCTCAGCTGGGAGAGCATCTGCCTTACAAGCAGAGGGTCGGCGGTTCGAGCCCGTCATCCTCCACCATTTAATATTATGCCGGAATAGCTCAACTGGTAGAGCAACTGACTTGTAATCAGTAGGTTGAGGGTTCAAGTCCTTTTTCCGGCACCATTTTTGAGCCATTAGCTCAGTTGGTAGAGCATTTGACTTTTAATCAAAGGGTCAGAGGTTCGAATCCTCTATGGC
>NZ_PPRM01000101.1 GCF_002902665.1 Macrococcoides caseolyticum
TCAGATTCAGCAACAGATCCAGACGCCACGAACGGAGCAGTTTTTCCTGGAACGTGTCGAGAAGCTACAGAAACGACATGATCTCGAATATCCATCTGTCACACCCTAACTAGATGACAGCGTTATAGACATAGAACTGTTGTGCAATATATTCTCGAAGAATCCCGATGTAGTACGCTCTGTCGCTCTTTATTTCAGATTTCTGTCCGTGATAGACTTTTTTCTTTGCCTTAACAAGTGATTTTATCGCATACGTCATAATCTCAGTGTGATCTTCAGTGTCATAGATATTATTACCGATGGTTTCTTTCAACATGACTTTATAAAGAGACATAATTTCTTCATCACTGAAGAAGGGCTTTGCGACGTTGTAAATTGCGTCAGGAACTTCCATAGGTTTGACACGGATATCTGAGTTTTTAATGTTGTGATATAAAACTTTAGACTGTTTTTTTACAGAACGTTTTCTGTTACTTAAAAAGATATT
>NZ_PPRM01000102.1 GCF_002902665.1 Macrococcoides caseolyticum
AATATCTTTTTAAGTAACAGAAAACGTTCTGTAAAAAAACAGTCTAAAGTTTTATATCACAACATTAAAAACTCAGATATCCGTGTCAAACCGATGGAAGTGCCTGACGAAATTTACAACGTCGCAAAGCCTTTCTTCAGTGATGAAGAAATTCTGTCTCTATACAAAACAATGCTGAAAGAAACCATCGGTAACAACATCTATAGCACTGAAGATCACATTGAAATTAT
>NZ_PPRM01000103.1 GCF_002902665.1 Macrococcoides caseolyticum
AGTCGGGAAGACAGGATTCGAACCTGCGACCCCTTGGTCCCAAACCAAGTGCTCTACCAAGCTGAGCTACTTCCCGTAGCTAATAAAAATGGCGCGCCCGAGAGGAGTCGAACCCCTAACCTTTTGATCCGTAGTCAAACGCTCTATCCAATTGAGCTACGGGCGCATATTAAAGATTAAATGGTGCCGAGGACCGGAATCGAACCGGTACGGTAATCACTTACCGCAGGATTTTAAGTCCTGTGCGTCTGCCAGTTCCGCCACCCCGGCATTTAA
>NZ_PPRM01000104.1 GCF_002902665.1 Macrococcoides caseolyticum
TTCTTATTGTCTAAATAATTCATTTCATTCTTTTTTAATATTATATCAAATAAAGCACTGTTCTCATTATCATCTATTTTAATAAAAGATAATTTCCAAAATGCTCTTAAAATTTTAAAACTTGATGGATTTGAACTTAATATTTCATCCATATCCACACCTTTCGAAAAAATATAAGGGGATCCTTCAAAAGAAATTAAAACTCTATAGTTTTCAAATTCCATATCGCTATTGTAGATGACTTCATTACCTAATTCTTGATAATTATATATTTCAGGCAGGTCCGCATCTGGAAAGTTTAATAACTTAACATCTAATTTTATTTTCTTCAACTTACCTATTCCGTATATTTTGCGATTTTGAAAAAAGTAAATATTATCATTTTCTTTCATTGTTATATAATCGGCTATCGTTCCTTCTTGTTGAGCAGTCCAATAACTTCTAATATGTTTAAAGTTTGTACTAAATACACCTTTCTTCATAGCATCTAATATATTAATTTCTTTACCTACACTAAATATATAGCCCGCCATTCTTTAAAACACCTCTAATCAATTCATAAATTTTGCAAATATTCTATTATCTATATACTATTATTATAAACTATTAACAAAGGGGTGCCACAATGAATTTACAATCTGCTCTACCATCTGAAATTCGCGCTATGATTCGCGACAACAAACTCATCCAACATACGTCTGGCATGGCTAAGGGGTACATCCAGGCGAATGTTGTGATTTTACCTGAGCGTTATGCCTACGATTTCCTGAAATTCTGTTACCGTAATCCAAAGTCTTGTCCTTTACTTGATATTACTGAGGTTGGGGAATTTTCTTTTCCGAAGTACAGTCCTGATGCGGATATTCGTACGGATGTGGGTGAATACTATGTCTACCGTGATGGCGTGCATGTTGAAAATCGTCATGATATTAAGGATTTATATCGTGAGGATATGGTAGCTTTCATCATTGGCTGTAGCTTTACATTTGAGCATGCGTTGCTTGATGCTGATATTCCTGTGAGACATATAGAAGAAGGTCATAATGTGCCGATGTATATCACGAATATTCCTACTGAACAAAGTGGTGTCTTCCATGGACCTACAACAGTGAGTATGCGTCCAATGACAATGGCTCAGGCGATTCGCGCGACTGAGATTACAACACATTTCAAAGGAGCGCACGGTGCCCCGCTTCATATCGGCAATCCTGCTACAATTGGTATTAAAGATATTAATAACCCTGACTTCGGGGAAGCTGTAGCGATACGCGAAGGTGAGGTTCCTGTATTCTGGGGATGCGGCGTAACACCTCAGTCAGTGTGTCTGAATGTTAAGCCTGAACTGATGATTACTCATGCGCCAGGGTACATGTTTATCACCGATATTAAAGAAAGTGAATTGCTGTATTAAAATAAGAAAAACCCATCACTTATTGTGGTGGGTTTAGCTTTGCTTCAAGATATGCAATTCTTTCTTCTAATTCTTTAATTTTTATATTTTGCTGTAGTATCATATTTTTATTTGGTAGATTTTTAATATATTTTTTTATGAGATACACAACTGTTATATAAATCCACAACATTAATAATAGAAATGCAATGAGCATTATCCAATCCATATATTCAACTCCTAATATTTTGCTTATTATACAGTTAATTATATAAGAGTGTTTTTGTAATATCTATCTTGAAATTGGCGTAGTACCAATTCCACTCCCCTATCATATGCCACGATAGAGCTTAATCAGCGATTCCACATCCTCAAAGTGATTCTCAGATTGATGGACGATTAGCCCATCTCTCAGAACATACAGTTCATCTGCGATAGCCTGTGCGAAATCGAGCTGATGTGTCGTTATGAAGAGCGTCTTCCCTTGTGCTTTTTGCTCACGAACTATATCCTGCAGCTTGAATATCCATAATGGATCTAAACCATTTGTCGGTTCATCCATAATGATAAATGCTGCGTCTCCAATTAAGCTTTGTGCGAGATTGAGGCGTTGACGCATACCTTTAGATAAGGATTTAACAAATTGTTCTCGATTATCATCTAGTCCAACTTGTGCTAATGCATCATTTGATGTGCTGCCTTTAATTCTTTGAAGCATCTTAATGATTTCGCTGATTTTCAAGTATGGTGGAAACTGCAGGTCATCAGGCATATAGTTGATTTGTTCTGGTACTTGCAATGAGCCTGCCTTCGCTTTCAGTTCACCGAGCATGAGTTTGATGAGTGTACTCTTTCCGGCACCATTCTCTCCTATCATCACGTGCACTTTACCTGCGTCAAGATGCATTGTGACGGGCCCGAATGTCTTCTGTTTATTATATTTGAATTGTAATTGCTGTACGTCTATCATTTACTTCTCCTCACCCTTAACATCGTAATATAGCTCAATACGAGCGGTACACCGATAAATAACATAATGTTGATATATAGGATGTAGTGACCAATGCCTTTCAGCCAGTTACTGTAATTGTAGAATCCTGGTCCAAGTAGTGCGAGCTGATCTGTCCAGTAATAGTACAGCATGCGGATAAGGTCGACTGGATTGAGATGAATATTTGCTACTAATGCTTGAAAGAGCATCTGTCGGTTCAATTGATCATTCAATGCAATGATTGTAAATGGGATGATAAGTAGCCACAGGGTCCAGAAACAGAGTGCAATACCAATTGCGCTGAGTCGATTTCTTGAGATGATGCCAATCCATACTGCAATACTTGAGAATATGAGAATCATGATGAATGATAGTAATATGAAGACGAGTTCCATATGTACACCGATAATGATACCCATCACGATACTGATGGCGAGCATCATTGTATAGAGCAGCACGATAGTAATATAGTGGCCGAATATATAGCTTCTATAACGCATCGGATAAGTCTTCAGTAACTTCAGCCATCCTGTTTCATTGTGATGCGCTACGGTCATACTGCCGATAGCTAGAATGAATAATGGGACGATCAGCAGTTCAATACTGAGCGCATAGTTCATCTGAAATAGATTGGAGTGCTCTGTCCCTGTTTGAAATAAGCTTGCGAGTATAAATGTAATAATATAGATGATTGCTGTGATATAGAACACTGGATTACGCAGACTTTGCTTCAGTTCCATCCAGATCATGTGTGAATGCCCCACTTAAATGATTTCAGATCATTGAATTGCAGCTGTTTGCTATTTTTATACTTTTTCATAAAGGCATCTCTATCTGCTTCAGTTTCAAATGCTGCTACACCATAGTTCATCGGAGTCCAGATGTCTTTGTTGTAAATGTAGAATGCTTTCGTTGCGTCTATCCATTTATCCTTCTTATAGTCTTTCACATACATCATACCGATATCGTCTTTATTCTCTTTATTATAATGTTCCATCATACAGCCGATATCATCAAAGATCAGATGATCTTCGTTGTTGTAGACCATCTGCGTTGCCTGCTCCGGATGATCGATCATCATATTGCATACGACACATTTATCTGTCTTCTGATTGATGTCACGTGGACTTAAGTCAGGTTTGCCACAACCTGCGAGCAGAATTGCTGTAATCAATAATGTAATGATATATCTCATCGTATCCTCCTTAATGTTAATAGAATGATTGCTCCGCTGCATAATAGAATGGGGAGCCAAATGTGAAGTTGTATATTGCGAGATAGCATTTGTGGACGCGTGTCCTGATAACCAGATTCTAACGTAATACTCTTATCTTCTATCCATTGCAGCAGAATGTGAAGCGGGCCATTCTGAAAGAAATTTAATGTTGTATCCTTCACCATTGCCTCACCTAACAAGTTGCTGAACCGCTTCGGTGTATCTCCTGTTCCATCGCCATCTAGATCCATTATGGATGGGTCGTCATACATATTATCTCGGAACTGATGCTGCTGTTCATCGATATTCGCAATCGAGATATTATTGCTGAAACGATTGTCCTGTATCGGGATATCCGACTGATAAATTTCGATACTATTGAGATTACGTTCGAAATCATTTTTAGTAATCTGACTCTTTGTCATCTCTTGTATGCTCAGTGCTGTACTGTTCTGAATGAACTGATTGTTCTTTACGTGTATATCCGTACTCTTATAGAGCGTCATCCCAGTTGCGTTCAATACTTGCTGATCCGCAATCTTATTATGTGTAATCTTAATGCTGTCAGATACCATCAGCATAATACCTGTAACGTTATTGCGTACGACACTGCGCTCTAGTTCACCATTTTCTACATACATGAAATGGATGCCATATCGATTATTTCTAGAAGACAAATTGCGCATATTAACGCGTTCAACATGTTCAAGGTAGACGCCGTCCTTTGTATGAGAGATATCGATATTATCTAGTTTTATTTGTGATGAATTCTCAATATGAATCCCATTTGCTTTTCCATTACCGATTATCTTAATATTTTTTAGTGTAACGTCGCGGCTATTCGAAATGGTGATCGGTGGTGCATAACCAGAATAACGTATCGTTATATTTTCAATCGTCGTATGATCCTTAGTAATATGAATTGGTTCTGTCACAATCTTCTCGCTATGCACGTTCGCATGTGCATCGATATGACACATAATAATCGCAAGAAAGAGACAAATAAAGATTATCTGTCCCTTCGTTGTTCTATTCACTGTGACTGTCGTGACTTTCGTGATTTTCATTCATATCTTTCATCTTTTTATGCTTCTCCATAAAGCGCATCATCGCTTTCTGATCAACAGCAGCAAGCTGCTCTACTTCAGTATGATGCTCATGTGCGAATGCCTGTGCATCCTTCTCTTCTTTAAAGCTTGCGATACCCACATTCATCGGTGTCTTAATCTCACCTTTAACAAACTTCGCATCGCTGACATTGATCCATTCTGATGTCTTGTGGTCACGCACAAACTTCGCTTTCATCTTCTTGCCCGACTTACGCTCATAGTTCAAGAGACAGAACAGGTCATCGAAGAAATAGTTCTTACCATCTTCTCCTATCGCTTGTGCTGAATATTTACCCATAGCATCAGACTTTTGATACACTTTCATATCACAAGCAGCGCATTTTGTATCTTCTTTCGGCTCTTTTAAAGTATAGCCGTCCACTTTTGTCGTCTGCTGGTCCGCTTTAACCTGCTCAGTCTTAGTCGCCGTCTTGTCTTTCGTCTGTTCCGATTGTTTCGTTTCTGCGTTACCACACGCAGCAAGTAGTAATGATGTTGCAAGTAGCACTGTTGCCTTTTTCATCTGTATTCCCCCTAATAAATAATTACAATGATAATTTTATAGGAAGTAAGATGCCTTATTTGTATATAAATGTGAATAAATCATGATGAAAGTAAGTCAAAATTTTAAAAATTAAAATCATCTCGTGTAAATTCATGATTTGTCTATAGACATTTGTAAAACCTAGAACAATACTAGGAATTAATGGAATATTGGTTGAAATTGTTTTATACTTCGAAATTACCGTCATTCACAGCTAACCCTTAGTCATACGAACAATTTTTCAGATTTATATAGACACTTATCTATATAGATGTTAATCTATGTATGTATCAAATCAAGGAGGTTTATTATGACTTATAAAGCATTAGCATCAACACTGAAAGTATTGTCTGACGCGAGTCGTCTTGAAATATTGGATATACTTTCTTGTGGTGAACGTTGCGCTTGCGATCTACTGGAACACTTCCAGTTTTCACAACCCACACTCAGCCATCATATGAAAACACTCGTAGATCAAGGTTTCGTAACGACATTTAAAGATGGTAACAAACGCATGTATCAGCTGAATCACGATAAGCTGAAAGAGATTAACGATCACTTATCTTCACTGAACGCATCGCAGGAAGCATGTATTTGTAACACGATGAAAAGAGGTGCGTGCCAGTGATGACAGCAGTCGCAATTGCCATATTTCTTATTACGTTAGTCTTTATTATCTGGCAGCCGAAAGGTCTAGACATCGGTATTACAGCAGTTGTCGGTGCAATCGTTGCAATTCTTACAGGTGTCGTCAGTTTCTCTGATGTACTTGAGGTTACAGATATTGTATGGAATGCCACGCTTACGTTTATCGCAGTGATCATCATCTCGCTTATATTAGATGAGATTGGTTTCTTTGAATGGGCAGCCATCCATATGGTCCGCGCTTCACACGGTAATGGTTTCAAGATGTTCGTCTATATTATGCTGCTTGGCGCTATTGTTGCAGCGTTTTTTGCCAATGATGGTGCGGCACTGATATTAACACCGATTGTTCTCGCCATGGTGAGACGTCTCGGGTTCAATCAGAAGGTGATCTTCCCGTTTATTATTGCAAGTGGTTTTATCGCAGATACGACGTCTCTGCCTTTAATCGTCAGCAATCTCGTGAATATCGTCTCTGCGGATTACTTTAACATCGGATTTGTTGAATATGTCAGCCGTATGATTATTCCGAATATCTTCTCGCTTCTTGCAAGCATCGTTGTTCTATGGTTATATTTCAGGCAATCGATACCCCGTACATTTAATACGGATAATATTGGGACACCTGAAAGTGCAATCAAAGATATGAAACTCTTCAAGATGTCATGGATTGTGCTATTCACTCTCTTCATCGGTTACTTAAGCAGTGAGTTTATCAATATCCCTGTTTCACTGATTGCAGGAGTCATTACAATTATCTTTATTGTATTAGCAAGCAAGTCCCCTGCTGTTGACACGAGACAAGTTATTAAAGGTGCACCATGGAACATCGTATTTTTCTCTATCGGGATGTATCTCGTCGTCTTCGGGCTTAAGAATGTTGGTATCACGACAGTGCTAGCAGATGTGCTTTCTACGATTTCTACATATGGCTTGTTCAGCAGCATCATGGCTATGGGCTTTATCGCTGCCTTCTTATCATCTGTGATGAACAATATGCCAACTGTGTTAATTGATGCCATTGCAATTGGTCAGTCCGATGCAACTGGATTATTAAAGGAAGGTATGATCTATGCGAACGTTATCGGTTCGGATCTAGGTCCTAAGATCACACCGATTGGCTCACTTGCAACACTGCTATGGTTACATGTACTCTCACAAAAAGGCGTGAAGATTTCATGGGGAACATATTTTAAAACAGGGATTATCATCACGATTCCAGTTTTATTTGTTACATTATTTGGACTTTATTTAACATTAATTTTATTTTAAAGAAATGAGGGATTTTCATGAAGAAGACCATTTATTTTATTTGTACAGGAAACTCCTGTCGCAGTCAGATGGCTGAAGGATGGGGAAAGCACATTCTAGGAGATACATGGAACGTTTATTCAGCAGGAATTGAAACACATGGTGTGAATCCTAAAGCCATTGAAGCAATGAAAGAGGTAGGAATTGATATCTCTCATCATACATCAGACTTGATCGATCAGGATATTCTGAACAACTCAGACCTCGTCGTTACTTTATGCAGTGATGCGGATAATAATTGTCCAATTCTGCCACCCAATGTAAAGAAAGAATACTGGGGATTTGATGACCCTGCTGGTAAAGCATGGTCAGAATTCCAGCGTGTCAGAGATGAGATTGGTCACGCAATCGAACAATTTAAATTAAGATAGCAAAATGACTGTGCTTGTTATAAGCACAGTCATTTTTTAGCTATATAATCCTAAATATTCAGCTATTCCATAGATCAATCAGTGCCTGGATTGAGAAGAATCCAGCGCCGATAGTAGCAAACACTGCAATAACACCGAGGACAAGCAGCCATTAACGCGTTAAGGCGAATATAGAGGCGCAAAGAGAAAGCGAATTTGGCCAGGCTAATTTCATACATCAATTCTCTTCCCTCTAAAACAAAATAAAAAACCCTCCCGACATAAATTCGGGAGAGCTCATATTACTACTACTTCAATCCAAATGTATTAAATTGTGTAGTCTGGATACCATATTGCCCAAGCTTCTTATCGTACTTACTTGCGACGCGTTGGTTAGCGTCTGCATTATATACATTCAGTCCTCTGTTTCCTTTAATATATAACGCATAAGGCTGTACTAATGATTTCACTTCTGAATCTCCAGCTTTAACCAGAACTCGAACTGCATTATGATATGTGCTGTCTACTTTTTTAATCTGTATCGTTACATCTCCATATTTGCTCAGTTCTTTCATGTTTGCAACTTTCAAAGTGACAGCGTGCAGCGATGTATTTAATACGATACTTTTATTCTTCTTCATCTGTGAAAGTTTAGCAAGTTGTGCTTTAGTAAATGTTACAGCTTTGTCGCCTTCCACTGTTAATACTTTCTGCTTTCCGTTAACAAATTGATTGACTTCGCTGTCTGTTAACGTCTTAGCTTTATCAACTGGTGTACCAGTGTTATCTTTGATTTCTTTATGTCCTTCTGAGACTTCGTTCGTATTCGTGTTCACCGTATACTTAAAGCTAGCTTTATTTCCTGCAGCATCCTCAACGTTTAATGTGAGATGATATTCACCTTTATCGTTGATATCGATCGTACCCTCACCACTGTCAGATATTACGACTTCACCTGTTTTGCTATTGCTTAGTTTATAGCTAGCTTTTAGAAATTTAGAGACATTGTAGTTGATATCATAACTTGCAAGTTTTTCTTTAGCATTGATGTACAGGTCATCAAGTTTAAATGATAGCTTTCCATTATTTAAAGCTAATGATTTTATCTCTGCTGGTTTCGTCTTAATAAATAATGGATAGTCATCTGCTGTGGCATTTCCATTATCACTCCTTGTAATGGCATCTACTGCATATACACCGTCTGCAAGCTTCCCTTCAACGCGATTTGAGCCTTCAATATTGTACAGCTTACCGTCCAGTACAACTTCCTTCTCTCCGTCTAAACCAGGGAATAGATCAATACTTCCTACGTAACCGTCACCCGCTGGTCCACTCTTCTCATTCAGTAAATCATAATATTTTAACAGCGTTAAGTTTTGTTTATTATATACTTTCATCTGTACTGAAGAAGTGTCATTATTACCATCACCGTTTGGCGACATATGGTAGTTTGTCAGGGCAAATTTTTCAAAGCCTTTCTTCTTCACTTCAGATAAGTTCGCTGCAAATGGCAGAGCATAGGAACGATTGCCTTTAAAGTGAATATATCCTTGAATTTCGTCACCTTGAACTGGTGTTCCTGATGGTATATTTAAGTTCACAGCAACCTTACCTGACTGGATTGATTTCACATCTGTAGTGACTGTCGCACCAGATTTTGAAGGTCGTGTTGTTTCAACTTCAATTGCATAGTTATCATCAGATGATAATTTCTGCACATCAATAGTCTTCGTAATTACTTGTGCTTTACTTGTCGGAACTTGGTTACCAAATGCAATCGTTCCACGTGTATGTGTTTGTTTCACGCCATTTACTTCTGTTTCATGCGCCACTTTGAAAAGTGATGTTGCAGTTGCAGCTTCAAGTGGCTGAACTAGACCCGCACCTTGACTGAAGACGTCATATTTAGATTTATCAAGGTGTTTCGCTGTATTGCTCAGTGCACTCTTAATATCAAATGGTGTCCACTCTGGGTGTAATTCTTTCAATAGGGCACTCACCCCAGAGATATGTGGTGTAGCCATCGATGTTCCTGTGTATTGTGCGTATGCCTTACTATAGTTATCGCCTACTGCAAACGAAGGAATTGTCGACAAAATATTTGTTCCAGGTGCACTCACGTCAGGCTTAATATCAAAGTTTGGCAATGACGGTCCACGAGAAGATGAGTCATTCATGTCATCTCCTGGTGTCGTCGTAACGTTGAATTTAGTGAAATCAATCATCACCTTCTCTTTTTCAAGTTTCGCTTTCAGTGCTAAACCTTGCGTACGGTCCATATCCACCGTCGGGATATAATCGAATGAAGCACCTACGAAGATATCTACCGGTCCTGGGCTATTTGAACCTGTCTCTGAATTGTAAACAATAACCGCCTTTGCACCTGCGTCTTTTGCATTTTTAATCTTCTCTACAAATGCAATTTCCCCGCGTTCTACAAGTGCCACTTTATCCTTCACATTCACTTGCGCAAAATCTTCTTTCTTTCCAAGTCCTGGTATATTTACAAGTTCATATTGATCCTTTAACGTTGTTTCTGGATTACTTCCAAACTCATATGCCATCAACTTGTAATTCTTTGTTTCTTCACCTAGCTTTAAATCAACATCTATACGTTCTTCAGGTAGTGTTGTATTACCTACGCCGATGCCTAACGGGCTCGTTGCTGGTCCACCAATTGTTGAACGCTCTGGTCCGGAGTTTCCTGTTGCAACGTTCGCCGTTACACCAAGGAGCATCGCATTGTTCACTGCCATCGAGTTCGCTTGATTTTCTTCTGGACTTGAATTACCTAGCGATAAGTTGATGACATCCATATCATCCTTCACCGCATCTTCAATGCCACCAACAATCCATGACGTACTTCCACGACCGTACGCTCCAAGCACACGATATGCATATAAATCGACATTCGGTGCGATACCATACATTCCGAATTCATTCTTACCTTGTGCAGCAATCGTCCCTGCAACGTGTGTTCCATGGGTTGTATAATATTCGCTGCCGCTTTCATTAACTTCCGGCAGGTGGCCTGGACGTTCTTCCGGTTTCGTTTCATAAGGGTCATCTGCATTACGCTTCGTATTGTAGTCGCCACCACCAACATAGTTACGGCCACCCTTATAGACATCCTTTAAATCTGGATGGTTATAGTCGATTCCTGTATCAATTACTCCGACTTTAACACCTTTACCTTTATTACCTAGCTCCCATACTTTATCTACCTTCAAATGTGTGATACTCGGAACCAGCTTTAAGTTCAGCTCATCACCCATCGTATCTTTAGCCACATCTTGTTGTTTTGAAGCCTGCATTTCAGAAGGATCGATTTGGATGACATCATCTTTTTCGACGAGTGCGACATCTTCAATTTGAGCAATCTTTTCAACATCTTTAGCATCAACCGTCATTGCCTCAGCATTAATTACCGTTTGATATGAACGATTCTTCTTATATTTGATGCCTTTATTCTGCATCTTGCTGTTTGCCTTCTGCTGCTGTTTTGCAATCTTTTCTTTAACCTTTTCATCTGAGAGCTTTGACCATTTCTTGCTCTTCGTCTGTTTTAACCCACGTTCTAGTCCCACAGAAGGTTCGTCATAATGTACGATAACGTTGACTTGTCCGGAAACCCCCTTTAAGTCCTTATCAATTGCCCCTTGTTGGCTCAATACTTTCAGCTGACTATCAATCGCTTCATTCTGAGCAATGCTTGTACTATTTAACTTTGGTGTTCGAGGTTTCTTGGTGTCAAATTCTGCACCTTGAACAGGTGACACTAATGTTGTAACAAGTCCGATTGATAATAATGCCGCACTTAATTTAAACTTCTTCGTCAATGAAATTCCTCCAAATCATATAATAGTCTGAAAATTTTGTATGTTTATTATATTATATCGATTTTCGAAAGAAAGCAATAACTATTTTTTTATTTTATAAAATTGTGTTGTCATTATGATCACATTCAATATGTAGAACATAAGGATGCTGGACAAGCAGGTTAAATTCCTCATCATTCATTTCTACTAAGTATTGCTGCATCATTTCGTAATGACGAATGACGTCTATATGAGCATCTTCAAAAAAAGTGGCACTTGCATCAGGATGCAGCTGCACTAAATATTTCATAAAATCACCTCACTTGTAAAAAAAGTCTGAGACATTCTGGTCTCAGACTAGTGTTATTTTGTATGAGTGGCCGCATTGTGGTGCACCTACTCGTCACAGATTAATTATAAAATACTCAATCCGCTTGCTTTAATGTCTTTTTCGAAGCCTTTTACAGTATCTACTGACAGTTCATTAATGTCACGCCCGATGTTCGGGATCTTGTTTACGACATCTGCTGGACATGTAATAATATCACAGCCGATTTCATCTGCCTGAATAACATTGTATAACTCACGACAGCTCGCCCATAGTAGTTTCACGCCTTCTTTACTGTGACAAACTTCAACAGATTGTTTCATTAAAGGCATCGGATCTACACCTGTATCGGCAATACGTCCAGCAAATACTGATACGTAAGACTCAACACCAGGTTTAATCGCTTCTACAATGGCTTCTACTTGTTCAATCGTATATACAGCAGTAACATTCAATTTAATATCTTGTTCAGATAAGCGTTTGATGAGCGGAATCATTGACTCTCCCTTTGTGTTCACTACGGGAATCTTAACAAATACATTCTCACCAAATGACTGGATGATGGCTGCTTCTTTCTCCATCATCTCCATATCATCACCGAAAACTTCAAATGAAATCGATGCATCAGGAATCGCTTCTACTGCAGCCTTTGCAAATGAATTATAATCTTCTACACCTGCTTTAGCCATTAATGACGGGTTTGTCGTAAACCCATCCACTGTCTTGTTCTGATACGCCTCTTTCATCTGATTGATGTCGGCGCCATCTGCGAACACTTGAACATTTAACTTAGTCATAATTGACCTCCTCTTAATTGATATCTTTATTATAACAATTTCTTTCGTGTACGCTACATTGACAACTTATAAAAAAACAATACGGAACAATATAAATATGATAAAATATAATAATTAAAATATGGAGGTTTATTATGAAAGGAAATAAATACGTCTATCTGTCCATATTCTTCGTCCTTTTAAGCATTATATGTAATGGCTACAATCCTTTGATGTCCATGCTATTTGGTTCTTTAAAGTCTATCGTCTTATTCACAGGTATCTCCAACTGCATTATGCTGATCATCAGTATCATAATGATTGATAAAGGGTTAAAAAGTGAACTCTCTTCAGGCATTCGTAAAGTTGCAAAAGTATGGCCATTTGTCATACTGACCGTTATTTTATTACAATTATTAAGTATTTTGATATTATTCGGCATTCTAGGATAGGACTGAGGTCCTGTCCTTTTATTATAGGAGGTTGAAATATGCTATTTATCGTGATGAGCATGCTCGGTGCCGCGAGCAGATATGGGCTCAGCTTAATATTCGAAAATATATGGGCTACACTGATCGTCAATGTTATCGGTGCTTTCTTAATGGGTTATAGTTCCACTGCGTTAAAAACACGCTTAGAGCCCCATCATTATAAAGCAATTACGACTGGGTTTCTTGGCAGCTTCACAACATTTTCCACGATGAGTAAAGAGACGTATGTATTATTGTCAACAGGCGCGTATAGGATGCTTATGCTTTATCTAGTGCTTACCATCATTGGTGGATTTCTGCTCTGCCTTCTCGGTGTAAAGGCGGGTGCGCGATGATCCTTGTAATGCTTGGTGCTCCAATCGGGGCTTATTTAAGATTATTACTCAGCAAATATAACGATGCATATCCGATAGGGACGCTTGCTGCTAATATGTTTGGGTCATTGCTGCTCGGACTATGTGCAGCATTAAGCGATGGCTGGAGCTTGATGATATGTATCGGCATTCTTGGCAGCTTCACAACTTTTTCAACGTTGAACCTCGAACTCGTTACACTATGGCAATCGCAGAGACGAAAGTGTCTTACCTATGCCCTTTCAAGCTATATATTCGGACCACTGTTGTTTACCATCGGCTATTCGCTAATACATATTATAACCTTATAATTTATTAGGAATACAATAGTAAATAAGATGGAAGCGTAAAGAAAGTACCAGATTAATCGATAATCTGGTACTTTCTTTTCATTTTTTATAAATTTCTTTACGCAAGTAGGACGTGGTACTTGCGCATCTGAATGCACCCTACGGATTCAAATGTTCAATTGCCGCACGTACTTCTTCTAATTCTTCAACTTTATACTGGAATCTGCCATGGAAGACAAACTTCTCGAAGAAATGTTCTAATTCTTTCTCACCGACAATTACCTTCACACTATTATCTCGAGAGTAGTTCGTTATATGTTCTCTTCCTACTCCTTCTGCATTGTAGTAAGCAATCGGTGTAACCGGATATGGTAGTTCGAATACTTTCTCTAATCGTTCTGCCTTTAGCTTCAGCTCTTCTATCGAATGTTTATATGACTTGAACTGTGCGGAACCGTCTTCTGCTTTATCGAGACAGATTGTCTGTTCAGATTTCGGATCCAGTTCTAATATGTTGAAGACTGTTTCGAATATCGGTTCTCCATCAAACTGCATCTCACTAATACCGTGATACAGATGTCCTGTCCAGTAGTTAGAATCAATCACGTAAATTCCTGTACGTGTTAAAATAACATGATCTAACCTATCTGTGCTTTTCACACGTTTCCCCGGAATATAGATATTCGCTAATACGTGCATATCTTCTGGACGGATGCGTTCTTGTGCGACAAGATTATCTTTGAGATTAATCAATGTTAAATCCGTTAAATATTCTCCCTTGTCTCTAGAAAATAATTTCAGTGAATCAATCTGCGCATTTTGTGTCGATAACTGTGCTTCGTATGTATCTTTCTGTTCAGCAAGTTCCTTCTTAAACGTTAATCTTGATTTTTCACTAGATTCCTCGTAGTTACTTTTCATTTCTGAACGTTCTTTGTTCAATGCTTCTTCCTTTGCACGTATTGCTTTCCTCTTGCTCGATAGTGCATATATAAAGAGTACGATGAATAACAGCAGTGCTGCTGCTAATCCTAATGCTATATAATGCATGGGTTGTAAATTTGATAAAGACATAGCTCTCACCTTTCTAATGTTTAATAGTTTCATTATAAAGAAAAACATGTCCAACTTCATTGTTTTAGATAAATTAATTAAAAAATAAAACTGCAATTCACATCTTAATAGAAATTTCACACTATTTTATAATAGATTAACAATACCTTAATATCTAAATGGAATATTTGCATTGTCCATACCTATATTCGGACAAAATACATTGGAGGTTTTGATAATGGCAAAGTACAAGCAAATGTTACTGGCAGGATCATTCGCGTCAACTTTACTACTAGGAGCTTGTGGTAATGAAGAGAAGACAGATGATACTAAAACTGAAGATGCGTCAAAAGAGGAAAGCACTGAAGAATCTACTGAAGAGGAAACAACCGAGGAGTCAGCTGAATAATAACAAAAGCTGTAAACCACATTGGTTTACAGCTTTATTTATTATGATAAGCTGGCTTTTAATGTATCGACGCGATCTGTCGCTTCCCACGGTAAGTCAACATCAGTACGACCGAAGTGACCATACGCTGCTGTCTGTTTGTAGATTGGACGACGTAAGTCTAACATCTGGATAATTCCTGCTGGACGTAAATCAAATGTTTTACGTACCGCTTCAACAAGCTGCTGCTCCGTGTAATCTGAAGTACCATAAGTTTCAACAGAGATAGATACAGGCTGTGCTACACCGATAGCGTAAGCTAACTGTACTTCACATTTATCCGCAAGACCTGCTGCTACGATATTCTTCGCAACGTAACGTGCTGCATATGCACCACTACGGTCTACTTTAGTAGCATCCTTACCACTGAATGCACCGCCGCCGTGACGTGCATATCCACCGTATGTATCTACAATAATCTTACGACCTGTAAGACCCGCATCCCCTTGAGGACCACCGATTACGAAACGACCCGTTGGATTGATGAAGTATTTTGTTTCATCGTCAATTAAATCCGCTGGAACAACCGGCTTGATTACATGTTCTTTAATATCTGTCTGAATTTGTTCAAGTTCAATCTTCTCATGGTGTTGAGATGAGATAACAATCGTATCGATGCGTTTCGGTTTCCCCGCTTCATCATACTCAACAGTAACTTGTGTCTTACCATCTGGACGTAGATAATCTAACGTACCATCTTTGCGCACTTCTGTTAAACGACGTGCAAGTTCATGTGATAATGAAATAGGTAATGGCATTAAGCTCTCTGTTTCGTTACAAGCAAATCCGAACATTAAACCTTGGTCACCTGCACCGATTGACTCGATATCTGAATCTGTTAATGTATCTCGGTCTTCTAACGCTTTGTCTACACCTTGGGCGATATCTGGTGACTGCTCATCGATTGCAGTCAGCACTGCCATCGTCTGGAAGTCATAACCAAACTTTGCACGCGTATAACCAATTTCTTTAACTGTTTCACGCACGACTTTAGGAATATCAACATATGTCGATGTTGTAATTTCACCTGCGATTAACGCCATACCTGTTGTTACAGATGTTTCACAAGCAACACGTGCTTTAGGATCCCCTTTTAGGATTTCATCTAAGATAGCATCACTAATCTGGTCAGCAATCTTATCCGGATGTCCTTCTGTTACTGATTCCGATGTAAATAATTTACGATCTGTCATATATATTACACTCCTTGAATTTAATTACGGGACTAAAAAATAGCCTTCTCTCCTATTAAGAGAGAAGGCACAATAAACGACCATTCTACTCTTATCGTTCAGAAATTAATCTGCAAACGGTTTGGCACCTTACTTAACAGTATGTTAAGGGTTGCTGGGCTTCAAAGGGTCCATGTCCCTCCACCACTCTGGATAAGAGAATCCGCAAGTTAGATAATACTAAACTTCCTGTTCACTGTCAACAATACGACTTATAGATATAATTTTCTGAATTATTTATTATATAGATTAAATACATTTATTATATGAAACCATCAAATCGATATGTTATACTATTCCATGAAACTGCTTACAAAAGCAGAACAATAACTTTTTGGAGGCTGACCATGGGGGAAAATACTCAAGTAATTGAGCAACTGAACAAATTAAACACTGGGAATTTAAAACGTCAATTATCAAGAACACAATTGATTACGGAAATTCTATTCAACGGTGAAGGTGTGTTAACAGAATCCGGTGCGGTACGTAGCGAAACGGGTAAATATACTGGACGCTCACCGAAAGATAAGTTCATCGTGCGTGAAGCTGAAACTGAAGATAAAATCGACTGGGGCACAATCAACCAGCCTATCGAAGAAGAAGTATTCTTAAACCTACTGGATAAAGTGACAGACTACTTAAACAAGAAAGAAAAAGTCTACGAATTTCAAGGCTATGCAGGTGCTGATAAATCATCACAACTACAACTGCGCGTGGTGAACGAACTTGCTTGGCATAACTTGTTTGCACGTACAATGTTTATCCGTCCTGAAACAACAGAAGAAGGATTAAACATTACTCCTGACTTCACAATTATCTCTGCACCACACTTTAAGGCTGATCCATCAGTTGATGGCACGAAATCTGAAACATTCATCATCACAAGTTTCCGTCATAAGATCATATTAATTGGTGGCACAGAATATGCTGGCGAAATGAAAAAGGGTATCTTCGGTGTGATGAACTACTTATTACCGACACAGGGTATTATGAGTATGCACTGTTCAGCAAACGTTGGAGAGAATAAGGACGTTGCGTTATTCTTCGGGTTATCTGGAACAGGTAAAACGACATTATCTGCAGATCCACAACGTAAATTAATCGGTGATGATGAGCATGGTTGGAACGACAACGGTGTATTCAATATCGAAGGCGGCTGCTATGCGAAGACTATTGACTTATCACGCGAGAAGGAACCTCAGATCTACGATGCAATTCGTTACGGTGCCATCCTCGAGAATGTTAAGGTCGATGAAGAAGGTGTCCCGGACTATACGGATAAATCTTTAACTGAGAACACTCGTGCAGCTTATCCAATCGATAATATCGTTCTACCATCAATTGCAGGACATGCGAAGACGATTATCTTCTTAACTGCTGATGCGTTCGGCGTGTTACCTCCAATCTCTAAATTAACGAAAGAACAAGCGATGTATCACTTCTTAAGTGGATTTACATCTAAATTAGCAGGAACAGAACGCGGTGTAACAAGCCCGCAACCAGTATTCTCTACATGTTTCGGTTCACCGTTCTTACCATTACATGCAACAGTGTATGCGAACATGTTAGGGGATCTAATCGATAAACATGGTGCAGCAGTTTATCTTGTGAATACAGGATGGACTGGCGGAGAGTATGGTGTTGGTAGCCGTATGAACTTAACACATACACGTTCTATGATTCGACGTGCGATTAGCGGCGAACTAAAGACAGTTGAATATCATCAGGATGAAATCTTCGGACTTAATATTCCGAAGCATGTACCAGGTGTACCGGCTGAGATTCTGTATCCTCGTCATGCATGGGTATCCCAAGATGCATATGATGAGAAAGCAAAAGATTTAGCATTACGCTTCCAGGAGAACTTTAAGAAGTTTGGTGAGAAGTCAGCTGAAATCGAAGAAAAAGGCGGATTTAATTTTAGAGGTTAGCATAAAAAAACGTCACTTTTTTAAAGTGGCGTTTTTTAATCTATTAATTTATAAGTTTATTTCCTTCTCCACTTCTTCCATCCACTTTTCAATTTCCTGCAATACATAGCGCTCATTATCTGGTCGCATCACATGCTGCTCCCCTTCAATAAATAATACTTCATGCTTAATTCCGAGCTGTTTTAATTTATCAATCAGCATATAAGCATGCTCTATGCTGACAAGTTTGTCTTCTGTCCCATGAACGATCATGATTGGCGGGCTGTCTTTCGTTACGAGATTAATCCCTTCTCGTCGGTCATACGCTGCTTTGTTACTGATGGGTCCTACGATACGTTTCAGCATACTGCGAAGATCTTGTCGTTCATCATACATATAGTAGATACTTGACACCCCACCCCATGTGATAAAGGATGTCACGCCTGCTTCCTGATATGTTACTAACCCTTGTATTCCGCCCCTTGAGAATCCGACGAAGTGTATCGGTACGTCATGCTGTGCTCTTAACAGCTTTACGAGTGCATAGACATCTTCTCTATCTGCACCTGCGAACTCATCTTGTCCATTCTGATGTGTACCGCGATAATAAGGTGCTGCAACAAGTGTATCCTTATACGCAAACTGCATCAGTCTCGCTGGTCTGACGGTTCCGACAGCACCTTTACCGCCTCTTAAGTAGAGAATGATGCGTTTCACATGTTTCGGTTCATAGATCATTGCTTTAACGACATAGTCATCTGATTGATAGTCAAACATCTCAAATGGAATGCCACCGAGCTGTGCGTTAATCCTCGTTCTGTTGAACATTATATTCCCCATCTTTCTGTAATATTCCTACGATATAATTAATGCAATCATCTTTCAATATAAAGCTTCTGTCGCTTTCTGCCACTTCATCAAGTTTAGTCACGATTACAGGCCCGTTCGTTTCCATATAATCGTCTTGTTCTTCTATTGTACTGATGCGTGCATAGTAAACATCTTTTTTAAAGGATGGCTCTGCATAAACGGTATATGTCCCGATGTAACGTATCGTGTCGATTACCCCGCCTGTTTCTTCATACAGTTCTCGTTTTGCCGCTTCAAGTGACGTCTCCTTCTGTTCAACTTTGCCACCTGGAAACTCTACACCACGAAATTTATTATGCGTGAGTAAGTATTTCCCGTTATAATTTGTTATGATAAGTACATGTTTATTATTGCTATCTGGCTGATCATCTAAAGTCAGTATGACTTTATTTCCAGCATGGTCATGAAATTCCATAGCAGTCTCCAATCTATTATTATTAAGAGGTTATTTGATGAAGAAATTTTCTATAGTTATATTTATTTTAGCATTAATTCTCGCAAGTTGTTCAACGAAAGAACAAGAAAAGAAGCTGACGAACGATGAACTGTTATCAAAGATTCAGCAGCGTATCAAGAAAACAGAAAGCCTAACACTTCATTCTGAGAATGAAACGATTGCGATGTATGATAAGTTCACAACAAAGTTTACACAGACGACAGACTCTGAATACGATTCCATCAATGAAAGTGCGCTGAAGATCGATGCCAAATCAAACCATGCGAAATATGATGTTAAATCTGTTATCTTTAACTTAGATAACGGGGACGTTACAACATATCCGAAAGCGAAGTATTTGAATTATCGAGCACGTAAGGCAGATAATGATTACTTCTCAGGTGTGCAGTCACAAATCGTGAATATTACGCACCTACTCCAGGATGTCGTAAAACCAACGATTGATAATGTAAAGCAGCAGGAGAACGGATTAACCTATCAAGGAAAGTCTAGAGCACTGTTAGCCCTTTATCAATATGGATTTCATCAATCAAGTATGAATCAGATTGAAGTATTTAATGATATTACAGACTTGAGGGTTGAAAACGGCAGCTATGACATAACGTATAATGCGCAGTATGAACCAGAGACGATGAGCTTCAAATTGAAAGTAAGTGGCAAGCATGGTAACAAGCCAGTTCAGATCTTAATGGAGCAGACGACAGATTATTCGAAGCTTAACGAAACGAATGTACAAATGTATAGTGAAGAATAGAGGAATGTTATGAAACAACTATTATTATCTCTGATTAAATTTTATCGTAAATTTATATCGCCGATGACACCCCCAGCATGTCGCTTCCATCCGACATGTTCTCAATACGGATTAGAAGCGATAGAAACACATGGGGCAATGAAAGGCGGCTACTTAACCGTAAAACGTATATTGAAATGCCATCCCTTCCACCCAGGAGGATTTGATCCAGTACCGCCGAAGAAAGAATGTTAGAGTAAAACGCTCACTAATCATTGTAGTGAGCGTTTTTATAGTTGTGTCAATTGTTCTTTCTGTACTATGGGCGGTGTCATTGTTAAACAGCCGTCTGATACTGTTTCATGATAGGTTGTAAAATCATACTCAAAATAAGTACCTCGCTTAGTAACGTCAGGCACTGTGCCAAACTGTTCTCCGAGCATTGCGGTCATATATTTGCTGAGACCAAATTCATACATACCGCCTGATACGTAAGTCATTTGCTTTGGTAATGACTGGACTCTCGTAATACCACCGATACGACTATATTTCACGACTGCTGTCGTCACACCGATATCTCTAAATGATTGAATCGCAGCATCATCCGTCGCACTTTCGTCGATGGCCAGCGGAATATGCGGGTGACGTTTCAGTAATGCATCGTACAGTTTAATGTGCTTAAACGGCTGTTCGATATATGATATGTCGTATTGTGATAATGTATTAAGTAATTCGAAGTGATCTTCCCGTAACAGTCCGTTCGCATCGATTACGAGCGGTATATTGCTCGACTCACGTATTGTTTGCACCTGTTCGGCAATGTGATGATGCATCTTTAATTTAATACGCTTTGCGTCATGACTGAATGAATGAATACCTTGATGCAATGTCTCACCGATTGGTACGGTAACATTCTTTAATGTATTGAAATATTGATAGGCTATGACATCAAATGCACTGCTTGCGTTCGGGGCATCCGCTTTTAAATAAGGCTGCAATGCTTCGATTGATGGTATATTAATATGCTTTAAGTTATTAAAGATTACTTTACAGTTTTCAATCGACGTTGCAATCGTCTCGTAATGATACCATGGTGTCTCAAAGCTGTTCACTTCAGCAAAGTATTCCACATCGTCAATCACAACACCTACTACAAGTACTTTTCGTTTACGCATTTGTACGAGATTTGTCTTAATCGGTACTTTAAACGGTGCGTCATATGTATATAGATTAAGTTCAGTACATTTCATCAAACCATTCCTTCACTTTATGACGTGATACTTTACCGTTTGATGTGCGTATGAGTGAATCTGTTCTGACAAATTGTTTCGGGTGTTTATATTTCGCAAGACGGTCATATAGAACATTGGTAATCGCCTCTTCCAGATCTTCATCCGCTTCATATACACATACCGGTACTTGTCCCCACTGTGCATCACTTTTTGGTATAACAGCTATTGCATGAACTTCTGTATTGTTTAATATGACTTGCTCTATCTCACTCGGATATATATTCTCCCCACCTGATATAATCAAATCTTTTCTGCGGTCTAATATATATAAGTAGTCGTCCTGTATATAACCAATATCACCTGTCATAAAGAATCCGTCACGAAAGGCGTGAACGTTTGCTTGTTCAGGATATAAATAACCGTGCATCACATGCTCACCACGCACGCCAATTTCGCCGATGCCATCTACACAGTCAAACAGTTTAAAGTTATCATTAATACGACCGACACTATTACGGGCTTGTGCGATGTCATCAGGTGTTGCTGTGATCATTTGAGAGCACGTTTCTGTCATTCCAAACGACGTATAGATTGGAATGTTACGCTTAAGCGATTGTGTTAATATACGTTCGTCCAGTTTCGCGCCCCCTATAAGAATTCCTTGTAGATTGTATGGCTCAAGTCCGTGACGTAATAATCGTTCGAGCGTCTGAGGGACGAGTGATAGATGTGTTACCTTATATGTATTCAGATCATTTATAATGCGTGATGCGTTAAACCCATCGTGCAGCACGACCGTACAATGATCCATTACCGCGCGCAGCAATATGCTGAGTCCACTAATATGAAACAATGGCAGTGTATCGAGCCATACGGACTGACTCGTATACGTAAACGTCTCTTTACAAAGTGCGGCACTTGCCTCGTGGTTACCGTAAGTTTGAGGTACTGCTTTTTGCACCCCTGTCGTACCGGATGTGAACATGATTGATAATATGTCATCTTTATTATTCTCAACTGATGTGTAAGTCGTAGATGCACGTAGCGCATCGTTTACAAAAGCATTCGTATTAACAGCGTCTATCGTCATTTCTTTAGTCGTAAACAACGTATCAACATGCACTGAATCCATCTGACGCACGACTTCAGCTGTAGTCAGATGTTTGTTGATCATCACAATTTCAGTCCCGGCAAGCATCGCGCCATGAATCATGTAGATATTATCCAAAGTATTCTCCGCCATTAATGCAATACGATTATAACGATGTAGCGCATGTGCAACTTTCAGTGCATGTCTATATAAAGTAGCATACGTAATTGTATCGTCGTTATAAATAATCGCTGTCTTATCTGGCGCGTTCAATGCACTATCCTTTAGCCACTCCATGACCATCATCCTTTTGTATAAAGATTAAAATATAAACTTGCAATCCAATAAACGATAGAACAAATGTTGCCCCGTGCGGCAAAACCCGGATAACGCAGAAAACAAAAAGCATTTTCTTAGCATTATCCGGGTTTTACTTCGGGTCAGAACACATTAGTTCCAACCTCTCTTTATGGGAATTTCGGGAACTGATCAAAGTTCGGTTCGCGTTTCTCTTTGAATGCGTCACGGCCTTCTTTCGCTTCATCACTTGTGTAGTAAAGTAATGTCGCATCTCCTGCGAACTGCTGTAACCCAGCTAATCCGTCAGTATCAGCGTTCATCGCTGCTTTTAAGAAACGTAATGCTGTTGGTGAGTGCTGTAGGATTTCTTTACACCATTTCACTGTTTCATCTTCTACTTCAGCTAATGGTACAACTGTATTCACAAGTCCCATATCCAATGCTTCCTGCGCATCATACTGACGGCATAAGTACCAGATTTCACGTGCTTTCTTATGCCCGATAATACGTGCTAAGTAACCTGAACCGTACCCTGCATCGAATGATCCTACTTTAGGTCCTGTTTGACCGAAGCGTGCATTATCTGCAGCAATCGTTAAGTCACATACGACGTGTAATACGTGTCCGCCACCAATCGCATAACCACGTACCATCGCGATAACTGGTTTAGGAATTACACGAATTAAACGTTGAAGATCCAGAACGTTTAGACGTGGAATGTTATCATCACCTACGTATCCGCCGTGTCCACGTACTTTCTGGTCTCCACCTGAACAGAATGCCATATCGCCTTCACCTGTTAAGATGATGACACCGATTCTTTGGTCATCACGTGCACGTGAGAAAGCATCGATCATTTCCATTACTGTATTCGGTGTAAATGCGTTACGTACGTGTGGACGGTTAATTGTAATCTTACCGATCCCTTCGAAATATTCATATTTAATTTCGTTATATTCTTTAATTGTTTCCCAAACTCTAGTCATGATTTTCCTCCTTGATAAACGATACTATTATTGTATCAAATATTTGTGAATTCTCCACATGAATTGTATGACCTGCGTCAATTATTGTATGTGTGCTGTTTGGCAGCATTGTATGCATACGCTTTGCGATAGCGCAGAATTTCGTGTCGAGACTGCCGGTCAGTAAAAGTACCGGCAGTTTAAGCTCAGGTAAATGCGGCCAGAGGTTCGGCTGCTTGCCTGTTCCATATTCTATGAGCGCCTTGGCGACGGCTAACGGTTCATGATTGAGTCGTGTATTGTGCTGCCTTGCTTCAGCAACGTGTGTTAATGGATGGTATGTCTTGAACAGCGGTAACTGTTCCCAGCGTTTAACGAAAGCTGCGTAATCCGTTATCATTGATGCTGACTGCTGTAAGTCTTGTTTAATGCGCGCTATTTGTGCATCCGTAGTTTCCAGTCCTGGTGTCGATGATTCTAATATGAGCTTATGAATATGGTCTCTATAATGGATGGCTGTATATAGCGCAATGCGTCCACCCATCGAGTAGCCATATAAGTAGACGTTGTTATAGTGAAACTGCGCGATGGTTTCAATAAGTGCCTGACTGATATATGGAAAGTCCCACGTTGCTTTAAAGTCATTCCCTTCTCCATGCCCGGGACATTCAATCAGTATGATATCAACATATGCTTCAAACTTGGAGATGTAAGGCTCAAAGGTGTGTACATTGCCGAGAAAGCCATGGATCATGACAAGGACATCGGAGTGGTTATGCGTAATGCGTTTATAGTTCAGCATTGAGCTTTTCCTTTAATGTATGCTGCAGCTGTCTATGTGCGCTTAAGTTCTCTTCTCGGTCTGTAATGACTTCGATAATATTTGCCCCACTTTTTGGTAGTGTGATGTTGTCGAACGCATTATATTTATAGTAGTTAAATTCATAGAGTGCCGCTGCGTGTTTAAAGTCAATGTCCAGCGGTGTGCCAAACAATCGCTCGAAATGCGTGTCATCCTCTTTTTGTGGTAGATAGCTGAAGATGCCGCCACCATTATTGTTGAACACGACAATATTTATATCAATAGCTTCAAGCTTCTTCATAATGAGTCCATTCAGGTCATGGTAGAACGATATATCACCGATAATGAGCGTGACCTTTTTGTGAACTGCCATCCCCATCGCCGTACTGACAACGCCATCAATGCCGTTCGCACCACGGTTACAGAATGGTTTACCATTAAAGTGTGTAAAGAAAGTATCACAGTCGCGTATCGGCATGCTATTGCCGAGAAAGAGTACTTCATTATCTTCTATCTGACCGAAGATACGATAGATGGCACGACCCTCATCCGTTACAACTTGCGTATGCTGATGAATCTGATTTGTAATGAAGTCATTCAGCGTCTGCCAGTATTTAAGCCATTCTCGATTATCAACAGGCTGCTCCTCTGCCAGCTGTCTGAAGAAATCATTAGCAGTCATCTCGATAAAGAGATCCGGCACTTTCGGGAAAGTATCCGGTGTCGTGCGTGATTGCACAAGTACTTGCGGGACATCAAGTGCTCTTAGCCACTGATTGATCGGCTTTGATACGACAGCGTGGCCCACACGAATGACGTAGCCTGGCTGAACATTTGTCAATGCTTTAAATGCGCTATCACCTGTCGTTATCACGTTCGGGTGTCGTGTATCACGCAATTGACTAAGCGGATCTGCAATAATTGGTATATGATGAATCGTCGAGAAGATGAGAAGCTGCGTCAAGTCTTCCTGCTGTGCATCTCCTGCAATAATTAATCCATTACCTAATGAAAGTATCGGGCGCATCAGATGCACATTGAAAGATTTCTGGTAGAGTACTTCAGGCACAGGCATGTAGCTGAGCAGATGCTTCTGTGTCATGTCTGGCATCAGCGGTTCTCTAAAAGGTATATTAAAATGCACAGGTCCACGCATCGGGCCTTTGAAATGTGCACTCGCCTGCTGCATCACATGTTCAATAAAATCTACCGTGCCGGTCGTATCATCTGCAATCGGAAAGTCACGCTCATACATAACAAAGTTCCGGAACATGCCTACTTGATTGATTGCTTGTGGTGCACCGACATTGCGCAGTTCATGCGGACGATCGCTCGTCAGCACTACGAGCGGCAGATGACTGATAAACGCTTCTGTAACTGCCGGTACGTAGTTGCTTGCAGCAGTACCAGAAGTGCATAATATGGCGACGGGCTTATTTGTTGCCTTAATCAGCCCAAGGGCAAAGAAAGCAGCACTACGTTCATCCGGATGAATATAGGTCGTAATCTGCTCATGCAGTTCACAGGCGATGGCTAATGGTGTCGAACGCGATCCCGGTGAAATCACAACCTCTTCAATCCCGTAATCACGCATACGTTTAACTAAATGAAATACTTGTTGCGTCAATGCATCATTCATGATGTGGCACTCCTAACATTTGTAACATCGGTTTAAATTTAATCTCTGTCTCATACACTTCACTCTCAACTTCACTGTCCCGAACAATTCCACATCCGGCAAACAGTATCGCACGATTGTCTTCAATAACCATCGAACGAATCGCAACGATAAACTCACCGTCACCTTGTGCATCCACATAGCCGACTGGTGCACCATATAGACCACGGTGCTCTCCTGCTTTTTCTAGAAATGCTATCGCCTCAGTTTTCGGATAACCGCCTAGCGCAGGTGTCGGATGCAGTGCACGTGTGACACGTAGCGTGCTACCATTATTCAGCTTTGCTTTGATCGGAGTATAAAGATGATAGAGAAATTGATTCTCGAGAATTTCAGGATACTCTTTCATGATAATATTCTGACTAAAAGGCGCTAAATCCTGCTCAATACTTTGTACGACGATACGATGTTCATGAAGATTCTTCTCATCGCTCTGAAGTAAATCTTTAGCATCACTCACTGTCTTCGGCATCGTTCCAGCGATTGCATTCGTATAGATGACACCATCCATGACTGCGACAAGCTGCTCTGGTGTCTTAGAGATAAATGTCTTACTCCCTGACTCCATCACCATCGTATAGCTCAGCTCATGATTGCGTGATGCTGCATCAATTAACGTCTCAACTTCAATCGGTGACGTCATCGTCAGTTGTCGCTTACGGGACAGCACTACTTTATCGAATGCACCTTGCTGCATCTTTTGAATCGCTTCTGTCGCATTCATTCGAAAGGTCTCTAATTCCATATCTTCACTGTCCAGAAGCGTATTGTGCTGAATGTCCAATGGAGGGAGCGATGTGAGATCAACGCATATGCGTTCACGGTCAAGCGTATGATCAGTAAAGATGATCCATGAGCCCTCTTCTTCTATAACAATCTGTATTTTCGGGATTACGAAATGACTTTTAGAGAACGTAGCGAAGTCAGGACTCTCTGCTTCATCGAAATAAAATCCTCCAAACAGCTTCAAATGCAGTTTGGAATCCCCATGAATCTGGGCATCCGCGATTTGATTATGAAACGCCTCTTCTACACCTTCTGGATCAATCGTACTGTATTCAATCAGTGACTGAACACCAATACCGATAATCTTTAATGATTTATCTTTATTAATATATAGAAATCTTTCCCCTTTATATTCGGCAAAGTGACGGAAGATTGCAGCTTCGTGGGTCACTCCTTTATAAAGGTATTGATATATCGCCTTTAAAGTTAGATCTACTGGCACAAAAAACACTTCTTTCTAAACGAAATAATATAATTCCTATTTTACCATTATTCTATAGACTTATGACAAATTATATACTTATTGACTGAAACGTATTTTATGCATAAAATTTAATCATCACATAATAAATGAGGTATATAAAATGTCGGAACATCTTCAAACTCAAACCGGGTTTAAAAAGTACTATCATCTTATGCGTCCACACACGTTAACTGCAAGCTTCGTTCCTGTATTAGTTGGTACCGCTTGTGCCAGATATTTTACTGAGATACGTATGGATATGCTAATATTGATGCTCATCGCATGTCTCTTAATTCAGGCAGCAACAAATATGTTCAATGAATACTTTGATTATAAACGTGGTTTAGATGACCATACATCTGTAGGTATCGGAGGCGCGATTGTACGTAACGGAATGTCTTCGAAATCGGTCTATAATCTCGCAGTAGCATTCTATATTATTGCAGCAATCATCGGTATCTACATCTGCGCAAATTCATCATGGCTCATTCTGCTTGTAGGTATCGTCTGTATGGCTGTTGGTTACTTCTATACGGGAGGACCTGTTCCAATTTCATGGACACCGTTCGGAGAAATCTTCGCAGGTTTCTTTATGGGGTATGTCATCATTATGATTACGTTCTATATTCAGACAGGTCACTTACATGCCTACCCTGCAATCGCCAGCATTCCTGTATCTATTAATATCGGTATGATAAATATGGCAAACAACATTCGTGACCGCGTGAAAGATAAAGTAAGCGGTAGAAAGACATTCGTTATTCTTGTCGGCAAGACGCTTGCAATCTATACGATGGCTGCACTTTACCTTGTCAGTTTTCTCGCAGTCTTCTACTTAGTATTTACAAAACCTTATGGTTCGCTATTTATGTTGCTTGTACTTCTGAGCTTTAACTTACCGATTAAGGCAGTACGTCGATTCTTACACGGTAATACACCGATTGAACTGATGCCAGCGATGAAAGTCACTGGACAGTTCAATACAGTATTTGGCCTGCTGTTTGCACTTGGTCTCTACATGGCAGGCTTGACAGCAATTTAATATTATCAACAACAAGAGCGATGTTAGAAATTATTTTCTAACATCGCTCTTTCTATTCTTATGATAACATTTTACGCATGATCAAAAAATTCGTTTAAACGCTCCACCACTTCTTGGATATCGCTTTCTGTTAACGCATCTTTTAAACCTGCTTTATTTAAATCGATTGTATATTGATCTGAATGATAATGTACAATGATATTTGTCCCACTCACTTCGTATGAAGAAGGCTCAATCTCATGTGTTTCTTCTTCACCATGATGTTCTCTATAATCCTTACCAATTTGACCTAATTTTAATTCTGCATATGATACAAGTTTATCAATATTCGCCATATTCTCCTCCGAAATTAGTTTTCTGATATTTTTATTCTAATAAATTGTGTCATTTCAGGCAAGTCATCATTCTTAATCATACGAATGGTATAAGTCTTGTCACTTAAATGCTCACGACTGATCTTTAAGAATAAGTTACCAAAATCATCCTCCTGCTTTTCGAAATCTACATCTACGACATTATGATACGGAATAACATCATAATACTTACGCTTTGATTTCGGTTTGCTGTGAATGAGCACGATTCTGTCATTAAGCAACAGAATCAATCCTGACTGATTTAAGTTGATCTGACTATAAGAAGCAAAGTAGATCAGCTCTTTATTCTTTATATCCTTACATATTACTTTAAGTAATTTGATAAAGAACCTACGTTCAGACTTTCTAATTCGTTTAAAGATTTTGGAAAACCTTTTATATCGTACCGGATATGTAAGATTCGCGAGAACCTTTCGTGTCGATAATTTATCTTGCATGACGCCCACCTTTTATTGTTAGTTTATTCATAAATTATACATAGATTAAATACAATACGCATTAAATAATTGCAGTAAAAAAGAGATTCTTTCGCAAAAGAATCTCTGTTAGCGGAAGGTAAGGGATTCGAACCCTTGAAACGCGGTTAGCGTTTACACACTTTCCAGGCGTGCTCCTTCGGCCAGCTCGGACAACCTTCCTAATAAAAAAATCAGAAGCGATATTTCACTTCTGATTATATGACCCCTACGGGATTCGAACCCGTGTTACCGCCGTGAAAGGGCGGTGTCTTAACCGCTTGACCAAGGGGCCTGGCTCCACAGGTAGGACTCGAACCTACGACCGATCGGTTAACAGCCGATAGCTCTACCACTGAGCTACTGTGGATTAATGGAGCGGGTGATCGGAATCGAACCGACGACATCAGCTTGGAAGGCTGAGGTTATACCATTTAACTACACCCGCTTAACAATGGGGCGACTGATGGGAATCGAACCCACGAATGTCGGAACCACAATCCGATGCGTTAACCACTTCGCCACAATCGCCTTACATAATAAAATTAAAATATGGCTCAGGACGGAATCGAACCGCCGACACAAGGATTTTCAATCCTTTGCTCTACCGACTGAGCTACTGAGCCAAACATGGCGGTCCCGACGGGAATCGAACCCGCGATCTCCTGCGTGACAGGCAGGCATGTTAACCGCTACACCACGGGACCACTAATAATTGCGGGAGGCGGATTTGAACCACCGACCTTCGGGTTATGAGCCCGACGAGCTACCAGACTGCTCCATCCCGCGATAATAATAAATAATACCTCAAAAAGATTACTTATATAATATAGCACTTTAATTTTGTGAATGCAATATTAAAAAGGTGTAAATAAACCCTTAACATGCATTAATATAACAAAAATTTTATAAACAATAATATGTTTTTCTGTATCTTTAGCTATTGGATGAATAGAAACATAAAAATAAGAACAAGGCGTTCGCCTTGTTCCTCATAACGGAGATGGAGAGATTTGAACTCTCGCGCCGGTTACCCGACCTACACCCTTAGCAGGGGCGCCTCTTCAGCCACTTGAGTACATCTCCATGGCTCCACAGGTAGGACTCGAACCTACGACCGATCGGTTAACAGCCGATAGCTCTACCACTGAGCTACTGTGGATTAATTAATCAACAAATACTATTATATCAATTCAAAGCAATTGGTCAATAGTTTTAGTAAATTTTTTTATGTTACTTTTACACTATTAACTCAATAATGAATACATTGATAGTATTTCGATGAGTTTTGGATTCATTTGCTCATCTATATTGCGTTTATGTAATCGATCTTGCTTCTTAAGCTTTGTCCTAAGTGAGTATTCCAGCTTAATGGTATTGATGAACTGTGAATTAAACACATACTTACTGATTGGTACAGAAATATTCGACTTATCATCAAAGTAGACAATTGTATCTAGAAACTCCCCTGCTTTGTAATGATCGACATATTGCAAGTTAATCCAGCTCTGTTCTTTAGAACGATCACTATGAGTCGGGAAGAAATAGGCATTACACCCTGGGTCAACGACAATAGGGGGCTTCGTCGTAATATTGGCAATAAGCTTTGTGGCAAGCTTACGATTATTATAGGATGAATGATAAAAAACACATGAAGTCTCTATAATTGAGAGTGGTCTTTCTTCTACGATAAATGGGGTTTCATTAAATTCTCCGACAAGCGACAGATGCTGTTTCTGTTCAAAATGACTTTTAATATACATTGTACGTTCTGTAATAATATATTTTGCCATCATTAATCTCCTTATCAAATGAATATTAACTTTATTATATGTGATTTTATTTAACATTTGTTAAATCATCAAATAATTTTAAGAAATTTACATTATGTTAGTTTTCTTATTTTTTTTTAAATATATTGCCATTAACGTTTATTAATCTTACCAGCAGGCTATATTATAATATAAAATAATTTAAATTTTCAGAATTATATTGCAATTTTGTTTTTACTGTTTTATACTCATTTATAATCACTAAAGGAGGTTCTTACTATGAATCAATATCAAGCTCAACTAAGCGGTCTGGAAACATTTGTATCTAATTTAAATTCCCTCTATATTGAACTAATTGTCGATAATGCAGTAAGATCACACAATATCAAAGAGCTGAAAGTAAAGATTGATGAGGCGCTAATACATAATGACAAAGAAGCTTTCTTTAATTATACAAATGAACTAAAAGCGCTGGAGGAACTGTAATTGAATACCGAAATAATAAAATGAGCGTATATTCACTGTTATCATGTGAACATACGCTCTTATATTATATTGCGATTAAACTTAAAAACTCTTCCGCTGTCACTCTGCCAAAATAATGAGTAAAATCTATCTTCTCGATTGCCGCTTCGACAGACTGCTTTTGATGCGGTAATCCCTTTAACTTCGATTCTACGTCTGCAATCTCTCCAACACCAAAGAAATCTCCGTAGATTTTAACATCTTGCATAATACCATTTCTTACATCTATTTTAAGTTCCAGCATTCCACCTGGAAACTTCTGTTTAACTTCATAATTGTATTTCGGATTCTTACCATAATTCCAGTCGAAGTTGCGATATTTTTCATTGCTGAGCGCATCAATTTGCTTCCAGTCTTTATCAGTCAACACATATTGCTCTACTGCTTCACCTTTGAATATCGAATGTAGCAATGTCTTCTTAAACGTTTCCATATCCATTGGCTCGTCGAGAAACTCCTGGATATTAGCAACACGTGAGCGAATAGACTTAATACCTTTTGTAATCAGTTTCTTCTCGTTAACTGTTAAGCTCTTGACAACTTCTTCAATATCACTATCCAGCATTAACGTTCCATGGCTGAACATGCGATCTCCTGACTGAAACATTGCATTTCCAGATATCTTACGTTCACCAACTTGCAGGTCATTACGACCACTCATTTCAGCGTCAACCCCTAAACGGTTTAACGCTTCTACGATTGGCATCGTAAACTTCTTAAAGTTATGGAAACTCTCTTCATCTGCTTTAGTGACGAAACTAAAGTTAAGATTACCAAGGTCATGATACACTGCACCACCGCCAGATATACGGCGCACTACGTGAATGTTGTGTTCATCGACATAGGATTGATTAATCTCTGCAAATGTATTCTGATTCTTACCGATAATAATAGATGGTTCATTCACATAAAATAAGAAATATGAGTCATCTTTTGGCAGATACTTCAATACATATTCTTCCATTGCAAGATTGATTGTTGGGTCTGTTATGTTATTGTTATGAATGAATTTCATATCGTCCTCCTCTTAGCGATGCGCGATCTTTAATGCCGCTTTTTGTGCCTGTGAGATACAGTCAGGTAATCCAACTGCTTCAAATGAGGCACCTGTAATTACCAAATTAGCATAATGTGTCGATACGTAGTGTTGAATGGTATGAATCTTATCGATATGTCCTACTTCGTATTGTGGCATGCTGTTATATAATCTCGTAACGATAGAGAACTCTGGTTCCCCGGTAATTTCCATCATCTTGTCTAAGTCTTGACGGGCAAGCTTAACAATAGCTGCATCATCATGATCTTGAACGACAGTATCTCCTGGTCTCCCTACATAGGCACGCAGTAACGTCTTACCTTTAGGTGCCGCATGAGACCATTTCTTATCTGTCCAGGTGCATGCGGTAATAACTGTATCTGAATTACGTGCGATAACAAATCCAGTGCCGTTAGCCTTATTATTCACTTGCGATTCATCAAAGGCCATTACGACTGTTGCTACGCTTGTTGTTTTCATCGTCTGGAAGTAATCCAGTGGTCCATCCTTAAACCAGTCTTTAAATACTGTATGTGGTACAGTTACAATAACACTGTCATAAAAATGAGTTTCTCCATTCATTGTAATCTCATAGCCTTGTGCAGTCTTATTGATTGCTTCAACTTTGTGGTTATATTTAATTGCAACTCCTCTGTTGACAAGTACTTCAGCAAGACGCTCTATAAAACTTTGCAAGCCGTTTTTGAACTGACGGAACTGCCCTTGTTTTGGCGCTGATTTCGTCTCTTTACGGCTGCTTCGCATCCCTTTTATTAAACTTCCGTAAGCTTCTTCTGTCTTTTTGAAATCTGGGAATGTTGACTTCAAGCTAAGTTTATCGATATCTGCTCCGTATATACCAGACATCAGTGGCTCAATAAGATTCTCAAGCGTTTCATTACCAAGACGACGTCTGAAGAATGCTCCGACTGAAACATCCGGATTCATTGGTTTCGGTTTGATGATATAATCCATTGCTGCTCGAACTTTCCCAATTGGTGAAATCAATCTTGTTGTAATAAAAGGGCGCAGTTCAGTAGGGATACCGAGAATAGCACCACCTGGTATCGGATGGAGCTTATTCTTTGCATATATATAAGACTGGCCAGTATTGTTAACAACGAGATCATCTTTCATTCCAATATCTGCGGCAAGTTCTGTCATAATTTTCTTTCGGCCTAAATAAGATTCTGGTCCTAATTCAATCGTATAACCATCTTTGCGATATGTTTTAATCTTACCGCCTGGAACACCACTTGCTTCAATAATATCAATCTCAAAATCGGGTGACTCCTGTCCAAGATAATATGCAGCTGACAGTCCAGTGATACCCGCTCCGATAATTGCACATTTCTTCATAATATAACAGCTCTTTTCTATGAATTAATTACTGACACTATTTCGTCTACCATAGCCCCGACAAATAATGGATGTGTGTCTGGCATATCTGGTCTATAGTACTTAACGCCTAGTGCATCACATACAACTTTGCATTCGTAGTCATTATCATAAAGTACTTCCAGATGTTCACATACGAACCCCACTGGTGTGTAAATAAAATGCTGATAATGCTTCTCTTCATAGATTGCTCTGGTTAAATCCTGAACATCCGGACCGAGCCAAGGATCAGGTGTATTTCCTTCTGACTGCCAACCAATTTCTACATGCTTAATGTCTGATCTGTCCTTAATCATTTGCGCCGTTTCTTCTAACTGAGCTGGATAAGGATCTCCCATCTCTTTAATCTTCTCTGGAAGGCTGTGAGCACTTACGATAAGCACAGTATCATCCTGCTCAGATTCAGGGATATGGGAAAGTGTCTGATTTACTTGTTCCGTCCAGTACTGGATAAACTTCTCCTGTTTGTAGAATGCGTCTACATGATACAGTTTAATACCTTTCATTTCCGCAATCTCACGTGCACGTTTATTGTAGCTACCAACCGAAAAGTTCGAATAATGTGGTGCAAGTACTATCGTTACCGCTTCTGTAATTCCGTCCTTCGCCATCTGTTCCACTGCGTCCTCGATGAATGGTGCGATGTGCTTTAAACCGATATACAGTTGATACTGTTCGCCTGTTCTTTCATTTAAGGCTTGCACAAGCGCTTCAGCTTGACGTTCAGTCGTTCCTGCAAGCGGAGAGATACCACCGATTGCTTTGTAACGGTCCTTTAAATCCTGCAGTGCTTCTTCACTTGGCTTTCTACCGCGTCGTATATGTGTATAGTATGGTTCAATATCTTCTTCTGTATATGGCGTACCATATGCCATTACAAGTAGTCCTTTTTTTGTCATAGTTCAATTCCCCTTTATGATTTTGCTTTATAAGCGCGTGAATAATCATGTACAAACGTACTTACACGTCTTAACGTATCAGGTTGTACTTCTGGAAATACTCCGTGCCCTAAGTTAAAGATGTAGCTATCTGATTGTAGTCCTTGATCTAGAATACGCTTAAGATGAGACTCAATTACTTCCCACGGCGCCATAAGAATTGCGGGATCTAAGTTACCCTGAAGTGTCTTTGTAATGCCTAACTGACGTGCTTCTTCAATCTGCAATCTCCAGTCGAGTCCTAATACATCTACAGGTAATGCGTTCCACTCTTCGATTAAATGGCTTGCACCAACTCCGAACGTTGTAACTGGTACACCTTTCGCTTTAATTTCTTTGAATATACGTTCCATATGTGGTGCAATAAATGTATGATAATCTGCGCGATTTAATGCACCCACCCACGAATCAAACACTTGGATCATCTTACATCCGGCATCGATTTGTGCATGTGTATATGTGATACACATATCTGCGAGTTTATCCATCAGCAAATGCCATGCTTCAGGCGCCTCATACATCATCGCCTTTGTCTTATTATAGTTTTTAGAAGGACCACCTTCAATCATATAGCTCGCTAACGTAAAAGGTGCACCTGTAAAACCAATCAAAGGAACATTTAGCTGTTCAGTCGTTAATAATTTAATCGTATCAAGAATGTAAGGTACATCCTGTTCTGGATGTATTTCACCTAACTTTTCTACATCCTTCTTTGAACGGATTGGGTTATCGATAACAGGACCGATACCCGATTTGATTTCAACATCCACGCCAATAGCACCAAGAGGACTCATTATATCCTTATATAAAATTGCAGCATCTGTATTATACTGATCAACCGGAAGCTTTGTTACGTAAGCACACAACTCCGGATCATGCGTAATTTCAAATAAACTATGTGTCTCTTTAATCTTTCTGTATTCTGGCTGACTACGTCCGGCCTGACGCATAAACCATACCGGTGTATGCTCCGTCTTCTCTCCACGTGCAGCTCTTAAGATAGTGTCATTAAATTGATTCAAGCGTATTTCCCCCTATTATTCATATATATTCGATTTTATCATACAAACAGATTAGAATAACTATTATTAAACAATGTCATAAAACTGACATATCTCTTTTAAAATCGGGTAGTGTATATAAAGGAGGAATTATTATGAAAACGTATATTACGTATGGAACAGAATATTTTCTTAAACAGATTGTCAATAATAATAAAACACGTGATATCTTTACTTTTGTTGCAGAAGATAACACGTATTTATATGAAGAAACAGATCAAGAAACATTATTCAGCGCACCTCAGACATTCGATGTCATTCGTCAAGATGGAGTGTTGCTTGAGCTGCCGATGTTAATGATATACTTTGTTGTCAGTGACACAAGACAGGACGTATTCGATACCCGTGAATTACCTCTCGAAGACTTACACCAATATGAAGGTTATCATGCTTTGCGATTACTTAAACCCGTACGTGGTGAAACTTACGCTTACGTGTTGCAATTTGATTCAAAAGCACATATGACTGACTTTAAGAAAAGTAGTTTCTTCCGTAAATATTTAAGCGAAGACGCATTAAAACAATATCAGTCTGCAGACTTCATCAATAACATTTATTATACGAAGCATCTGTTTCCACTTGAAGACTAGAATATCAATAAAACTATCCTTTCCAGACCGCTGGAGAGGATGGTTTTATATGGATACTTCAGTCTCTTAAAAGGTTCATACGCTTCTCAATCTTCGCTGCAACACTATTCAATGCAAAGAACATCATCACATAGAGGATGAGAGCGAAATAAAAGTGCGATGGATAGATAAGGATATAACAGACGGTGATCACTGTCGTTGTGACTATCGAAAGTTTATGTATAAACTTTCTGAATCCTTGAAGAACGAGCGCTTCAGGTGTCGGCCATACTTTCGGCCAGAGACTGAACGCCTGCATCTTATAGAACTGAGATGCTTGCATAATAATCGCATAGCTAAAGAATAAACCGATGATAAGGCCTACTATATAATGGTGTACGAGCCACATAAGAACGCAGCCGACAACAATCAGACGCACTACAATCCACATACTATCATTACTTCTCACAAAATTTCTGACGAATAAATACTCAAACATATGCTGCTCAGTATAGTGCGATTTTCGTGGAAGTAGTATATCAAGGTATCGTCTCCGTACTGCTTTATCCTTCATCCCTTTTACATCTGTAAACATATTGATCAGCTTATTCTGGGCTTGATTCAGCTGGTGTTCATAATCTATATAGTAATCAAAGTTTAGCAGACGGTGTGCTGCATTCTTGTTCAATAGATAGATTAAACTTATTGTAAACAAAATAATAGAAATGATCGTGACCGGTAACCCTTCAAGTGCAGTATAGATCCCAGATAGTGCCATTAAAAAAATAAGTAAGCTGATGTATCCATTTGTAATGCCAAGCATCATCATCAAATGACGCATAATAAGCCCACTATAAATCATCCACACCCCTAGAACAATTGCACATATAAATCCTGTCACTGATGCTGTTCTTTCCATATATAGCGGCACCAATATGCCTCCCGTAACGATAAATAATAGTGTGCGCAGACGACCGCTCCTCATAACGGCATATTTAAAGTAAGCGGGCATATCGCGTTCAAAATTGAGCAGAAAGACGCTATCTGCAGATTTCATAAAAGTTCTAAGCGGTGTAACTGTAAGCGTTGCGAGTATTACAGCGATGATCAGATTATAATTGACATTATCCGGAAGATTCTTGAGCAGCTGAGAATATTGCAGCATCAATGCGCCAAATGCAATCGTCAAGAAAACAATAAAATGGCCATTAAAGATAAACTTACTATAATAAGCGACCTCTTTATCGTTTCTTACCTTCCTATCATAAAATAATTGGCGTGCTTTACTCATGTGCGTCACCTGTCACATGAACATAGATGTCATCCAGGGATGCATGCGGCATATTAAACTGATCTTGCAAATCATTAAGGGTCCCATAAGCAATAAGCCTGCCGTGATGCATCAGTAAGAAGCGGTCACAGTACTTCTCAGCTGTTGCAAGAATATGTGTACTCATTAATACAGTCCGATTGTTCCGACGTGCTTCAACCATAAGTTCCAGCATCGTTTGAATACCTAGTGGATCGAGTCCGAGAAACGGCTCATCGATAATATATAGTTCAGGCTGAACGATAAATGCACATATGATCATCACTTTCTGCTTCATTCCTTTAGAGAAATGTGCTGGAAAAGCTTTTAATTTATCTTCTAATCTAAAGACTTTCAATAATGGGCGTGCCCGTTTCATTGCTTCATCTAACGAGATGTGATAAGCCATTGCAGTCATATCAATATGTTCTGCTAATGTCAGTTCCTCATATAAGACAGGTGATTCAGGAATATAAGAAAGCTTACTTCTATATTCATAAGGATGTTCTGCTAATGATACGTCGTCTATCTGTAACGTTCCTGAGATGGGTCTCAGCAATCCAAGCAGGTGCTTGATTGTCGTACTCTTACCTGCTCCGTTAAGCCCGATAAGTCCGATGATTTCACCATTTTGAAGTTCAAAATCTATATCATGTATGACAGGCTGATTGCCATAGCCACCTGTCAAGTTCATCACTTTCACTGTCACGTTCATTCTCCATTCTACAAACTTTTTTCATCATTGTATCAAATGTATGATTGTTGCTACAATTATAACGTATGTTGTGAATATTTTAATAAAATCTTATATAATAGAGAAAATTGCATAGGAGGCCATACAATGTCAGAAACAGTATTTAGTAAAATATTAAAAGGTGAAATCCCATCATACAAAGTCTATGAGGATGAATATACGTATGCATTCCTCGATATTTCCCAAGTATCTAAGGGGCATACGCTTGTTATCCCTAAAACTGCTGCAGCAGATATGCTGTCAATCGCACCTTCAGACTTACAGCATGTCATCACATCAGTACAGAAGGTTGCTAAAGCAGTAGATAAAGCATTTCAGCCAGACGGTATCAATGTCATTCAGAATAATAGAGCTTATGCAGATCAATCTGTATTTCACCTGCACTTTCATATCATCCCACGTTATAAAGATGATATAGATGGCTTCGGCTATATTTGGGAAACGCATCCAGATACGCTTGATATGGAATCATTAAAAACAAATATCGCAAATGCAATTGAATAACTTTCTTTACATAATAAATAATTATATGGGTATACTATAATAAAAACAGGAGGCTATAATTATGAAATTATCTCAAATTGCACTTGGTTTCGGTGTCGGCATCGTCGCTGGAGGCGTCACTGCGATACTGAATACACCAAAGTCAGGAAAAGAACTTCAGCAAGGATTCAAATCCACTGCTTATGATACGAAAGCGCAGGTCAACCAACTGAAGGCTGAAACGAACGAAGTGAAGGATTCAATCTTAAACACGAAAAATGTTTCTCAAGAGACAATGTCTACTATGGTTGATGAGATTAAAACGATGATCAGCAACTACAAAGCAGACATTTCACCTAATATCGATAATATTAAAAATAATGTAGAAAACCTAAACAATCGAAAGAACGAAATTACACAGGAACTCTCCAAAAAATAATATATTAAAAATTCAGAATAAATATTCATAAAATTTTTGTACTATGCTAAAATAATATTATTAATCACTAGAGTATGATGTTACCATCATACTTTTTTTATATTACTATTAGTATATTATTAAATGATAATTGTTATGTGAAATGCATGAATATTCTGGAAGGTGGAACCGACATGAAACGTGAACGCGAAAAAGAAATTATCGATAAAATGTTATTTACGCACAAAGTGTCTCAATTAAGTAAAGCACTTTGGAAAACAGTAGAAAAAGACTGGCAGAACTGGATTAAACCATACGATTTAAATATCAATGAACATCATATTCTAGTCATTATAAGGAACCTTGAGAAGGCAACCATCTCAGAAGTAAGTCAGTACGGTGTGATGCACGTATCTACGGTGTTCAACTTTGCAAAGAATTTAGAAAAACGCGGTTATTTGAAGATGCCTAAAAGCAAATTTGACAAACGTAATACATATCTTGAACTCACTGAAAGAGGAAAAGAAGTACTTTATGAAACATACAAAGGGTATAAAGAGTCTGATGACCGTATTTATGACGCTGCGAGCAATTATCAGGAGTTAATGTTTGACCTTCCGGCATTCACTGAGCTGAAATTTATCGTTGCACAAATCTACGGCTCAGACTTCATTACACACCTTGAAAAAAGTCACGATGACCTGTTAAAAATATTACTTGACGAAAACAATGAAGATAATGCATAATTGCTAGGTAAATTAACCGAGTAAGGAGATTGCCATGTATTTATGTAATAAAAATTTTAATATCAGATCGACATACGGAATCCAGAGAATCATGCTCATTTCAGCATTACTTGGAATTATTGTTTACATTGTCAGCTTTGAAATTTTCTCCTCTATATTCGGGAAAAAATTCTCAGATGACAATTTTTTATTATTCTTAATCAGTCTGATTTGTCTCTATCCTATCCATAAATCATTGCATATGCTGCCCTTTATATACGATACGAAATCATTAATTATACAGAAGACAACGAAATCCAGATTTTTTCCGCTCATTAATACACGCGTGAATCATCCGGTCCATAAAGTACATTTTGCGATTGCATTACTCTGCCCTGTTGTCATCATTTCAGTGATAACACTTATATGCGCAGTTGTATACCCAATGTTCGCCCATTACTTCCTATTTATATTTGCGGTGAATATCGGATTATCATTTATAGATTTTGTATATTTACGTTATCTATTCAATACTCCGCAGTGTTCCTATGTTGAAGAGCGTAAATACGGCTTTGAAGTTTTGAGTAAACACGATCTACCGTCAGACTTTTATCATTCAGATGTAAGATAAATGTATTCTAAATCATTTTATGTTAGAATTTATCATTAGTTAGAACATTTACTAAACAGTGCATTTAAAAGGAGCAGTATTATGACAAACTTAAAGAAAATTATGATGCCAGCAGCACTTTCTGTATCGATCCTAGGATTAGCAGCATGTGGAAATGGTGGCGGAGAAACGCTTGTTTCATCTAAAGCGGGTGATGTAAAACAATCAGACATCATGAAAGAGCTCGGTAATGAACAAATCGCTAAAACGTCATTCCAATTAATTTTCAATGACGTACTTAAAGAGAAATATGGTAAGAAAATTGATGAAGATAAAATCAATAAGGAAACAGACAAAGAAATTAAGAAATATGGCGATGAGAAAACGTTCGAACAAATTTTACAGCAGCAAAGTTCTGGAATGACAGTTGAACAATACAAGAAAAAGCGCGTTACTGATGAATATCAGAAGCAGTTTCTAAATGACACAATCAAAATTTCAGATAAAGATATTAAAGATAACGCTAAGAAAGCTTCACATATATTAATTGCAGTAAAATCTGATTCTAATAAAGACGGATTAAGCGATAAAGAAGCGAAAGCGAAAGCTGAAGAAATCTTAAAACAAGTTAAAGCTAATAAAGATGATTTCAAGAAAATTGCTAAAAAAGAGTCAGATGATACACAATCGGCGAAAAATAATGGTGAGCTTGGCTATGTCGTAAAAGGTCAAACTGTTGAAGCATTCGAAAAGGCATTATTCAAACTAAAGCCAGGTGAAATTTCAAATATCGTAAAAACTGAATTCGGTTACCACATCATTATGGCTGAAGACGATAAAGACATCGCTAAAGAAAAAGACAAACTCGCGCAAACGATTCGTCAGAACAAGTTACAAGATAATCCGAAACTATACGTACAAGCAGTCCAAAAATTATTCAAAGAATATGATGTAGACTTTAAAGATAAAGACATCAAAAAGTATGTTGATGATCAAATCTTAAAAGCAAAATAAAAAAGAAATGAAGCCTTTGCTTCATTTCTTTTTTTAGTCCAGAGAAACCGGCTTATAAAACTGACGATTTTCTAAAGCAAAAATACGCTCTGTATATTGTCCTTTTTCCACTTTCTTCATATGCTTATCAAACATCTGCATACGTGCATCGATATTATCAATAAAGTGAAGCATCTCTGCTTCTTTTAACATCGGTAATTTCGGTGATCCATACTCATACTTTCCATGATGACTTAATATCATATGGCGTAGTAACATTACTTCTTCCCCTTCAATATTATGTTCACGTGCAATATTCGCCACTTCATCGCTCATAATTGAAATATGGCCGAGTAAATTCCCTTCAACTGTATACGTCGTTGCAACAGGCCCGGATAATTCTTTAACTTTCCCCATATCATGTGCAATGATACCTGCATAGAGCAGACTTCGATTTAAAGTCGGATAGATATCACATAATGCTTTCGCCTGCTTCAGCATCGTTAGTACATGGAATAATAATCCTGACACGAAGTTATGATGATTGCTGCTGGCAGCAGGGTATACCATAAATTGATGTGCATACTTCTTAAGCAATAGACGAATAATACGCTGTAAATTCGCATTTTCAATTTTGATGACATAATCCATCAGCTGCTCCATCATATCATCTTCATTCACCGGTGCACTTTCTAAGAAATTTTCTAGTTTCACACCGTCTTCGGGTGTAACAAGCCTGAATTGATTTACTTTCATCTGTTTACGACCTCGGTAATCAATCACGTCACCTTTAACACGAATTAATTGTTCAGGCTGTAACAGTTTTATATCTTCTTCAGAGACCGTCCATACCTTTGCTTCGATTTCTCCGCTTTTATCCTTAAGATAAAGTGTTAAATATGGCTTACCTTGTCCCGTTACCCCTTGAATTGACTTATGAATTAAAAAGTAATGGTCTACTTGAGATCCTGGTTTTAATGTTTCTATCGTTCTCACTTATTTAACCTCCTTCTTATTACGTTCCAGTACAATTGTCTGCTTATTGTTAATTGTAGAAGAACGGTTGCAAGTGTAATAGATAATTTGATTATGCTGCTGTTTAAGCATATATTCAAGTATACGCTCACGTCTGTTTTTATCAAAGTGAACAAACGCATCGTCAATAATGATTGGGAATGGATAATATCTTCTTAATGAATGAATTAAACTCAGTCTTAATGCTATATACAATAACTCTTTCGTAGACTGTGACAATTCTGTCGGATGATACACTTGTCCATCAGCAGCCATAGTTGTCAGGTGTTCATCATAAACAATCTTCGTGTATCGTCCTTCAGTTAGATAGGTAAAGATTTCTGTCGCATCATCAATAACGAACGGCATGCGTTCTTCACGTACCTCTTTAATATGCGCCTGAATTAACGTATCAATATAATTTACAGATAAATATGTTGCCACGAGTTTATTAAATTGATTGTTCTTTATTTCATATTTAAACTTCAGTCTTGATAACGTATCATCGTCACATATTTGATGCATTGCATGTTCCAGTTCTCTTAACTGTTGCTGCACATTACTGCGTTCATCAGCCAAAGATTTAATATGTGCATTAATATCTATCAACTGCTCATTCAGTATGGCTGCCGGCACTTCAGCAAGATTCGTATTATCCTCATACGTGAATGCTTGATTTCTAAGCATTTCACTTAAAACATTAAAACGCTCTAAATTTGTGTTATAACTCACGTATTCAGCCTCTTTAGCATAATAACTTGAAGTATCCTCTACTCCTGCTTCTTCAAACAATGCATGCTGCTCATCAATATTCTGCTGTAACGATGCATTAATAATTTTGATTTCTTTCTTTAATAAATCTCGTTGATCTGCATTTTTACTGTACTGGAATTTCTCTTTCTCATCCGTCGTTAACATATTCTTTAGGTCATGGAATATAGAAGCTGCCTCTGTTTTCACAGGTAATTTCGGAATAAGCGTTAATATGCTCTGATCGAATGTAGCAAGACGCCCTTTCATTTCCTCAATTTTCGCATTACACTTTGAAATTTCATCATGAATGCGTACAATTTTATGAATCGCACGATATGCAGAAGTTAATCGGTTATTCGGATAGTTGCTCTCTATTTTAAGTGCTGTTTTGTATTGCTTGAGCAATTGATGTGTCGCTTCAATCTCTTTATGTGAAATGTCTAAATGTTGCTTTAAAGCTTCTTTTTGAGACTGCTCGCGATTTAGCTGCGTGACAACATTTGATAAATTATGGCGTAATACTTTTTGTTCATTTAAATCAAAGGATAAATCAAAGTCATGTTCAAGTTTATAAATATTATCCTCTAATTGTTTTACTTCATCTGCCAGCTCATCATTGAAGCGTACGTCCGGCTTTTTATTGAATATAAGCATCAGTAATGCAATCACACATACGACTGAGAATATACTGCCTGGTATCCATAGTGCATTCATAAAGCTATAGACAAGTGCTACAACACTAATGACTGTCGTTATCGCATAGATTGTCTGCTGCAGCTTATGTTTCTTGAGTTCACGTGTTTCATAAGCTGTTGCTTCTTCGCTCAATTTACGAAAAAGCTTCGATTTACTTTCAAGTTCCTTACGCTCATCGTGCAGTTCCTGCGCTTTGTTAAAACGTTCGTCGTGTACTTTCTCTTTATTTAACGCTTTAGATTCATCAGATAATCTATCTACATTCAACGTGACAAATTGCAGTTCTCTGTTAATTTGTGTACGTTCGAGTTCTTGTTTCTCAAGCTCATTTATTGCTTCAGTGATATCAGATTGAATTTTCTGATTCAGTTCGACTGTTTCAAATTTCTGCCATCCGATATCCTGCATTAAAGTATTCATTTCAGTCGTCAATGCATCGCGTTGCTGTACTAAACTTCGAATATCACCATGCAGCTGTTTAATCGGATGTTCTCTTTTGATAATGTCTCTTGAAGCTTCAATCAAGTGTTCGGGTAATAGTTGAATACTATCCATCTCTGATGTTATTTGGCTTAACTTCTCTTCACGTAGCTCAAGATCCTTACTTAATTTCTGGGCTTGATGCTTCAACGTCTCAAATCGATTAATTCCTTGCTCAGGAAAGTGCGGCGGCTCTATGTTTAATTGTATTTCTAAAGCTTTCCATTCCTGTGCTTGACTCTGATATTTAATTTCTCTTTCTTTATGTCCTTTAACTTCTTCAAGTTCTTTAATTTGCAATTCAATATGTTCAACTCTTCTAGAATCTTTCTGATACGTATCATATATTTGTGCATAGTGTAATTTTATATCATCCTGTGCTCTTATATCTGCTTCAAGCTGCTGTAATTCTCTTGCTTTCTCAAAAATGATACCAGTATCTTCATCAGTATTAAATAAACGTACTTGTTCCTCATTTATCGTCCTTTGTAAATCTGTAAATTCCGTAGAACCGAATGAGCCTGCCTGAAGTAAGTAAGCTTCAAGTTTTTCTTGTGTCAGTTTACGATGTACTTCTTGCAAACCAAGTACATCAAATGAAAATATTGATTTATATGTATCTTTTTTCATGTAATTCATGAGTTGATTAAACCATTCAATCGATTTCTCTACACCATCATGAATGACTTTTACCTTTTCTTTACCGTGAACAAACACACGTTCAATCTTAATCGTAGTACCATCTATATGTTCCAGTTCTATATTACCACCATATTGAGGTGCGAATCTCGGTTCTAGACGCGGTTCATACTCACCATCTTTCGGAAAACCGAAGAGTAATGCGTGTATAAATGCCTGCATTGTAGATTTACCAGCTTCATTCTCTCCGAAGATCTGAACAAACTCGTGATTGAACTGAAACTTTCGATGTTCTAACCTTCCATATCCATATATTTCTAAAGTCTTAATCTTCATGGCGGTCACCTTTCATCAACATTTTGAGATGCGCTTCTCCATAATCTATCAACCGCTCTGTATTAACCTCACCAAAAGAGACAAATTTCTGGATGTAGGATTGTTGTACAGGTTCTTTCGCTAGTGTTAAATAAGACAAATCATGAAGGACATCACTAAACTCATCTTTTAATGTATGTGGTGCGTGCTTTTCATCGGTATAAATGTCATCTATCCATACAAATTGCTCTTCTGCCATCTCTGCAATTTGAATCTGTTCCTTTATTTGCGCTAACATTTGCTGATCTATTAAAGTCTCACCGTCATTTTTAAGCGTTAAACGATAAAGTTGTCTGCCGTTTGTACGCACGGATTGTTTAAATGCTTCAATCTCCTGGTACACTGCGTGGCGCTCAATACTCGTTAAGTTTAATACTGTCTCGTGGAATGTAATCATGTTTACCGGCACAAAAGTCGCATTCAGCTGACTGCTATCTCCTTCAACATACATGTATCCACTATCTCCACTTTCCATAAAGCTTGTTGCCTGAAGCTTACCAGGGTAATGCATATGCGGCAGTTCGTTTAAGGTCATATGCCTATTAAAACCACCAAGTGCCCAATAATGATATAATTTGCGATTCAATTCCTCGATATGAAATTCTGTATGTGTGTCTTCCCCTTTTAACTTGTGATGTAAACCATTCAATATGCCAATATGAATAGTCTGATTAACTTCATTTACAGGATACTGATCGAGCTTATACTCATAATGAGAATGTTCTTTATAACTGAACCCATGAAAGAATACACGTGATTTGTTTTTCGTAACAAGTTCATAAGTTTGAACTTCATCAGAGAAAACAATTACATTATCAGGAAACTTATAAAATGATTGCATGGACATATTGTCCTCTATACCCTGTATATAATAAACGTAGATATTCTCTTCCTTTAATCGGGCGAATTGCTTTGCAGCGTAATCATCGGCTTTAATGTTACGATTTTTACTTGAAAATAAATTTCCACTTATAATAATAAAATCAACTTTCTTTTCAATCGCATCATCGACAACGCGTTTTAAACTTTGAAAGCTTGAATTACGAATCGACTTCATTATATATTCAGGAACATTTCCAACTAACTGAAACGGTTCATCTAATCGTATGTCTGAGCAATGTATAAATTTAATCATCATAACCCTCACTTTAATTGATACTCTAATTTTACAACAAAATCATATATATATGTAATGAAACTACAAAATCGTCTATATTTATAATCTTCATTCATAAAAAACTCATCCATAAGATAAGCATTATCGTCATATCTTACGGATGAGTTTCGAATATTATTTATTTGTCTTTTTGATCATAAAGCAGGTTCAGTTTATCAATTTTCTGATGTGTATAATCTTTATATGTCTTATTGTAGCTCTTTGGATCTTTAGGGTTTAAATAGTTTTCAATCTTCCCGGTCTCTGGATGAATCAGCTTGCTGGAGGCCCCACATCCGATTCCGATAATCGTCTGTACTTCTTCCATAATCAAGATGTTATAGAGCGATGCTTCTCCTGCTTTAGAATAACCGATATTCTCAAGATTACCGAGAATGTTCTTCTGACGGTATAAATAGTAAGGGATATAATCATGCTGTTCAGCGAAAGTTTTTGTCAAATTCATCATATATATAATTTCATCTCGTGCTGCAACTGGATACTTCGATTTATTACGTGTCATCTCGCTCGCTGTCTTAAAACTTAACGTGTGCACTGTAAGCGATTCAGGATTCAGCTTCTTAGTTTCATTCAGCGAATGGATTACTTCTTTGCGCGTTTCGTTCGGTAAGCCAATAATCAGATCCATATTGATGTTATTCATATGATATTCACGAGATAACTTGAATTTATCGATTGTTTCCTGCACACTATGATGACGACCAATTGCCTTTAAAGTTTCATCGGTAAAGCTTTGTGGATTAATGCTGATACGATTGATATCAAATGCATTAAGCATTTCTAATGTCGCTTCATCGATTGTATCCGGACGTCCTGCTTCAACAGTAAGCTCTCGCACATGTGTCATATCAAAGTGTGTATACACCGCTTCCAGTAACAACTTTAAATCTTGTGCACTGATAGAAGTGGGTGTCCCTCCACCGAAATAGATAGATGTTACTTTAATATCATGCACTTTAAGCCACTCACCGATATGTTCAATTTCATATAGTAATCCAACAAGGAACTCTGGCACGTCATTTTTATGGACTTGAATTGCATATGCCGGAAATGTACAATATGCACACTTCGTCGGACAGAATGGAATACCGATATAGATGCTGACTTCCTGCTCTAGCTCATATAGGTCTGGAAGTGCGTTAAGCTGCGTCTTCGTGATACGGTCCATCAGTTCAAGCTTGTCATCTGCAACCAAATAGTCACGCTTCAATCTTTGTTTAATAGCATTGTCTGAATGTCCTTGTTTTAAATATTTGTGATATAGCTTAAGGGGTCTGATACCTGTCAATGTGCCCCAGCTCTGTGTTATACCGGTATGTGCGGTTAATATTTCAATCAACGTCTCACCGAGCGCCTGCTTCATTGCACGTTTATCTGTCTGTTTGCGTTCAGCACGCTGTGTATAAGTAGTACCTTCTATCGTCAATGTTGTTGTCACAAGAGTGCAGCTCTCCTGATTGATATTTATGGTAATGCTGTTATCCCCTTGACCTTCGAATAAATACGCATCTTCGAAATAGAGATTCAGTATATTGCGAATATAGAGCTGCAGCTGTTCAAACTGATCGTGTTCTAAATAAAATTTCATAATCTACCTCTCTTGCACTATGCAAAAACCGAACAGTGCGAAATATCTGCACTGTTCGGATATATTAAATATTATTATCCATATAAAGCATTAATCTTCAGCTTTAACACCATATAATTCTTCTAAAGGTTTCATGATGATGCGGTTTAATTCTTGAATAATAAAGCTCATACGTTGTTCAGCTTCCATTAATTTCGAGATATTTTCATCTTTTTCAATTAATTCAGCTGAAGATTGTGCTTTATTTAAATCTTCTTCAGTAATTTCTTGACCTGACATTTGTTTTTCTTGAAGTGTTAATTGAATTTCTCTGAATTCATCGAAGATTTTCTTTGATTCAGGGTTATTGTTAACGGCTTCATAATGATTCTTAATCGCATTATATTCATCACTCTGACGTAATGAACTTTCTAATTTATTCGCTTCATCATAAATATTAACAGACATATTCATTCTCCTTTATGTTTAATGTTCCTAATCAATATACCACGAATACAAATATTATACAAAAATCGCGATTATCCCCTGTAAGATACCGATAATACCGCCTAAGAGAAAGCCAAGCATTGTGATTAACTTCAATTCTTTATTCGATATTTCAATAACGAGCTGTTCAAGGAATGAAAGTTCAAAATTATCAATCTGGTCCTTAATGATTTCAGCAATACGAATCTTCTCTAAGATGACTGCAACATTGTCAGCTGTCTTCGTCATTATATAATGAATTAAACGGTCTCCACCTTCAGCTTCAATGTAATGAAACACCTTCGGTACAAGCGTATAGAGCGGTGTCTTCATATAATAATCAATATGCATTGCACGCACAATATTTGTATTTAGCTCACCTTTGAAATGAGCGATATCTTGTGCAGCAACTAAAGCTTCCGGCGTCATCGCCATTATACGTGCGTATTCTTTTTTAAGCTCCGTTTCAATGATGGATCTAATTTTAGGCTCTTCACTTAAAGCATTTGCCTCTTTTATAACACGGTCTGCAATCATCTCCTGCGTCATAAACATTTGAATCATGCTGACAAACCTTCCCTTCTCCATAAAAAAGCGGTCGATCATCTGCATAATATCGTTGTATCCTGATTCGCTATTAACGTAAGCTCTGAGCTTTTCAATGATCATTGTAGGTGCCGCTTCAACCTTACTGTCTATCTTATCCTTTAAATCTTGTGGAAGTAATGCATCGATAGATTGAGACTGATACATCTGAATCTTCTCTTCAAGCAGTTCATTTACCTTATCGCGAACCTTTTTCTCAGCAACATTTGTAATATCAATGTTAAAACGTTGTGCAAAGTCATCAATGCTATACTGTCCTTCTTTTAAAGCCTGAACTTGTTTATTCAGCATACTTTTTAACAGCGCTTCAGTCTGACTTGTCATTAATCTCTCTTTAAATACTTCAGGTGTGAGTAAATGATGTGTGACCATCTCTCCAATCTTCAGTGAGAGTTCATTGCGTCTTTTCGGTATCAATCCTGGGGTAAATGGGAGCTGCTTCCCAAACAGAAATTTCGGTTCAAACGGTCTGAATAACATCTTTATCGCAATAAAATTTGTAAATCCACCAATCAACGAGCCGATAAAGCCCATAAATAATATTATTCCTAATACGTACAATTCATCACCTTTTTCTATAATCTTTCATTACAATAGTTTATACCACTCTGTTCCAAAAACAAACCAGGAGACACCATTCTAATAAAATAGCGAGACAAGTGTCATTAAGCCACCTTGTCTCGCCTATAAATTAATTATACAGTGATCAGCTGTTCGTTTCTTTTCTTGTTGTAGAACATTTCTGCTTCACGTGCCTTATTAGAACCATATAATGGTTGCATAGAACCATCTAATACACGATAAAGGTTCGAAATCTTATTTTGCTGAAGAATGATATCACGATCTGCTTCAATCGTTGTCCACCATAATTCATTTTTATTATCTTGATCCGGATATGCACAAGCACCTCTTGAGATTACTTGAATGACCTCTAGAGGGTCTCCACCTAACGTATTTTGCAGTACTTCAGAATCTCTGAATAATGCGCAAAGTGACACGCACGTTGTCCAGTTTGGAAGTACACGCTCTTTTTCAATCTGAACTAGTGTCTTCTTAGACAATCCGATAGTTTGTGCCATTGTATCTTGAGTGTATCCCGCTTCGATACGAACCATTTTAAACTTTGTTTGTAATAAATCTGTAAATTGTTGCTTATCCATGCTTCTACGACCTTTCTTGTATATATTATTATGTTTAGATTGTTCATTTAATAAAATAGAAATAATACACTATTCATTTAAGGGACTTTACCATCTTAATATAATTTACAAAAAATTAAAAGAGGAAAACCTCATGATTTTCCTCTTTTCTTATAAATTTTACTTCTTAGACAAATTTATGCAACTTTTTTTACAAGTTTTTGCTTTTCTCTTTCATTAATGACCACCGCGCATGCAGCATCACCTGAAATATTTACTGCTGTTCGTGTCATGTCTAATAGACGATCGATTCCTAAGATAATACCGATTGCTGCTGGATTAAGCCCAACAGAAGTAAGGACCATCGCAAGCATTACAAGTCCCACACCCGGTACACCTGCTGTACCGATCGTGGCAATTACAGCAATTGCGACAACTGTAACCATCTGCATAATAGTTAAATCTACACCAGATATTTGAGCGATAAAGATCGTTGCAACCCCCTGCATAATTGCTGTTCCATCCATATTGATCGTGGCGCCAAGTGGTTGAACGAAAGAAGAGATTTCTTTACGTACACCTAAATTATCTTGAGCGCATTCTAATGATATTGGCAATGTTGCATTGGAACTCGAAGAGCTAAAGCCTACAGTCATTGCAGGTGCGAAACCTTTAAAGAACCATATTGGACTACGTCTCGCTAAAAACTTGATAGCCCCACCATATACTAGAATCATATGTAAGAAAAGCGCTAATAATACGACAAAGAAATACATTCCAAGCTGTTTAATCGCACCAAAACCGGCATTAGTAAATGCTGTTGCAACTAAACCAAATGTACCGATTGGTGCAAAGTATTGCATTATTGCTGTGACGATGAACATCAATATATCGTTTGTCTGTTCAAAAAGCAGCTTTACTGCACTTACCTTTTCGCCGAGTGCAATCATGCCGATGCCGATAAATATGGCGAAAGTAATCACTTGCAGCATGTTTGTTTCACTCATCGCGAGTACTGGATTTTTAGGAATCAAGTTGATCAAAGTCTGATCGAAAGTCTGCTGCACGGACGTTCCTTCCGCTTCCGCTGCTTTTTCTTTTTGTTTCTGCTCTAACGCGTATTTCTTCACATCATCACTATTTAACAGATCTGCCTTACCTGTACCAGGTTTAAACACGAGAGCTAAACACATCGCAAGTGTGATTGCGAGTGCTGTCGTTACTAAAAAGAAACCCAATGTCTTTAGACCAATAGATCCCAGATGCTTTGGATCCCCTACTCCTACGACACCAAGTACAATTGACACAAAAACAACCGGCACTACAAGCATGAAGATTAAGTTCAAGAAGATTTGTCCGATAACATTAAATACGTATTGATTAAACCATTTCACCCATGAAGCATCCTGATATAAATTAAAGATAGAACCTACAATAATACCGAATACCAATGCAATGATGATTTTAAGCGTCATATTTCCTTTAATTTTCATACGCACACCTCTTTAACTGAATTTTCTAACAATTATATTTATAATTATAAATAAAGATTCACTATAAGTAAATAAGGTTTACCTAATTTTCTAAAAAGTCGCACTTCGCTGCCATCACTATACATTTACCGACCTTTGATTAATAATAGAGATAATCATTATTTAAAGGGTGAACAAGATGCAGGTTAAAGATCAGTTACAACAAGCTCAAAAAGGAGCTAAAGTGAGTATTATTATGTATGTACTGCTCACAACTTTCAAGTTGTTATTCGGCTATATCCACGGATCTCAGGCGCTTGTCGCAGACGGTCTTAATAACGCGACCGATGTTGTAAGCTCAGTAGCTCTGCTTATTGGCCTGGCGATCAGCATGAAACCTGCTGACAAAAACCATAACTACGGGCATTACCGTTCTGAATATATCGGTTCATTGATTGCATCGTTTATTATGTTTGCTGTGAGTGTACAAGTTATATTACAAGGAATTAAAAATTATATCCGTCAGGAATATTCAAATCCTTCCATTGAGACTGCAGTTGTAGCAATACTATCATCGTTTGCGATGCTCGCCGTATACATTTATAATCGTAATCTTGCGAAGAAACTGGATTCCAGTGCACTCAAAGCAGCAGCAGCAGATAATTTATCAGATGCGCTCGTATCGCTTGGCGCATTTATAGGAATCGTCGGTGTATTCTTCGGATTGACATTTTTAGATACGGTTGCCGCAATTATTGTCGGCTTACTCATAATGAAGACCGCTATCGAGATATTCTTTGAAACAGCAATTACATTAACGGATGGATTCGATGCAGATACACTGGACCATATGAAACGTATCGTGTTGTCAGTAGAAAATGTAGAAAGCTGTGTTGATATCAAAGGAAGAAACCATGGAGTTATGACATTTGTAGATGTGACTGTTACAGTAAACCCTAGTTTCACTGTTGCTGAGAGTCACGATATAACAGAACACATTGAATATGCGATTAAAGAAGAATATGGCGCTGTTGAAACAATCGTTCACCTTGAACCCGGAATAAAAAAATAAAAAATTGCACACCTTAACATGAGGGTGTGCAATTTTCTCTTCATTCTTCATCTTTTACAATCAATTTAGCGATATCGGATTGTTCATTAAATCGATTATCAAATTTAATCAGGATCCAGACAATCAGCACTGTTATCCCAATTCCTATAAATTTATACGAAACACTTACATACATCAGACAATAATAAATTAATAAAAATATAAGAAGCATAAAAAAAGGTCTGGTGACTACATAATATTTATCAAAATAACAGCCACGATAAAATTCACTTTGCCTTAAATCCATTCTTTCAATATCCTGCTTAAGATTGTACATCGATATACACACTCTAATTACTATAAACACAATCAGGAGTGTCATAAAATAAACTACACCTTTATGCTCTCCAAAAATATATTTAAACAGTTCAGTAATCGCAATTGTCGCAAATGCGATTATCCAGCTATTATTCCACCATCTTTCAATCATCGCCCCACCTCATTTACCATATTACAACAAAAATGTAAGGTGTATGCTTCATTAAATCAACTTATATTTCACGCCATACATCGATGCTTGTGTACGGTCACCCACTTCCAGCTTTGCAAATATATGACTGACATGTGTTTTCACCGTTTTTTCTGAGACAAAGAGTTTTTCAGCGATTTCTTTGTTCGTTAAGCCTTCGCTCATCGCTTTTAACACTTCAAGCTCTCTTTTTGATAACGGATTTCTTAAATGTGCAAGGTTCATGCCACTTTTTCTGACTTTCATAACATCTGGATGAAATATCTGTTCACCTGCTGCAATCTGTTTTATCGTAGTGATCAGCGCTTTCGGTTCACTGTCTTTCATCTCATAGCCATCTGCACCTGCATCCATCACGCCAAGGACATGTTCTTCATCGATAAAGCTTGATAATACGAGTACTTTAACGTCTGGATACTTTGCTTTTATTCGTCTTGTTGCTTCTATTCCATTAAGTTCAGGCATCACAAGGTCCATAATAATGAGATCAGGTAATTGCGTTTCATCTAGATGTTCAAGCAGCTCTCTGCCGTTATTGAAATCAGCAATTACATTAAAACTTGCTTCTGTTGAGAGTAGAAATTTCATCCCTTGCCTTACGATATGGTGGTCATCCACGAGTATAATATCCATGCGTTTCATCCTTTCGGGTAAGTGAATTTAACCGTCGTCCCTTGCATTAATATGCTTTGAATTTCAAGTATACCACCAATCTCCTGTGCACGTTGCTGCATATTCTTCACTCCATGTGTCGGTAATGCTTTCGTATGTTTATTATTATATCCTTTACCGTTATCATGGATTACAAGTATAAAATGTTTATCATCCTGCTTCATTGATATCATTACTTCTTCTGTTTCTGCGTGCTTCTTCACATTATTCAGCGCTTCCTGAACGATTCGAAATGCACTGTTTTCAATTTTATTCTCTAAATTAATGAATCCTTCCACTTCAATTGTTACATCGAGGCCGAGTACATTACCATAGTTCTGTACTGCTTCAACGAGTCCGTGTTCAAGCCCGACTGGTTTCAGCTGCCAGATTAATGCGCGCATCTCACTTACTGCATCTTGACTCGTCTTCTCGATGATCTGAAATGCAGATTTCGCACGATTGTCATCGGTCATACTTTCTGCAGCATGCGCCGTAAGTTTCAGTGAAAAGAGCATCTGATTGACCGAATCGTGCAAGTCTCGTGCAAGCCTTGTACGCTCTTCCTGCAGTGCATTCTCTCGCTCACGTTCTGTAAGATATATTCGCTTAATTGCACTACCGATTTGAAAAGCGACGGATTCAAGCAATGCTAAGTCTTCATCAGAATATACTTTGGTAAACGGTGTAGCAACGTTAAGTAATCCGAAATGTTCTTCTCCAGATTGCAAAGGAACTGTCGCGTGGTGTGTAATATCATCTGTCATGTCACTATATTTTTTATTTGCTTTTACGATTCGAGAACAAGTAATGATGTTCGAAGCTTTCGTTAATTTCTTCTGATGATAACGTGATACGCACCAGCATGGGCCTTCTGTCATATAGCGACATGACTCCATCTTCAGTGCTTGCGGGAGCTTATAATCAGATACGAGTGTATGTTTGCCATCATCATCGATGAAAAATATCCATCCAGTAGAAAAATTGGTCCCTTGAACAAGTCTGTTCAAGGCACCATTCATCATTGAATATATATCTGTCTCCTCATTCAAGAATTCCGCGATTTCTTTCAGTAAAGCTGTACTGTTCTGCATCATATCACCTATTTTTTATATTCAACGTTGTATAAATCATGTCTTCTATCTCTTAATTGTCTTACTGTTCCATTCTCTCGTCCGCGACGTAATACTTCAAGATCAATATCACCAATCACGACCATCTCTACGTTCTCCCCTGTTTCACCTACAATACCATCTCTTGCAAATCCAAAATCGCTCGGGGAATAAATGCCTGAACCTGAATACTGGATATCCATATTTTCAGTTTGTGGTAAATTCCCGCATGTTCCACTTGTTACTGTGTAGATCTGATTTTCAATCGCACGTGCCATCGAACAATACTTCACGCGTAAATAACTTTGTCTATCTTCAGTTGAGAATGGTGTGAAGATGATCTTAGCACCTTTCTCTGTAGCAATACGTGCCATCTCAGGAAACTCAGAATCATAACAAATCTGAATCGCAATCTTACCACAGTCTGTATCGAATACTTCTACGTTATTGCCTGGAGAAATTCCCCACCATCTACGTTCATTCGGTGTAACGTGAATCTTGTACTGTTTCTCGATTGACCCGTCACGACGGAATAAGTACGAAATGTTGTAGATTTCATCTTCTTCTTCAACAAAGTGACTGCCACCTATAATATTAATATTATAACGTACGGCAAATTCATTAAACATCTCAATATACTGTTCAGTATATTTCGTAAGTTGACGAATAGATTCTGCTGGATTACGTTTCTCATCAAAACTCATCAGTTGTGTCGTAAGTAATTCAGGAAATACAACGAAGTCGCTTTCAGCATCGTATGCCACATCAACAAAATATTCAATTTGGTTCGCAAACTCTTCAAACGAATCAATTTTACGCATCATATAGTTGACGGTACAAATACGGACAGGATCGCTTGTCTTAAAGTGAATGTTTGATTTAGCAACGTAGTCCGGGTTGTTCCATTCCATTAATGTTGCATACTTACTTGAATTCACATCATCCTTTAGATAATTTGGATTGATACGCATCAAGGTAAATCCATTCATATACTGGAATGTCAATACTGGGTCTTTAATTTTGTGCTTCATCACATCGTTAACATATTCTCTTGGTGTGAGTTCATCCTGATACTTATGATAATTTGGAATGCGTCCACCAATAATGATTGATTTTAAATTCAATTCATAAGCAATTTCTCGACGTGCTTCATAAAGACGTTGACCAACTCTCATCCCACGGTAATCAGGGTGAACCATGACTTCTATACCATATAAATTATGTCCGTTATCATTGTGGTTCGTAATATAACCATTATCTGTAATACTATCCCACGTGTGACGATCATCATACTCATCGAAATTAATGATTAAACTTGAACAACTTCCGATAATTTTACCATCATATTCAATAACCATCTGTCCACGTGGAAACAAGTTAATATGGGACTCAAGATGTTCTTTCTTCCACGGTTCCATCCCCGGGAAGCAGATGTTTTGTAAGGCGATAATCTCGTCGATATCATCTTTGGTCATCTGACGCGCCTCGATTGATTTATTAAACTTATCTAAATTTATTTCTTCTGTCATGTATATTCTCCTTTATTTGCTCTATAATAATAAATAGACAAATCATTTTATTAGTCTATAATTTATACCCTATTATTATAGTCGATAAAAGTGAATAGGAGAAAATATATGAAATTACGTGTAATAGAAGAATGGAATAATATGACGATAGAGGCATTGCTTAAACATTTACAAATACCAAAGAAAGCGACACATGAGCTACGTATGTCTAAAGCAATTACGATAAATGATGCAGCTGCTACATTTCACGATACGTTAAGTACTGGAGATGAACTTTACTTACCTATCGCACAAGAAAAGAGCAATTATAAATCAAGCTATCGCATGTGCGAAGTGAAATATGAAGATGAGTATTTAGCAATACTCGTTAAACCAAAGGGTGTTAAGACACATCCAAATGATATGAGCGAGTCAAATACCTTGCTAAATCACGCAATCTATACACTCGATTCAGAATATGTGGAACCGATACATCGCCTTGACCAGGAAACTGTTGGCTTATTACTTGTCGCTAAAAATCCATTTATCAAGAAAATCCTTGACCGTATGCTGGAAGAGCGATTAATCAAACGTACTTATCGTGCAAAAGTTAAGAGTCACCTACCATTGAAGCATCAGACAATCGATATGCCGATCGGTAAAGACAAATTTCATCCCAATAAACGTCGCGTTTCACAAACCGGCGACCGAGCAGTTACACATATCGTAAGCTCTAAAGCAAATGGAGACGGTACTGCAGATGTTGAACTTCAGCTTGAAACAGGACGTACACATCAGATTAGAGTACATCTTGCTGAAATCGGACACCCTGTTATCGGAGACCCATTATACAGCGATTCCCATTTACGTCAACTCGCGCTAGAAAGCTATAAACTGGAGTTTATACATCCATTTACCGGAGAGACTGTTACAGCAACATTAGAGCAATAATTTTGAATATCGTATAGCGATTCACTATGATATACATATCAATATTTAGGAGGAGCAAAATGATAGCAACAGATATACAAGAGAAATTACTGACACGCCGTGCAGTCAAACAATACGATCCAGCGTTCAAACTTTCTCAGGATGAAATACTCGACTTACTTGATGCTGCAAACAAAGCACCGTCAGCATGGAATCTTCAACATTGGAAGTTTATGGTTGTTCACTCAGATGAAGGTAAACAGAAGTTACTCCCTATCGCCTTTAACCAGCAGCAAATTGTTGATGCAAGTGCGGTCATCGTAATATTAGGTGATAAGGAAGCAAATAAAAATATCGATGAAATTTGCGCACCTGATATCCAAAAAGGACGAATGACTGATGAAATTAAAGAACGTCTCGCAAGTCAGGTCAACAATGTGTATCAAAATGAACATTATGCTTATGAGGCAGCAGTCATGAACTCTACATTCCCTGCGATGCAGATTATGAATTTTGCAACGTTACGCGATTTAGGTACTTGTGCCATCGGTGGATTCAATCGCACACAATTAATTGAATCGTTCAATATCGACGAGCGCTATGTTCCAACAATGCTGATCACTGTTGGAAAGTCTATTAAGACACCGCGTGAAACAGACAGAAGAGATGTACAGACTATTACGGAATTTCATTAAAAGATAAGACACGAAAAAGAGGTAGGAAACTTATAAGTTTCCTGCCTCTTTTCATGGTTTTGCTTGTGGCAGAACACTTCTGTCACGACCTTTAGTTACGTCTTAGTTTATTCTTCACAAACCCTAATACTTTTGCACGTTTACTCATCACGGGTTTATGTATGACTTCTTTCGGTCTGATCAATGATCGTTTAAATTCCTCTGCTCGATACATCAATTCATCTTGTGAGTTAATCGCACGCGCATCATTTCTTACGTAATGATATATGCCATTTGAATCCTGCTCACGTGCTTTTTGATTATCTTCTAACTGTAAATTTAATATATCTTTTAATTCCTCTACAATCTTACTTTCAATAACTGGGAATAAGATTTCTACACGTTTAATCATATTGCGCGTCATCATATCCGCTGACGATAAGTACATCTTCTCTTCCCCATTATGATAGAAGTAATAAATTCTTGAATGCTCAAGGAATCGTCCTACAATGCTGATAACACGAATATTCTCACTTACACCAGGAATTCCTGGTCTCAAGCAGCATATCCCTCGAATAATCAGTTTTACTTGAACACCAGCATTACTCGCTTCATACAGCTTCTTAATTACTGTCTTATCCGTTAACGAGTTCATCTTCGCGATGATCAGTCCATTTCCGTGCTGTTTCTGACATTCGATCTCCTGATCGATATGTTCAATAAATTCATCACGAATCTCAAATGGTGCAACATGTAATCGCTTATAGGTCGGTTTCTCAGAGTAACCACTTAAGTAATTGAAGAAGTTCATCGCATCTTCTCCAATTTCTTTATTCGTCGTAATGATACCCATATCGGTATAAATTTTAGCAGTTTTATCGTTATAGTTCCCTGTTCCTAAATGAACATATGATACCATTTCATCATTTACTTTCTTAACGACTAACGTAATTTTACTGTGTGTTTTAAGGTGTGTCATACCATAAATAACATGACATCCTGCTTCTTCAAGCATACGTGCCCAATGTACGTTATTCTCTTCATCAAAACGTGCCTTCAGCTCAACAAGCACCGTAACTTGTTTACCCGCCTCAGCTGCATTTTTCAGTGCATCGATTATCGGCGAGTCGCTTGACACACGATATAGCGTCTGTTTAATCGCCAATGTATTCGGGTCTTCAGATGCATCTTTAATAAAATCCACAATCGGCTGGAAAGATTCATATGGATGATGGAAGAATATATCACGCTTCAGTGCTTCCTCATATAAATTTTTATCACCTAAATATTTCGGTGGACATGGTTCGAATGGCTTAAAGGCAAGTTGAGGGCATCGTTTCTCTATCATTCCTGATAATTGAAATAACATCGTTAAGTCTAGTGGTCCTTCAATCTTGTAAATATCACGGTCCTCAATCTCAAGTTCATCCTTTAAAAATGACGCATTGATTGACACATCCTGTCGCGTATCAATCTCAAGACGCACTGCTGCACCACTTTTACGCTTCTTAAGAAATTTCTCTATTTCAATCAGAAGATCCTCTGCACCATCTTCATGAATTGTTAAGTCTGCGTTACGTGTAATACGAAAAGCAAATGTACGCGTTACTTGGTAGCCGTAAAACAGCTTATGAATAAAATGTGTAATAACATCTTCCAGTAAAACATATACAGTTTTTTCACCATTCGTCAACTCAATAATGCGATTAAGTAAAGCTGGAATCTGGACGATTGCTGATTTCTTTTCACCATTACCCGTCACTACATCGACAAATATGTTTAACGATTTATTAGACAACTTTGGAAATGGTCGGTATGCATCAATTCCAAGGGGCGTTAATGTCGGAAGTATCTCGAAGTTAAACTTGTTTTCAACGATACTATAATTTTCAGGTGATAATTCATCAACCGATTTAAAGTACACATTGTATCCTTCAAGATTACGAATTAAAGCATGATATTGATCATACTGCATCCTCACATTATCTCTATTTGCCTTATCAACCGCAATCAGCTGTTCTGTCGGTGTCATCTGGGTCTTATTCTCAGGCTCACTGAATCCCATCGTTATCTGATCTTTCAGACCACCCACACGAACCATAAAAAATTCATCTAAGTTTGAACTAGCGATTGCTAAAAACTTAATGCGCTCAAGTAATGGGTTCTTCTGATCAAATGCCTCTTCTATGACTCTACGGTTAAAATCAACCCAGCTCACTTCGCGATTATTATAATATGCTTTATTTCCTAAATCTATGTTCTGGTTCATCGTCATCACATCCACTTTCTGTTTCATAATTCTGCCTATTCTACTGTACCGAATTAATGTAAAGCTTTTGTAAATATGAGGTTAATTTTAGATTTAATGATTTTTTCGATATGTTTCTTCTGTCTCTCTGCCTGATACTCTTCTGCTATTGGATCTCCGTTGTATTCGATGACTAGATTATATTTATCATCTTTCTTCTCAAAATAGAGTGATTCAACGATATTGGTATTGCTGATATTTAAGGCATGTGAAAATTTCAGAATGCTGCCAAGCATCTGGATGACATCTTTCTCATCACTGTTAAACCACTGCGTTTCTTCTTCATAAAATTTAAATAAAGATTTATTCTTATAACTGGCTAGTAAAGCGAGTTTTACGCGATTCTTGTGACTGATACCATTTAAACTTGAGTTTGAAAGAATATAATATGTGTGCTGGCTCGCTGCATCTGAATCGATATAACTGCCTAAATAATAAAGGTACGCAGCATGCTTTAAGAAAGTCTTATCCTTTTTATTACCTTTAATCAAGTCATGCTTTTCCATTTCGTAATATAGTGCCTCTGCAATCATCGTACGTTGCATCGCTTCATCATGCTTGATATTATAATCACTCGCTAAGTTACGTAAGGAATCTTTAAATACATTATCTTTATCAAACGGTAACGTATACTCCTGTTCAAGTACTTTCATAATGACACCTTCGCGCAATCCTTTACGCGAAAAGATAAACTCAGTGGCATCTACTTCGTCAAATAATGTATTAAATAATATACATGATGGAACGATGATATCCTGTCTATCACGACTTAAACCGTCCAGGTCTTCTAAATTATCTTCTGGTGTATTGATCAATGTCTCAAATACAAGTTCAAGATCCTTCTCTTTCATTCCATAACCATGTACACCCGCAATCGGATATTCAGTTAGTGATTGGTGAATTCGTGCGATATTTCTCGCAGATCCACCAATTGCAATAATTGGACACTTACGTTTTTCGAGCCACTTTAAGCTTTCAAATTGTGTTTTAATATATTTTCCAGCTTGTTTTATCGCCTCTTCGTCGTTATGTCCCTTACCATCAAAGAATAGCTTCTGAAGCGTTACGACACCGAACGGGAAACTATGTGAAAACTTTAGTTCCTTATCTTCAAAGTACGTAACCTCGGTACTACCCCCACCGATATCAACTGTTATACCATCTGGATAGTCTAACGTATTAATTACAGCATAGTATCCATAAAACGCTTCTTCTTCTTCAGTAATAATACGCACATCAACGCCTGTTTCAGCTTTCGCGCGTGCAATGATCGCATCAATATTTTTAGATTGACGCACTGCAGCCGTTGCGACCGGATACAATACATCAACGTTAAATTTATCAGCGACTTTCTGAAAGCTCTGAAGCGTATGGTATAATACATCGATTCCTTTATCTGACATCACTTTATCGCTATCTAAATATTGATAGAGACGTGCCGGCGTTTTAATATTCTGTAATTCCTGCAGTCCAATTTCAACTGAATAGTCAAAGATTACAAGTCTGATTGTATTTGAGCCTATATCTACTAATCCAATTCTCTTCATGATTACCTGCCCTTCACTTCTTATTTCGGATGAATCATCTCTTCAGGTTTAATCCATTCATTAAACTGTTCTTCTGTTAAATATCCGCTCTTAAGTGCTGATGCTTTTAATGTTAGGCCTTCTTTATGTGCAGTCTTCGCAATATATGCTGCTTTCTCATAACCGATATGCGGATTAAGCGCTGTAACTAACATTAAAGATTCGTTTAAATATTTCGTAATGTTTTCTTCAATAGGCTCGATGCCTACAGCACAATTATCATTAAATGATTGCATACCATCCGTTAATAAGTAGATTGACTGTAATGTATTGTACATAATTACTGGTTTAAATACGTTAAGTTCGAAGTTCCCTTGACTCGCTGCAATTCCAACAGCTGCATCGTTACCCATAACTTGAACCGCAACCATCGTTAACATCTCAGACTGAGTCGGGTTTACTTTACCTGGCATAATTGAAGAACCTGGTTCGTTTTCAGGAATAGAAATTTCAGCTAAACCAGCACGAGGTCCTGAAGATAACCAGCGTACGTCATTTGCAATCTTCATAAGATCTGCTGCAAGTGCCTTTAATGCACCGTGAACAAATGTTACTTCGTCATGTGCAGTTAGTGCGTGGAACTTATTTGGTGATGAAATAAAGTCATATCCAGTTTGTTCACCAATTTGTTTCGCAACACGATCACCAAATTCAGGATGTGCATTAATCCCTGTGCCGACTGCAGTTCCACCAATCGCAAGATTTAATAGTTCTTTCTTAGAAGTATTGAGTAGCTCCTCACATTTATCTAACATAAAGCGCCATCCTGAAACTTCTTGTCCTAGTGTTAAAGGTGTCGCATCTTGCAAATGCGTACGACCAATCTTAATAATTGATTCGAATTTTTCTTCTTTCGCTCTTAATGTATCACGTAATGTCTTTAGTGAAGGTAACAGCTTTGATTCAATTTCATGGAACAGTGCTACATGCATCGCTGTTGGATATGTATCATTTGAACTTTGTGATTTGTTAACATCGTCATTTGGATGAACTGTTTCATCGCTTGCTGCTTCTTTTAAATATTGATTTGCAACAAATGCAACTACTTCGTTAACATTCATGTTACTTTGTGTACCACTACCCGTCTGCCATACGACTAATGGGAAGTGATCATCTAATTTCCCACTTAATACATCATCACATGCTTTAACGATAGCGTCGCTCTTAGCATCTGATAATTTTCCTAATCCTTTATTTACAATGGCAGCAGCTTTCTTTAAGTGCGCAAACCCGTATACCACTTCAATCGGCATCTGTTCTTTACCTACTGGAAAGTTCTGTTTGCTACGCTGTGTTTGTGCACCCCAGAATTTATCCGCCGGGACTTGAATTTCTCCAAATGTATCGTGTTCAATTCTAAATGACATGTTATTCTCCCCTTATCTCTTTTATACTTATATTTTACATTAAATAACGCTTTCATTCATTAATAATTAACAAAAAAATCAGAATACATATCATGTATTCTGATTATTAATTATGCTTCGTCATCTTGCTTTTCTTCATGAGCTTCGGCGTTCTGTTCTGATATTTGTTCCATCTCTTTACCAAGCTCTACGACATCGTCAAAGTTCGTAACCATTTCATTTTCCTGATCTTCATAGCGATGATTTGACATAATTTAACACCCCTTTAACTGAAAGTTAATATTTATTAACTAGAATATAATCTAATACCAACCTATAAGGAGAATCCTCATGCGATACATCGTAAGAATCCCCTCACAACAAGTCTACAGCTTTATGCACCTTAAACACAGATATCATTTCAATGACGCCAATGTACGAGACCTTGAAAAGAAGGAGCTCGGCTATATCGGTGAAGTAATCGCTGATGAATTGATACATGCACACTTCGGTAATGACTCATGTATCTATTTAACTGATTTAAACTATATTATTAATTATACCCAAGTTCAGATTGATTCTATCTTAATTATCGAAAATACTTTATATATTTTTGAAGTGAAGTACTTTAACTTTGATTTGACGTATGATGGTGAACTTTATTATCTCGCTAACGGTGAAGTATTTCATTCCTTGAATAATCAGATTGAGAAGATAAAGAAGCTTATATGTTCAGTGTTTGAATTTAAAGTCGACAAGATTATTGTAAAGCCGTTTTTTACGAATAAAGACCAGAGAATCTATTCTAAGCATCCTGATCACTATTTAACGATACACAATTATAAAGCATTCCTTAATTCTATCGAGAATCCTAAATTTTATAATCAGGCCGTTGTAGCTGAACTGGTTCAAATGAGAAAGCCTAATGATTTTGATAAACCGTTAGAAATACGATATCACGAAGTTGAAAAAGGCGCATACTGTCCAAGTTGTTATCACAAATTAATAAAACAATCCTCTCAGAAGTTCCAATGTACGTATTGTAAGGCGACATTTTCAAGTCGTGAAATTATCGAGGCAAGCTTCGAAGATCTGCCAATACTGTTTCCGAATATAGTAATAACGACAGCGCTGTTCTATGACTGGTTCGGTGGTCTGATGAGCGAACGAAATTTAAGAAGATATTGGGATAAACAAGAGATTAAGCAGCCGTTTCAATTAAGTATTAAAAGAGAAAAATAATAAGTGTCACTTTTTGAGACACCCGGACTAAATTTGAGGCATGGGCGTCACTTTTTTGGACATTCGTATCAATTTTCACCCGCGAATGGCTACTATCCGGACATTCACCTCTACTCCTTCAACATCGTCCAACAAAAAAGACCCCTATCCGGGGCCTTTACTTCAATTAGCTATACATTTGATAGAAATATTCACGTAAGTCTTCAGGTAATCCTTGTGCAGCTTCTTTATCCATAATAACGTTCACCATTCGATGTGTCTTAAGATTAGCCGCTTCGAAGCGTCCACCCGCTTCAGTTTTATAAAGATTACGAACTATATCCGCTTTCTCACGACCCGTTAAGATAAGAACAACTTCACGTGCGGCACGTAAACCTTTGTCATCGTCTTGATCCAGTTCTTTATAGCCTACTGCTCCACTGCTTGTCACAGATGCAAATAAGATTGTCAGTTTTCCTTTGTTCTCTTTAGTCTTCGCTTCTTCATCAATCAAAGACATAATACTTCCTTTACCACCTTTATGATACTGACTTTCCACAATACCTATATTTAAATATTCTGCTTGTTTCTTGTCGTAATCAAAGATGTGAATCTGGCTCATATTTACTGGTGTCTTTGCAACATCCGCAGAAAGTTCCGCAAGTACAGCATCCGCCTCATTCCCCAATGCTGTTGCAATAATAGAAGTTGGATTATTGTTCATCTGTTTACGGAATAAATCTGCCACATAGTTTGCTGCTGTTGATTTATCTTCAAATACTTTAAAGTTCATTGCCATGATGTTTTCCTCCTAATCAATCTCTTTTTCATTATACATGATTACTTTTACTCTTACCCTAAATTTAACATACATAACCTTATAATTTATAAAGGGCGATTAGAAATAATGTTTAATTTATTCAAACTTTAGGTTATAATATGTATATTAATGTTATTTAGGGGGAGTACCAATGAATACTTTATTAATCGGTATGGTATGTATCGCGTTCTTAACTGCTATCTTAACAGCTGGCCGTGAATCTAGTTACGGTTTAAAAGAAGAAGATCTAGACAAGTAAAAAGCAGCCGAGGCTGCTTTTTTATTGTTTTAAAAATCCTTTTGACTTCAATACCCCATCGACATCAAGTCTCGGTTTACCCTTTAACATACCGATGACTTGAGCACTCCAGGCATCATCTCTTTGTCCATTTGTTCTTTCTTTATAATACGCACTCACACGCGCATCATAATCTTTATAATCCTCGAAATCAAATGGTTGATATTTGTTTTCGTGATAAACCACGTCAAATGGCAATCTTTCTTTCTGACTGCCTGTCTGATCCGGCACCCCTGCTACCATGCCAAATAACGGATACGTATATTCCGGTAAATTCAGCAATGCACTCACACGCGCGATATCGTTTCTTAATGAACCAATATAACATATCCCTAAACCCATACTTTCTGCTGCTACTGCCATATTCTGAGCTGCAAGTGCGGCATCTACCGTCCCCACAATTAATGATTCCGTTGTTCCAAAGTAATCATCGACATTCGTGTTGAAATGCTGTCCAAGATGATGATGACGATTAAAGTCTACGACAAATACAAATAGGTGCCCATTATGTTCAACATAGTTCTGAGTGCTAACTGCCTTTAGCTGTGCCTTTAGCTTGGGGTCTGTTACTCCTATAATTGAGTAGCTTTGAACGTAGCTTGAAGTCGATGCATGCTGTGCTGCAGTTACCAATGTCTTAATTTGTTCTTGGGATAAAGGTTCATCCTTAAATTTGCGTATTGAACGATGATTGAGTAGTAAATCGATTGTATCCATAGTGCACCTCCGAATTATTTTAACCCTGGATAGTTCTGCTGACGTAATGCCTCATATATTAAAATCGCTGCTGTATTCGACAGATTAAGTGAACGTACATTATCGTTCATCGGTATACGAAGCGCTGTATCCATATATTTTTCCTTTACCCAGTCAGGGAGACCTGTCGTTTCTTTACCAAATATAAAGTAATGTTTCTCATCTGTGTTGCTGTAATCAAATGTTGTATGTGGTTTCTTACCGAACTTCGTCAGTAAATAGTAATGCCCTTTATTCTTCTCAAAGAATTCTTCGATACTGTCATAATAAGTAATATTGACAAATTTCCAGTAATCCAGTCCTGCGCGACGCAACATCTTGTCGTCAGTCGAGAACCCTAACGGTCGAATTAAATGCAGATCTGTATCTGTAGCTGCGCAACTACGCGCGATATTTCCTGTATTTGCTGGTATTTCTGGTTGATATAATACGATATTGATTGATGACATCTATTCTACACTTCCTAAACTTTTTAATATTTCTATTTTAACATCATTATCTGTTTCCTGCGTATATCTTTCTCTTAAATAATCATGGGTAGACATACTAATTTGTCCAAGTGCCCAGTATGCGGTTCCTTTAATTTCTGGACGCACATCATTTTCTGCTACTTCTTTCAGGTCGTCAATAGCATCTATTTCCTTAAAGTGTGCAAGCGCTAAGATAGCATTGCGCTGAATCGGCTTCTTACCACGCCATGCGCCAGCAAGGTGACCAAATTCATTCTTAAACTCTTTGTTATTCATCTTTAAAAGCGGCACAAGTAATGGCTTTAAAGTTTGTGGTTCCAGTTCAATGTCATCATGCGTCGTATTGATGCCGCGATTTTTCGGGCATACTTGCTGACACGTATCACAACCGTATAGCCTGTTACCAATCTTCCCACGGTATTCATCCGGCATAAATCCTTTCGTCTGCGTTAAGAAACTGATACATTTATTGGAATCGAGTTGTCCATCACCAAGCAGCGCACCTGTAGGGCATCGATCGATACATATCGTACAGTCGAGACATGAATCGATAACTGGATGGTCAGGCGTAAATGGAATAGAGATCAGCATCTCTCCTAGATAGGTCCAGGTTCCAAGTGTCTTATTTAATATAAAGCCATTCTTTGCTGCGTATCCAAGTCCTGCACGCTCTGCTACCGCACGATCACTTAGCACACCTGTATCGACCATATTCATTACTTTCGCATCGGGCACACGTTCTAATATAAACGCTTCAAGTAACGATAATCGTCGATTTAGAAGGGTATGATAATCTATACCCCACGATGCCCGTGCGAATATACCACGACGCGCCCCGCGCATGCTTTTCGGTGCGTTAGGCAACTTATTCGGATAACCTACTGCAATCGCGATGATGGACTGTGCCTCTGGTAATGATAGCTTCGGGTCAATGCGCTCTTCAATCGAACCTTTCTCAAACCCTGAAGCGTAGCCTGAGTTGTAATAAGCTTCTAGTTTCGGTCGCAGTTCATGGAAAGGCTCTGCCGTCGTAAAACCAATCGCATCAATGCCGATCGTCTTACTATATGCGATAATCTCCTGTTTTAACTGTTCGTTCATTGTACACCTCCTAAGCATTAATAGTTTAACACAAAAAAGCATGTGGGCAGACCACACGCTTACAATACTTTAGATAAAAAGCTCTTTGTTCTTTCATGCTTAGGGTTTGTAAAAAGTTCAGAAGGCGGTCCTTCCTCTTGCACCACGCCTTTATCCATAAAGATGACACGATCTGCTACTTCTCTGGCAAAACCCATCTCATGTGTCACAACAACCATCGTCATCCCTTCAACAGCAAGCTTCTTCATAACTTGAAGTACGTCTCCTACCACTTCAGGATCCAGTGCCGATGTTGGTTCATCAAAGAGCATCACATCAGGGTTCATCGCCAATGCACGTGCAATTGCAACACGCTGCTTCTGCCCACCTGAAAGCTGCGACGGATAATGTTCTGCTCTATCCTGTAATCCAACTTTATCAAGCAACTCCAGAGCTGTTGCCTTTAACCCAGATTTATCTCCTTTATTAAGCAGTGAAGGTGCAAGCATCAGATTCTCAATAACCGTCTTGTGAGGAAAAAGGTTAAAGCTCTGAAACACCATCCCCATCTTCTGCCTTAATTTATTGATATTTATCCCTTTCGCTGTAAGCTGGTTGCCTTCAAATATAATTTCTCCGCTCGTTGGCGTTTCAAGCAAGTTCAAACAGCGTAATAACGTTGACTTCCCACTTCCAGAAGGTCCGATAATCGCAACAACTTCACCAGTATTTACTTCAAGGTCAATCCCTTTTAACACTTCAACTTCTCCAAAACTTTTATATAGCTTATTCACATTAATCACTTACACTCATTCTCCTTTCAAAGACATTCATCACACGTGACAATCCGAATGTCAATATAAAGTACACAACTGCTGCTATCAACAACGGTGTAAATGGATCAAACGATGCACCTTGCACCACTTGAGCATTGAACATCAGTTCAGATACCCCGATCACAGAAACGATAGATGACTCTTTAATCACAGTAATAAATTCATTACCAAGTGCTGGCAATATCTTCTTGATTGCTTGTGGCATAATGACTTTGTTCATCGCCTGCGAATGGCTTAATCCAAGTGAACGTGCCGCTTCCATCTGACCTTTGTCCACCGCTTTAATCCCTGCACGAATAATCTCAGCTATATACGCTGCACAGTTGATAACGAGTGCAATCGCTCCACAGATGAATGCCGAGAGATCGATGCCGAGCACTGCTGTCGTACCGAAGTACACTAAGAATACTTGAACGAGTAATGGCGTTCCACGAATAAACTCGATATAGATCCACGATATCGTTCTCGCAATAATATTCTTGCTAAGTTTCATAAAGGCCAGGATACCTCCAAATAATGAACCAAGAAGCACACCAATCAATGAAATAACAATCGTTCCACCAATCCCCTGGATAAAGAATGTTCCATATTTACTAAAGAAAGAGCCATCATCAAACATCTCTTGATTTGCTTTATCTTTATAATCCTGAATTAAATTCTTATCATTTACTTCCTTTATGTGTTTATTTAATTCACTTAACAGTTTTGGCGAATTCTTAGGGATAGCAATCGCTGTTCCCTTTTCAGCATCTGCAAACTGCAGCTCTGAGAATGTTAAGGTTTTATTTTGAGAAAGATATGCCTCTCCTACTGGACCTTCTAATATCACACCATCAATCTTTCCCGTATTGAGCGACATGATTATTTCTGGAACACGTGTTAATGACTGCACCTCTGCTTCTGGTATTTCTTTCTTAGCTAGTTCTTCTTGTGTCGTCTGTTTCTGTACACCAATCGCTTTACCAGTAAAATCTTCTATCGACTTTAATTTATCTTTATCTTTCTTTTGTATAATCATGCGTTGCTGTACATGCATATAGTAGTCTGTAAAATCTACTTCTTTCTTACGCTCAGGCGTTGGACTCATACCCGAAGCAATCATATCGATCTTTCCTGTTTTAAGCGCCCCTAGCAAGCTATCAAACTGCATATTGACAATTTTGAGCTCCACACCTAGATCTTTCGCAAGTTTTTTGGAGAGCTCTATATCAATCCCGGCATATACTCGCTTACCATTCTTTGTCTTTTCAAATTCATAGGGTGCATAATCTGCTGACAGACCCACACGTAGTACTCCATTCTTCTTAATCACATCATATTGATCTGTCGCACTACGCGCTGTAGAAAAAGGAAAAACTGACAGTAATACTATAAACACTAATGTTAATTGCATGACATTTCTTATTTTCATATGAGTGCTCCTTTCTGTTATACTCAAATTATACGTTATTTAGAATAATTATACAATGTTTTTATTTTTATGAATGTTCTAATAATTTTAATTTTTTTTGATTCTTTATAATCATTACTGTACAATTTATAGAACAAACAAACGAAAGAGTGAAACATATGCCAACATTAAATAATAATATTTTAGAAGTAACGATTCCTGGAACAAGACAATTTGCAAATAAAGTAGCTGGTCTGGACGATGCTGTTGACTTAACGCTCGGTCAGTCCGGTTTCGATGCACCACAATACATTAAAGATGCCATGGTTGAAGCAATCAACCATAATAAGCTGCGCTATACTCATAACCGTGGTCTTATTGAACTTCGTCAGGCCATCAGCGATAAGTTAATGCATGACTTCAACGTCGACTATGATGCAGAAACTCAGATTGTCGTAACAAACGGAGGATCGGAAGCAATAGATGATATTTTCAGAAGTATTATTAATCCAGGAGATGAAGTGATTATCCCTTCTCCAAGTTATCTTGGATATGAACCAATTCTGAAGCTGCTTGGTGCTAAAGTTGTGAATATTGATACACGTGATACGCATTTAATTCCGACACCAGAAGCGGTCAAAAGAGCAATCACTAAAGATACGAAAGCGATTCTCTTTAACTATCCGACAAACCCAACCGGAAAGACATTGACGTATAACCAGATTAAAGGTCTTGTAGATGTGCTGAAAGATGAAGATATCTTTATTGTGACTGATGAGATTTATTCAGAGAATATATATGACGTAGAGCATCATTCATTCATCGAATTTGACAGTGTTCGTGATAGATTATTTGTTATCAATGGATTATCGAAATCACATGCAATCACTGGTGCACGTGTCGGCTATGTTGTTTCTACTCCTGAACTTATTACACACGTTACAAGCGTTCATCTATACAACTCTATCTGTGTCGCAACACCCAGTCAGTATGGAGCACTTAGCGCATTTACACATGATAATAAAGAGATTCTCGCAATGAATAAAGCGTATAAAGAACGTAGAGACTATCTGTATGACAAATTAACGCAGATGGGATTACCCGTAGAAAAACCTCAAGGTGCTTTCTATATCTTCCCGGATATCTCTGTCTATAATTCTGATTCATATCAGTTTGCAACAGAATTACTAGAATCCGAACGTCTTGCAGTTGTTCCTGGCAGTGCTTTCTCTAAATACGGAGAAGGTCATATCCGTCTGTCTTTCGCATCAACAATGGAAGAAATTAAAGAAGCCTGTGTAAGACTTGAACGATTCCTGAATAATTATCCAAAACAACCGAAATAAATTTATATAAAAATAAACCCATGCGCTACGAAGATTGCATATCTTCATTGCACATGGGTTATTTCTTTGTCATGATATCAATATCTAAAACAATCTACTGCTGTGGCGTAAACTTATACAAGCTATCCTGATATTTCGGCATAATTTTCTTTAGGACCATATGTGTAACAAATGCGATCGGCAATGGAATGATCACGTATGCAAGAAGCAGGCTGAGTATATTTGCAGCGAAACTTCCTTCCATAAACTTCAGCGCATTGATTGGCCCAACGAGCCCTGTATATCCGAAACCTGCACTCATCGGCGTACCTTGAACATTAAAGAAATATGCACATAGTCCAGCCACAATCCCGTTAATAAAGAGCGGTAAAGCAATTAAAGGGTTCTTGAAGTATACAGGCATCATCATCTTCGCAGCACCAATAATTAAAGTCAGTACCGTTCCGCGATCATTGACCTTCAACGAACCAAAGATAAACGTATAGCAACATGCTACAATTCCAAGATTCGCTGCCCCGCTTCCTAGTCCTGAAAGACTAATCACAGTAGCAATAGCTACTAGAGAAATAGGTGTTGCCATCAGCAGGCTGTAACTAACTGCAATTAAAATGCACATCAACAGTGGATTCAAAGTCGTAAAATGTTGAATCACCTGTCCAATCGCACCTGTAAATTGTTTAACGTAAGGTAATGTAAGAGACCCGATAAAACCAGGTAAGATTCCTGCAAAAAGTGGTAAAAAGACGATATTCAGACTTCCCATCTTATTCCCTAGTAAAATTAATACAAATGCACTCAGTGCAACGGTTAACATCATGTTAATTATGTCACCGATACCAACAAACATAAAACCTTTTCCATTAAATTGAACAGCGCCAGAACCGAGCACTGAGGCACCGGAAAGTATCGCTGTCTGTAACCCGTTAAATTTAAATTGCTGACTTATTGTAATACCCGCCAGTGCACTCAGACAGAACTGAAAGATAATCAATAATTGTCCAAGACTTGTAAACACAGGATGATAACCTGCTAAATATTTGAAAAGCTCCCCAAGCATTGCATTTGGTACTAAAGCAACGACAATACCGGCTGCCATTCCATTTAAAATGTTAGTGAAGAATTGTTTTGCACTAATATTCATTTGTATACCCACCCTATTCCTTAATTTAAATATAAAAATGTATAGTATTATTTCTATCATACTTTAATGCTTAAAAGCAATGAATTTATTTAATTTTTTATAAAGTTGCCACTATTTTTCGGTTCTGTGCTTTACTCTAGTATTTCCAGGACTCAAGGTAAAATCTTCACCATTCAGTTGTTTTTATCTATCATACTAAATTATCTTCCAATATATAATATGATTTTGCATATATAAATGCATTATCATACCTAAACAATCCATATTCTTTGACTTAAATTGACCAAAACAATAAAATAATAATAACAAGCATATAGGAGGCTTATTATGACAAACGAAAACAAAGATCTTATGTTAGAGAAAATGATAGAATCAAGAACAATCCTAATCTCTGGAGGTATTGATGACAAGTCAGCGAAAGAAGTTGTCAATCAATTATTACTTTTAGATTCAATCAATCATGAACCAATTAAATTAATCATCTCTTCTCCTGGTGGACATGTAGACTCTGGTTATTTAATTCACGATATGATTAATTTCATCGAATCAGAAGTGAAGATTATTGGTGCAGGTTGGGTAGTTAGTGCGGGCGTATTAATTTACTTATCAGGTAAGAAAGAAAATCGTTACGCATTACCAAATACACGCTTTATGATCCATCAGCCAAGTGGAGGCACTCAAGGACAAGCGTCAAATATGGAGATTACAGCGAAAGAAATTATCCGTACACGCCAAAAGTTAAATGAATTAATCGCACGTGAAACTGGTAAATCTGTAGAAGAAGTCGAACAGCATACAGGCCGTGACTACTGGTTAAATACAGAAGAAGCAAAAGAATACGGTATCGTAAATAAAATTATTGAAAACCAAAAAGAAATCTAAAAAAATCTCAATGCACATTACGTTGCATTGAGATTTTTTGGAATTAAAGAAGCAACAAATATTTTAATGACGTAATAACCTATAGCTTATTAATGCTGTATATTTACCTTCTTATTAAAGCTCCTATTCATAGCACCTAATACGAGCAGTAAACTTAATGCTCCACAAATTAAGAAAGTAACAGCGTAATACCCAAAATCAAATATAATGCCAAAGATAACATAAGAGATAGGCATCAATAGTTGTGAAATTAAAAAGATAACAGAGAATATTCTACCTCTCACATGTTCTTCAATACTTTCTTGAAAATACAGCATAACAGGTGTATTCACATATTGTCCTGATATACCGACGATAAAGCCAATAATCATAAATGTATAATACACAACCCACAGTTCATCAAATATAAATAATGGAATGCTTACAATCATAATACATACTGAATTTACGACTAAACCACCCTTTAATATTGGAAAAGGAGATTTAAACTTCTTCTGAGAACCAATAATTAATCCACCTACAAGTATTCCGATACTGAATGTAGCTTCTAATATTCCCATCATCTGGGAACTTGCCCCGTAATGACCAATAATAATCTTACCCATACCAATATTAATACACGACATAAAGAAGTTAAGCGACATGAATAAAATGATAAGTGTACGAAGTATTGGATGTCCCCAAATATAATGAATACCAAACTTAAAGCTCTGCATAATATTCTCACTGTCATTCTGAGCCGTACTTTCTGTTTTTTTAAATAAATTAAAATTTAAGCTCATCATCATACTTCCTGCAATAATATATGCCACTATAAAGCATAGAATAAATACTTCCTTAGAAACAATAGCGTACATCAACCCGCCAGCAGCAGGCCCGAGCAACATTGATAAACTTGTCGCTGTAGAATTATAACCCATCGTTTTCTGCAGATGATCTTCGTGAACAATATTTGGCATTGCAGATAACAAACTGGGATTACTTACACTTGAAATATAACTGGCTAAAAATGTCGTAATATACAAAGCTATAATGTGAAAACCAAGAAAGTGAACATATAAGAGCAATAATGAAACTATAAGTGCTTCTGCAAAGATTGCATATATAAGAACTTTCTTACGATTATAATGATCTGCTAGATAACCTGATACAGGAGTTGCTAATATACGACCTATAATACCAATCGCTAAGTTAAATGAGAATAACTTTGCAGAACCTGTCGTAGACAATATAAAGAAACTAATCCCAAAGCTATAAATGGATACTCCTAATACACAAATCATCCCACTTACTATTAAGATGATCATTTGACGATAGGACTGTCTTATTTGATTTGTCATTAAATCTCCCCTTCGTTTAATTTAATTAAACTTATTATATAAAAAGAAAATTTGAAATGCAAACAAAAGTTTAATACAATTAAACATATGGAGGGAAAGAATGAATATGTTAGGAAGTAGAATCAGAAATTTAAGAAAAGAAAAGAAATTGACATTAGAAGCTCTTGCTGGAGATTATATGACAAAGGGCATGTTAAGTCTTATCGAAAACAACAAAAACAACCCATCAATGGAAAGTTTAGAATATATTGCTGAACGTTTAGGTACATCTGTCAGTGCTTTACTGGAGGATGGCAGCGAGGTTACAACAAACAATATTTATAATGAAATTAAACAGATATTAAAAGTACCGAATATTTCTTATCAGAAAGAAATTGATGGAATCCTATCCCCTATTATTAATGAGATACAGCATAACAGAAAGGGCGCCTTCATATTTAAGCATTATGCATTTACAAAAGCACGCATTAATGATGTTGATAATGCTGTGAAATATATGAATAAAGCAAAATCAATCTATGCTGATAATGATGATATAAATGAATTAATCGAGGTTGAAAGAGATTACGCAAGCATATATTATCTTGTAAGGGATTACGATAAAGCATTGCAGCATGCGATTACAACTTATGAAAATTATAAAGATGACCTATCTGTTACAAATCCAAATATCATCCCTAACTTACTCGTATCAATCGGAATGTTCTGCTATCAGAACTACGATATTGATGACTGTATTAAATACTTTAAGCTTGCTGAAGAAAAGTGTATAGAGAACAAGACTTACAAACATCTGACACCAATATATAAATCATTGTGCATCATGTATATATTGAATCAGGATGAAACACATTATAGAGTCACATATAAAAAATTTGATAATATAAAGCATTTAAATCCAGATGATTTCCAGACAAATTTCGATATATTTACAACAGATATCATCTATTACTTCTTTAACGAGGAATACCATAAGCTGTTACACCTACTGGATCAAAGAGATACACTGTTAAAGCACAATCAGTACCAGCAGCAAGTAAACGATAACTTCGAGGCCTTCTGGAGCTTATATAAAGCAATTGCACTTTATAACTTACAACAATATGACAGCGCAGTTTCCATTTTGAAAAGCGATGACGCTGATACAGAATTTACGGCACTTGCAGACGTAAGTATACATGCGCAGAAATACACTTATCTTGCTTTAAATGAGGAGCGATTAGGCAATCATAAAAGCGCATGTGATTACATTATTAAGGCGATGGGTATGATTGAATCAATCCCATCGAATCACTTCACTCAAATAACCGAACAGACATATGAACGTATCATAAATAAAAGCCTCTAGACGCAATGTTTAGAGGCTTTAGTATACCACCGGTCGGGGTCGAACCGACACTCCGTGAGGAACCGGATTTTGAGTCCGGCGCGTCTGCCAATTCCGCCACGGTGGCTAAATATTAAATTAATTGCAGTAAACTTAGTATAGTGCTAATTACCAGGATAGTCAATGACAGTGTGTAAGAAAAAAATAAGCTACCCTATGGTAACTATAAATGGAGCGGAAGGTAGGACTTACACCTACACCTCAGATCAGGAAGATCTGTATTCTAAAAGTTGAAATACTCCCGCAATATAAAATTAGTAAAGATGGAGGCGCCAACCGGATTTGAACCGGTGATAGAGGTTTTGCAGACCTCGGCCTTACCACTTGGCTATGGCGCCTTTAACTGGGCTAGCTGGATTCGAACCAACGAGTGACGGAGTCAAAGTCCGTTGCCTTACCGCTTGGCTATAGCCCATTAATAATAAAGGGCGACTGATGGGAATCGAACCCACGAGTGTCGGAACCACAATCCGATGCGTTAACCACTTCGCCACAATCGCCATGGCAGGGGCAGTAGGAATCGAACCCACACCAAAGGTTTTGGAGACCTCTATTCTACCGTTGAACTATGCCCCTATATTAATATTATAGCATATGTATGAATCAAATGGTGGAGGGGGGCAGATTCGAACTGCCGAACCCGAAGGAGCGGATTTACAGTCCGCCGCGTTTAGCCACTTCGCTACCCCTCCAGATGGAATGGTGCCGGAAAAAGGACTTGAACCCTCAACCTACTGATTACAAGTCAGTTGCTCTACCAGTTGAGCTATTCCGGCATAATACAAAATAAAAAGATGGCTCAGGACGGAATCGAACCGCCGACACAAGGATTTTCAATCCTTTGCTCTACCGACTGAGCTACTGAGCCATACATGGCGGTCCCGACGGGAATCGAACCCGCGATAATAATAAATAAATTGAAAACCATATTTTATTGAGTGCTGAAGTAAAAAATAATGGCGGAGGAAGAGGGATTCGAACCCCCGCGAGCCGTTAAGCCCCTGTCGGTTTTCAAGACCGATCCCTTCAGCCGGACTTGGGTATTCCTCCATATATAAAGTGGACCTTGCAGGACTCGAACCTGCGACCAAACGGTTATGAGCCGTTTGCTCTAACCAACTGAGCTAAAGGTCCTAAATCCAAAGGTAAACACTTATTAAAATAAATAGTGGCGGCAGAGGGGATCGAACCCCCGACCTCACGGGTATGAACCGTACGCTCTAGCCAGCTGAGCTACGCCGCCGAAATAATAATGAAGTTTATGGTGGAGACTAGCGGGATCGAACCGCTGACCTCCTGCGTGCAAAGCAGGCGCTCTCCCAGCTGAGCTAAGCCCCCATATATGTAAAGCGAGTCGGGAAGACAGGATTCGAACCTGCGACCCCTTGGTCCCAAACCAAGTGCTCTACCAAGCTGAGCTACTTCCCGTAGCTAATAAAAATGGCGCGCCCGAGAGGAGTCGAACCCCTAACCTTTTGATCCGTAGTCAAACGCTCTATCCAATTGAGCTACGGGCGCATATTAAAGATTAAATGGTGCCGAGGACCGGAATCGAACCGGTACGGTAATCACTTACCGCAGGATTTTAAGTCCTGTGCGTCTGCCAGTTCCGCCACCCCGGCATTTAAAATTTAATAATGGAGCGAAAGACGGGATTCGAACCCGCGACCCCAACCTTGGCAAGGTTGTATTCTACCACTGAACTACTTTCGCAAAAATGGTGCGGGTGAAGGGAGTCGAACCCCCACGCCAAAGGCGCTAGATCCTAAGTCTAGTGCGTCTGCCAATTCCGCCACACCCGCATATAAAATTATTAAAATGGTGAGCCATAGAGGATTCGAACCTCTGACCCTTTGATTAAAAGTCAAATGCTCTACCAACTGAGCTAATGGCTCTAGAAATGGTGCCGGAAAAAGG
>NZ_PPRM01000011.1 GCF_002902665.1 Macrococcoides caseolyticum
GTATATCATTAAAAATGGCTGCGCTAATACAAGCACAGCCGAGTAATTAATTTTTATTTTTTTAAGTGTCTACTTGACTGGGTGATGTTCAAGACCGTTTTTTGCCATCTTTTCATGATTTCACTCGTGTCTGAACGCTCGTGTCACGTCCTTTTATTTTAATCCTTCTTCAATTTTCTTAATTTCGTCTGTGTTTAAGTTTTTCGCGATTTCGCCATCTTTTGTATCTACTTTCAATGCATCTTTCGCTTTATCCGAATGATAGAGTTCTACAATCTTTTTATATGTCTTGTTATCTTTATCTTTCGTCTGTGCAGCAATTACATTGATATACGGTGCAACATTTTTACTATTTGAATCTTCTAAGAAAATTGGGTCATCTTTCGGGTTGAGTCCTGCACGCGCTGCAACTCCGTTATTGATAATACTTGCTGCAACATCGGGTAATACTCTTGGTGTCTGCTGTGCATCAATCGGTTTAATCTTGAGGTTTAATTTGTTTTCTTTAATTTTATCAGGACCACCAAATAATCCAAAGTCATCAGATAACTTAATCAGTCCACCTGCTTCTAGTAAGCGAAGTGCACGCGCTTGATTTGTTACATCATCTGGAATTGCGATTGTTTCACCTTTTTTGATATCTTTAATATCTTTTACTTTTTCTGAATATACACCTAGTGGTGCAAATACTGTAGTTCCTACCACTGAAATATCAAGGTTGTGATCTTTCTTAAACTGATCCAAGAATGCGAAGTGCTGGAACGCATTTAAATCAATTTCACCTTCACTCAAAGCATTGTTTGGTGCTGTGTAATCCTGAAATTCTACAAACTCAATATTAATACCATCTTTTTTTGCTTCTTCTTTCACAACTTCCCATACTTTTGAATCTACCCCTGTAACACCGATCTTTACAGTCTTTTCTTTACTTTCTTTTCCCCCACATGCTGCAAGTACAACCACTAATGATAATAATAATACCCATAATTTTTTCATATTCTTTTCTCCTTTTATAATCTACTTGTATATATGCTTGCTACTTTGTTACCGATAAATTGTGTAATCTGTACTAATACAATCAGAATGACAACTGTAATAAACATGATCAGCACGTCAAATCTTTGATATCCATAAGTAAATGCTAAATATCCAATACCACCTGCACCGACAAGTCCTGCCACAGCTGAGAATTCTATTAAAGATACAGTTGTAAATGTCAGCCCTAATATCAATGCACCCGCCGCTTCTGGGATGAGTACTTTGAACAGTATGTCGAACTTGCTTGATCCCATCGCTTCTGCTGCTTCAATGACGCCTCTATCTACAGATACGATATTATTCTCTACAATTCGTGCGATAGAAAGCGATGCAGCAAGTGTCATCGGGAATATCGCTGCCCAGATACCGATAGATGTCCCGACAAGAAATCGTGTTATAGGTATTAAAGCTACTAGAAATATGATAAATGGAATCGGACGTATCGTATTGATAATGGCATTGAGTATGCTGTTCACTACTTTATTCTCGAGTATGTTGCCTTTTGCTGTTGCATAAAGCAATATGCCAAGCGGTAATCCAATTAGTGTTGCAAAGATTAACGTGATTGCCACCATGATCAGTGTATTGATCGTCTGTTCGATAATGACGGGGTAGAATGTTGTGATATCAGTTTTCAAATCCTTCAACCTCCTTTACTTTAATTCCTTTTCGTACGAGATCATCTAGCGCACTGTTTATCTGTCCTGGCTGTCCAACCGCTTCAATCAGTAGATTACCAAACAACTTATCGGTTAACTCCGTTATACCGCCGTATAAAATATTGAAATCTACATGATACTGGCGTCCAACCTCACTTAGTGCTGGCTTTAATATTTGTTCATGATTGAATATAAAACGATATAAACGTCGATTACTAATATTGATATCTTTAGGAATGTCGTCATTCAGCACACTGTGGACAAATCGTTTTGTAGTTGCATGCTGCGGTGAAGTGAATAACTCGAACACTTTATTCTGCTCAACAACCTTCCCTTTTTCCATTACAGCCACTTCATCACAAATCTTTTTGACGACCTCCATCTCATGCGTAATAATAACAATCGTAATATTGAGCCGCTGATTAATTTTCTTGAGTAATTCCAGAATATCATCCGTTGTCTCTGGATCCAGGGCACTCGTTGCTTCATCGCATAATAATATATCCGGTTCAGTTGCAAGGGCTCTCGCAATACCGATGCGCTGCTTCTGTCCTCCTGAAAGTTGATTCGGATAATCATCTTTCTTGTCACTCAGGCCAACAAAGCTTAAGAGTTCATCCACTCGCTCCTCAATTTCCTGCTTGCTATATTTCTTTGTCAGCTTTAATGGATATCGGATATTATCGCTGACTGTTTTCGATTTAAATAAGTTGAACTGTTGAAAGATCATTCCAATATTTTGTCGCTGCTTTCTAAGTGCACTTTCTTTCAATGCTGTAATCTCATTGCCTTCAACAAACACTTGACCTGTTGATGGCTTTTCAAGTCGATTGATTAATCTGAGTAAAGTAGATTTACCCGCACCTGAATATCCTACAATACCGAAAACCTGACCTTTTTCAATAGTTAAGTTGACATGGTCTAAAGCATTGATGTCACCTTTTTTCGTGCGATAAACCTTCGTCACGTCATGTACTTCAATAATTCCCATTCATTCTTTCCTCCTTAAAATAAAAAACGCTCACTTAGCTTGAGCTAAATGAGCGTTTCACGGTCAACATTTATCTGCCAAGCTAAAGCTTGATGGAATTAGCACAGTGCTCTATAAAGAGTCCGCTGCTGAGACTTCGTCGGGCCATATCCCTCTGTCTCTCTTGATAAAATATATTAAGTTGTTTTTTATATTACATGGGTTAGATTTATAAGTCAATGTCTTTTTAGAATTCATCCAACTTTTTTAATATTAGAAACTCGATATTCCTGTAAATTCTTGTACTCTGTAAATGACATCTTTAATGAATGACGGGTCTTTCTTCACTTCATAATCATCTGTAACATAGGCCTCTTCATTGTTCCACATCGCACTAAACTCCTGATTCAGTCGATGGAAGACAGGAAGATTGCTGCGTCCACTAATAATCACATCTGTCTCCATATTGTAGTCCCCAACATTACGACGTGTCAGATTTGCACTACCGAGTATCACTGTACTTGTCTTGCTGTCTTTATATTGGAATAACGTATACTTCGCATGAAATTGTTCACCATGACTTACCGCCCATTTTACTTGGATCCTATCATTTGATTTGGATACTAGCTCATGTGCGACCGGTTTATTTGGAATACCAGGTTTTTCCTTACCAAATGCTTCTTTATTCACATCTAGTATCATCTGAATCCCGACACCTCGTTTCGATGCTTTTATCAATGCTTTAATGATATCTCTGTCAGAAAGATAGAACATCCCCATCTTCACACGATCTCCCGTTTTCGTCATATTGATCTGTTCGAGCAGTGCAGCTTTAATCTTACCTTCCGTGACTAATGTTGTAGTATAGTCCATGTCACTACGATAGGCGCGATTGTTAATCTGAAAATCATTCTTATTCAAATTTCCACCACTCATGTTGAGTGCATGGACTTCACTATTAATCAAGTCTTCCTGCAGCTGTCCAGTGATTTTAACTGCAATATTCTGATGATGCGCACTCGAGTCATGGGGGTTGCTACTCGAGATTATCGCTGCATCTTCAGTGACTAATGTTTTTCTATGGTTCGCTTTCATATTCAGCAATCTGCCGAATCCTCTTACAGTAACATTTGGTGCGTCCTTAGAAAATATATTTGTGATTATTCCGTTCTCATTATTACCGAGCCATCTTAATGTCGGACGCCATAACCCGGAATAAAGTGGATTGGGATCTCTTAGTTTCACAAGATTCGTTTCATACAGTGCAATACCGTTATCGCGCAATTTTCTGTAGTGCTCTGGTGTATAGCTTCCATAAAAAGAATTGATGGGATCTGTCAGCATGTAGATGCGAATATTGGGACTTTCTTTTTTCTTATCAATCAATGCTTGTGTCAGTGTTTCTGTCAGCTTTGTGAATTTTTTTTGTCCGTCATATGTATCGTTGAATAAAAACATATCTAAAATGATAAAATCATCCGCTTCCTGAATCGTTTTCAATTGTTCATTGAATATTTCATGGTTATAATACATATGATTTTCTTTCTCGTACGTTTTATCTACAAGTAGTTTCACATCATTTGTCTTACTTGATTCAAACCATTTGCTGACGCCACCTGGCAATGGTTTGAACGCACCGTAGATGACACTGCATATATAAATGATACATCCTAGAATAACGAAATGCTTGAATTTAAACTTTGACTTTGACCTTGATTTTTTTGTCTTACGCATTTTATTCACAGGACGCTTTTTAGCTGTAGATTGCTTTCTTGTCTGAACTGCTTTCCTTTTTGTCGGCATAGCACACCTCCTCATATAAATTATAACAAAAAGCAGGGAGTTCCCTGCTTATTTTATAAATATAAATGATTTTTCCGGGCTATCAATAACGAAGATTCGTTGCCCTTTTGAATCAATCTGCTGTGCGTTTACCATGCGTTTAAATTCTTTTCTATCTATTTTTTTCGCACCTTTTACTTCATTTATCGTTTCAATATTTCTGACATGTTCAAAAGATGTTTTTCGTGGAAGTTCATATACGTTGCCATCTTTTAGTACATCACTCGGCTCAGAGATGATTTCCTCATCAATTAGAAATTGTATTAACTTCGTATCGTATATCGAAATCGGAACGTCATAACTTCCAGACTCGGTAACCATTCCATTCGATTTCATATGTTCATAATCGAAAGTAATACTATACTTTGTTTTTCCTGCTTCAAGATTTGAATTAAAACTTCTTTCTTTAATACTTGTTTCCAGAACTTTTATAAGCTTTTCTTTTTGTTTGTTATTCATGCTGTCACCCGTAAATGAATCGTTATTCACTTCATGGGTAATAGAAATTTGATCTTTTTTATGCTTACTAAGATCAAGTGCAGTGACTAGCGCTTTCATATTGTCTTCTGTATTGACACGCTTAATGTAGTTATCATAATCTTTTTCAAAGACTTCGTAATTTCTATCAACTACTCGACCATTATTCATAATATACTGAATATGTATCGTACGGATTGCTACATCATTGTTATATACACCTTTTTTTGCGTTCTTTAATTGTTTATGTGCATCGACAACACTATCAATAAATGCTTGATTGCTTACTTTCGTATCGTTCAGCAAATTTTGATTCATGTACATTTGATTATCATCTTCAAAAGTTGTTGCGACAGATGAGATTTCTTTTTTATCAGGTATAAATTGTTCACGCATATATCCTGAAATAAAAACTAACATCAACGCAGCAGCTACAATCGCGAACGAGGTGATATAAAGTCGCTTATCGAAAGTGATTCGAGCAGACTTTTGTGAAATCATTTCCATCAGTATGAACGCAACTGTAAATGCGATTGCATAGATGATGAGTGAAATAATCTTCATCTCACTAAATAATGAGCTGAATATCAATCCTCCTAGCATGGTCGCTATAAACAGCATAATAAAATAGATAATCAAATAGATAAACTGATTCGCATAAGGTTCATTGATGCGCTCATTCTTACGTCGCATATATGCATAATAAGAAAGTGCAATCATGACGATTGATATTACAAACACTACGACCAAATAGACAAAGTGATAGCGATCTGCAATCACGAATTCCATAAACTTTACAGGTATCGTAATATCATTAAGCAGCACAGTAGGATATTCCGAAAGACCTTTGAATAATACCATATGCGTTGTATAGATTAGTGTTCCCATAATTACCGGGGAAATAAGCAGTGCTATCGTCCCAACAGTATGACTTAAGTAATTATTTATCAATAAGCCTAATAATACAGTTAAACTAAAGATAAACAGGTGAATGAGTAAACTTAACAGTACCCATATCAGCGCTTTCTCAATATTTATGCCATTAAATTTAATCCCGAATATTAATGTGATAACACCGTTTATCAATAAATTGAGGAGCACATGCGTAAAATATGTTAGGTAAACTGTATTTAAAATACGATACCGTTTTATCGGCAGACTATGAATAAAGTCAGATGCACCTTGCCCTTTAAAGAAATAGGTAATAAAAATACCGCTTAACCCTGCATAAATCATTGTGCCAAAGAAATATAGCCCTGCTGTATTTAATGAGCCGATAATATACTTACTAATATTATTCGTACCTTCAACATCCATCATAAAATAGGAGAACGGCACTAAAATAAATGTACAGATGATATTAATTACCGTCAAAAACATGATATTGCGTGATAAGTTTCTGAACAGCGCTTTATTCCACAATGATGTTTTCAATTGCATAACCGTAACCTCCCAATTCATATGTAAAGATTTCTTCTAATGTGAGCGGTAGTATATCATAGAGCAGTGGATCTGCTGTTGTAATATATTCTTCTATTCTGTCTAGGTTGTCTTTTACGATACAAGTAACTACACGTCCTTTAGTCACTTTCTCAATAACATTCATCCCTTTATAGAATGATTCATCAGGTAATATGCTGAAAGCCATCTGAATCTTAGCTACATTTCCTTTTAAGTCATCGAGGTCACGCGTCATCAATACACGTCCTTCATGCATCAAAGTTACCGCATCACAGAAATCTTCCATCTCCCTTAAATTATGGCTAGACACGAACAAAGCCATGTCATGATTGGTAACATCCTGAATCAAGATGTTCTTGATTGTATGTCTGACAATCGGGTCTAATCCATCAAAAGGTTCATCTAGCAGCATAACTTTAGGACGTGCTGCAATCGCTAGTATAAATGCACATTGACGCTGCATACCTTTTGATAACTTTGCAATCTTCTTAGATGGATTCATATTAAGCACTTTTACAAGCTGTTTGTATCGTTCTTCACTGAAATCGGGAAACATCATTTTATAGAACTCAGACATCTCATCCAGACTCGCATGTCCAAAGAAATAAGGAATGTCAGAGATAAAGATCATATGTGCCTTATAATGGATGTCTTCGAATATATCCATATCATTTACTGTAATCTGTCCAGTATCACTTTTATAGATACCTGCAATTAGCTTGAGCAATGTTGTCTTACCTGCCCCATTACTTCCAAGTAACCCTTGAATTGAACCTTGCTTTATTATCAAGTCAACTTCGTCCACCGCTTTAAACTTTCCAAATGACTTGCTGACCTTATTCAGTCTGATTGTCATCGTGCTCACCCCTCATGTTTTCAATTGCTGCTATAATCTCTTCTTTCGTCAGACCTAGAAATAGTAATTCCTGCACTGTTTTATGCAAAGTCTCTGTTAACATGTTGATGCGCTCCTTATTCATCTCATTTTGAATGTTGTTTACAAAACTTCCTTTACCTGGGACTGAATAGGTGTAACCTAGATGTTCTAGTTCACGGTATGCCTTTTGAATGGTATTCGGATTGATGGTTAACTCCTGTGCTAATTGCCTTACAGACGGCAGCTGGTCATCTGGTAGCAGAACGCCATTCATCATTTGAAGCTTAAATCCATTGATAAGCTGCTCATATATCGGAATACGACTCCTATTGTCGATTGATATCATAAAACCTCTCCGTTCTACTGTATTAACTGTACTATATAATATAATACACCTAACACAGAATTCGTCAACCTTTTGACAAAAAAATAGCATCAGGAAACATCCTGATGCTATCTTCATTAAAGACTTGGTGATTTACCACCATCGATATTTACAGCAGTACCCGTAACATAACTTGCTGCATCACTTACTAAGAATGAAATGACATTTGCCGCTTCTCTAGTATCACCAATACGGCCAATCGGAATTTCAAACTTAGGATCTCTTGCATATTCTTCCCAAGGCTTTTCAGGTGCTTCCTCCTGCCAGCGTTTTTCAATCTGACCACTGCGAATCAGACCGATACATACAGCGTTCACACGAATATTATACTGTGCAAGATCCTTACTTAATGTCTTGGTCAATGCAAGTCCTGCTGCACGTGTGACAGAGGTTGGTGTTGTATCGGCTGGAGGGTTTTTGCCGGCAATGGCTGTAAGATTGACTATGGCGCCCCCATTCTTCTTAAGTTCCGGTAATGCTGCATGTAACATATGGAGCGCTCCGAATAGTTTGAGGTCAAGATCATCCTGCCAGTCATCCAGCGAAACATCTTCGAAATTTTTAGCAAACGCACTTCCTGCATTATTGATGAGTATATCAAGCTTTCCGTACGTATCGATTGCTTTTTGAACAAATTGTTTACAGTCCGTTTCCTTCGTAACATCACATACTTGATAAGATACTTGTTGTCCTGTCTGCTCCTTAATTTCCTTTGCAACATCAATCAGTTCGTCTTCATGACGGGAAGCAATCACTATATGAGCACCTTCTGCAGCTAATACCGTCGCGGTTTCCTTACCGATACCTTTACTTAAACCTGTAATTATAGCTACTTTGCCCTTTAAACCTAAATCCATATCCTCAGCTCCTTTCTCTTATCATAACAAATATTAAAGTAAGTATAAAAAAATGCACCTTATCAATAAGGTGCTATCATCCAATGGATAGGTTTAATTGCCAGTTGATACCAAACTGATCAGCTACCCATGCAAACTTCTCTGACACTGGATGCATCGGTGCAAGCGCCATCAGCACTTGTCCATCTTCCTTTAACTGATCATATAAGAATTCAATCTCTTCAGCTGATTCGCATTCAACCGCAAAACTAAGTGCCGGTGTAAAAGGAATATCTGTCCCATTCGCGTTATCTATCGCCATAAACTGTTCATTATGAATTGTAAACACTGCATGATTCACCGTCCCGGGTGCGCCTGGTCCTCGTTCATCATACTTAATCATAGAAATAATTTCACTATTACGAAATACAGAGGTATAAAATTCAATCGCCGCCTCTGCTTTGCCATTAAACATCATAAATGGTGTAATTTTCTTGTTTTTCATTATACATTCTCCTTGTGCTTTAATGCATATTTTTCTATAATCTTTTGATGTTTGGGGTACCACTCTATCAGTTCATCTTGCGTAAACAGTTCAAAGCTCTCGAATGTAAATCCTGGTGCGACCATACAGCCAACGAGACTCCAGCTGTCTTCTCCTTCAACAGTAGAAGCAAATATCGTGTTCTTTGGTACTAGATATTGTGGCACTTCACCCTTTTTGACATCAAGTCCAAGCTTAACAGACTGATAGCGCCCATCAGGATGAATCATATGAATCGTCAGTGAATGTCCCGCATGAAAGTACCATAATTCATCTGACTGTATACGATGAAAGTGTGAAATATTCCCTGACTCTAGTAAGAAATAGATACTTGTATATAGTCTTTTATCAGCTACTTTAATTTCGGATTGATATGTCTCATAGTAATAGCCACCTTCTGGATGTGGTTGTAATTGCAGCGTCTCTATAAAATCCTGTTTATTCATAATACCTCCTAAAAAAGCACTGAAATCGCTTCAGTGCTTACATATTATGCATTTACATTATGATGTACAGTCTGTACGTCTTCTAAATCTTCAATCGCGTCTACTAACTTTTCAAATACTTCTAAGTCGGAGTCAGATAAGTCTAATTCAGTCTGAGGTACCATCGAAAGTTCAGCTACAGTAAATTCTTCAATGCCCGCTTCTTTCAATGTATTCTGCACTGCTGCAAATTGATCAGGTTCTGCATAGACAATAACGTGTCCATCCTCTTCCATTACATCGCGTACGTCAATATCTGCTTCCATCAGGATTTCCAGCGTTTCATCTGCACTCTTACCATCAAATCCAAACACCGCAGTATTATCAAACATATAACTTACTGAACCGGATACCCCCATATTACCCCCGTTCTTACCAAATGCTGCACGAACATCACTCGCTGTACGATTAACGTTGTTTGTAAGGGCATCTACAATTAACATCGAACCACCAGGACCAAATCCCTCATAGCGTAGTTCGTCGTAGTTCTCTTCTGCACCACCTTTAGCTTTCTCGATAGCACGATCAATAATATGTTTCGGTACAGAGTATGTTTTTGCACGTTCAAGAACGAATTTCAAGTTTTGGTTCGATTCAGGATCTGGCTCACCAGACTTTGCTGCAACATAGATTTCACGACCGAATTTCGCATAGATTCTACTCGTATTCTTGTCCTTTGCAGCTTTCTTATCTTTGATATTGTTCCATTTACGACCCATAATATACACTTCTCTTTCAATAATTTATGTCATTATTATACACATTAATCCTTCATTACACAAAAAAGATTAAAGGCATGTGCCTTTAATCTTTTAAAATACTTGCTAATCGTAAAATATCTAAAATGATATTCAATAGGTTGATAAATAAGCTAAATCCCATCTCCTGTGGTGAGAAGTTCCCTTGTTTTAAACGGTTAAAGTCATATACTGTATACAAGAAGAAGATTGCAAGCCCTGCAATTGTAATCACCATCTGGAACATCGGTATTTGAATGAATATACCTAAGAAACTTGCGAATACTAATGCAATTAATGCTGGGAATAAAAGACGTCCCAAGTTAGATGCATCACCTACTACAAAGTATCCAACTAAACCGAAAGCTAAGAATGCTCCTACAGCAAGTGCAACGTTTTGATAGAAAGCGGCTTCACCTAATGTTGACATGTAGTACATAAATGTACCGTAACTTACAATCCCCATACCAAACGCCATTAAGTTAGAAATTAAGAATCCAAACTTACGTGAAGCACGCACGAATAACGATAACATTACAAGTGCAAAAATTGCCATAGAAACCGTGAATCTTAATCCCGCTGGCACAAATTGTCCTAAATATGTTCCTACCGCAAAGATGATCCAGTAATACATAAAGAATAAAAACGTTTGACGGTACGCTGACGCGCGTGTCACAGGTTGTGCATTATAATAATTATTCATATAATCCCTCATTTAACTAATGTTATATAATGATTATACAGTTTACAACTTATATTTACGAGTGATTTGATTATACAAACAGGCTGAAAATCATAATAAAGATGATCCCACTAACAGATATGATTGTCTCTAGAAGCGTCCATGTCAGCACCGTCTCTTTAATGGATAACCCGAAGTATTCTTTAAACATCCAGAATCCTGCATCATTTACATGTGATGCGATGACACTTCCGGCACCTGTTGCAAGAACAACTAATGCCAAATTCACATCGGAAGCTTCCAGTAATGGAATAACGATACCTGTCGTAGAAATCGCAGCAACTGTTGCGGATCCTAAAGCAATTCTAAGTACTGCTGCAACAAGCCAGGCTAACAGAATCGGAGAAAAGTCTGAATGCGTAAATAACGTTTCGACATGCTTACCTACGCCACCGTCGATCAATACCTGTTTAAATGCGCCACCTGCACCGATTATCAGAATCATCATTCCAATTGGATAGATTGCATCTGTAACTGACTGCATCACATCTTTCATCTTACGACCTCTTGAAAGACCCATTGTGAATACTGCAATCAATATTGAAATCAGCATGGCAGTAGATGCATCCCCAATTAGGTAAATAGCCTTGATCAGTCCGTTTACATTTATCCCTTGTGCTTCTACCATTAATTTAACAATTGTTGAAATCAGCATTAATAATACAGGGAATAATGCTGTAAGTGTACTAATGAAAAAGCCTGGTGTTTCCTCAATTTTAAAATTCACGTTTTTACCTAACGATGAGATATCCCCTTCACGTGTGAATGCTGTCGGCGCAATTTTCTTCGCAAGCTTTGTAAATAGCGGTCCTGCAATGATTGCCACTGGAATTGCAATGATAAAGCCATATATTAATACTTCTCCAAGATTTGCACCATATTCTTTTGCAATCATGACCGGTCCAGGATGTGGTGGCAGGAAACCATGCGTTACAGAAAGTGCTGCAGCCATAGGAATACCTAAATAAAGTGCTGGTAGTTTCGTTTCTTTCGCAATGGTATATACAATCGGAATCAGTAACACAAGACCGACTTCAAAGAATAACGCAATTCCTATGATGAATGATGCCACAACAACAGCCCACTGAATATGTTTTAGTCCAAATTTGTCGATGAGCGTATGTGCAATTCTCGTTGCACCACCACCATCAGCAAGCAACTTCCCAAGCATTGCGCCTAAACCAAAGATGAGCGCAATATGTCCAAGGGTGCCACCCATACCTGCTTCAATCGTAGCCACGACTTTATCTAAAGGCATTCCGAGCATCAGCGCTGTTAAAAAAGCGACGATAATTAATGATATAAACGTGTTAAGTTTGAGTCCCATAATTAAGACCAGTAAAATAATAATCGCGATAGCGACTGTAAATAATGGCCATTGTTGTACGATAAAATCCATTATATTTCCCTCTTTTCATATTTTCTTTGAAATGCAGCAATATCATCATACGTTTCCATCAATTGCTGTGTCATTTTAATATAAATCGGTAATATCTCACGATAGATGTATACATTTTCCTGAATCGGCTGATGTGGCTTTGTTGCACCAACCATAGCACTGACATGGTCAAAGTTATCTTTTTCTCCGATGGCAATTTGACCGAGAATAAAAGCACCGAGACAAGAACTTTCGATACTCTCTGGTACAATCACTTCATGTTCAAAAATATCGGACATCATCTGTCGCCATAGTGCACTTTTTGCAAATCCTCCTGTTGCCTTTAATGTCTTCACTTCTTCATCCATCAGCACAGAAAGCGCAATATAAACTGTATAGAGATTAAAGATGACACCTTCAAGTGCCGCACGAATCATATGCTCTTTTTTATGCGAGAGGGTTAATCCAAAGAATGAGCCACGCACATTGGCATTCCAATGTGGCGCACGTTCTCCTGCGAGGAAAGGATGAAAGATCAAGCCATTACTCGCTGGTGGCACACGTTCAGCAATTTTAGTCAATACTTCATAGCTATCGACACCGAGGCGCTTTGCTGTCTCAATCTCACTTGAAGCAAACTCATCACGTATCCAGCGCAAGACGACACCACCATTATTCACCGGGCCACCAATGACCCATTTGTCCTTCGTCAGAGCATAGCAGAACAATCTCCCTTGACTGTCTGTTTTCGGTTGATCAATTACTGTGCGAATCGCACCACTTGTACCAATGGTTACTGCAACTTCTCCAGGCTTAAATGCATCTACACCGAGATTACTAAGCACACCGTCACTCGCACCGATAACAAACGGTGTGTTGACATCAATATTCATCATTTCTGCATAATGCTTATCAATGCCTGTTAATAGTGTCGTCGTATCTACAGCTTCCGATAGCTGACTTTTATCGATTTCTAAAAGCTTAAGCACTTCATCATCATAATCAAGCTGATGAATATTAAATATACCCGTGGCACTTAATATAGAATAATCTTCGATATATCTTTTAAAGAGCTGGTAGAACACATAACCTTTTATACCAATGAATTTTTTAGTCGACTGATAAAGCTTGGTTTCTGTTTCTTTCAACCATAACATCTTGGTCAACGGGCTCATTGGATGAATCGGTGTCCCTGTTCGATGATAGATAGCAAGACCATCATGTTCCCGGTTAAGCTTTTCTGCATACTGATAGCTCCGATTATCTGCCCATGTAATACTATTGGTAAGTGGTTTATTATGTTCATCCATCAAGATCAAACTATGCATTGCACTAGAAAAGCTGATAAAATCAATTTCGTTTTTTGCGGCTTCTGCTTTTTTCACAACCACTCGGATAGTTTCTAACACCGCTTCAAAGATTTCATTCGGATATTGCTCAGCTGTATCTGTAGTGGGTGTTAATAACGGATACTCAACATGATGTATCCCTACTATATCTTGATTTTTATAGATTACCGCTTTTGTACTCGTTGTACCTATATCTACGCCTATTTTGAACACTATATTTCCTCCTTCGTCTGCGAATAGAATAAATCATCTATTTCTTCATGGACATCATCGAAATTCATATGAAGTACTTCTTTATAACCTTTTCTATCTCTTTGTTCGACAGTCAAGATATATTCATGATGATTCTTAAAGATGCGTTCAAAATCATCTTTATTAAACTTCATTCTTTTCTCCATCGAAATTAGGTTCAGTATAAGCATTGTGGGTTTAATGCTGATCCATAACTTTTCTAACTGCTTATGGTGAATACTTTCAATCATCGTTTGATGAAAAAGAATGTCTTGTAATGCAAACTCTGCAGCATCATCAAATTTAACCGCTACTTTCATCATCTCAAGTTTCTTATGGAGCTCCAATACAACTTTAGATACATCCTTTTTACTCATTCTTTCAAAACTGAAGCTTTCGATCATCAATCTCATGTCATAAAGCTCTTTTATATCATTTTCTGATAAAGCCATTATCACTGCACCCATACGCTCTAAACGAATCAATTTATCATTAGATAAAATCTTTAAGGCATCTCTTACGGGTGAACGACTCACTTCATACATCTGTGCTAAAGTATTCTCCGAGAGCTTCTCTCCATCTTTAATCTGATTTGAAATAATTTTATATCTCAAATCCAATGCTATCTGCTCTCCTGTTGAAAGTTGATCCATCCATTGTTTAGGTATCATGGCTTACCTCCGTCTACTTGTATACAAGTATGGTAATATAAAATCAATAAATTGTAAACGCTTTCGTTTGAAATAAGAAATAAAGATAGATAAAGTGATGACTTTATCTATCTTTTTTCTGTAATCAAAGCAATTGATTCAGTTCATCTATGCCATCATGAAATTCGTGTTGCCCGGATTGTTTTGTAATGATATTCATCTGTGGAAATCTTTGTTGCCAGCAAGCTTGGTGTTTAATGTCTACACGATTATCATCAACAGACTGAATGTGCGTAATAGGTACATTGATGTATGACTGTGCATTATCTCGCAATTCATTGTCCTTATCACTAAACTTGTCATCACAGCCAAACAAAGGTGACCCTATAAGAATCACTTGTTTAATTTTTTGAGTCACTTGATTTTCAGTTAAATACTTCATAATTACAGTACCACCGAACGAGTGCCCAATTAAAGTGACAGGTTCATGATCATCAATTTCATTCAGACTTTCAATAAATGGTTCCACCCACAATTCATAAACTTGTCCTTTTTCTCTCGGATAATGTTGTTTATGCCATACGTACTTCCCTTGCGGAATGGTTCTTAGCAATGGATTACTTCCACTCTCTTTTGTTTGTTCACTTGCACTATGTACAAATACAATATGTTCCATTTTTATCACTCCTAAAAAAATTCGGGTAAACTATTAACAGTTTACCCGAATGTATATGATTTAATTAAAAAATATGTGTAATAAAGTTAACAGCAAAATAGATAATTGCTGCAATTAAGGCCGAAATCGGCAATGTAATCACCCATGTAATAATCATACGCTGTGCCGTCGTCCACTTCACGCCTTTTACACGGTGGCTCGATCCTACACCTAGAATTGAAGAAGATACAACGTGCGTTGTGGATACAGGTAGATGAAAATGTGTTGCTCCAAAGATGATAAAAGCAGATGACAAGTCTGCTGCAACACCATTAGCCGGACGAATTTTCATGATATTACCACCAACTGTTTTAATGATCTTCCATCCACCAACTGCTGTACCTAATCCCATCGCAGCAGCACAGGAGATTTGAACCCATGTCTGAGGTTCGGTACTTCCAGTTTGCATCCCAGCAGAGATTAATGCCATCGTAATAATACCCATCGCCTTTTGCGCATCATTTGAACCATGAGCAAATGCTTGCGCTGCTGCTGTGAATATTTGCAAGAACCTAAAATTACGATTTGTCTTTGTTAAGTTTGCATTCTTAAATATTGTTTTAATAATAGTATACATAATATAACCAACGATGAATGCAAGTAATGGTGAAATCAATAATCCTACAATAATCTTCGTAAATCCTGCATATTCCAGAATTCCAAAACCACCTGATGCAATTGCAGCACCTGCAATTGAGCCAATCAATGTATGTGATGACGAACTCGGAATCCCAAAATACCATGTGATTAAGTTCCATGTAATCGCACTGATTAATGCCGCAAGGATGACCACTTGACCATTTTGTAACGTAAATGGGTCTACAATATCTTTCGTAACCGTCTTCGCTACCCCATGAAAAAGAATCGCCCCGATAAAGTTAAGCACAGCAGCCATCAAGATTGCATGACGTGGCTTCAGTGCTTTCGTTGAAACTGCTGTTGCTATTGCGTTTGCCGTATCGTGAAAACCGTTGATAAAATCAAAAGCTAACGCGAAGAATACAATCGCAAATGTAAAAATAATAATCGGTTCCATAAAAATGCTCCTTAACTATTCTTCATAATGATAGATTCGAGTATATTCGCAACTGCCTGGCATTTATCAGCAATATCTTCTAAAGACTGATAAATATCCTTTACTTTCATCACAGTTAACGGATCCGTTTCTACAGATAAAATATGTTTGATTGACTGTCTTAAAATACCGTCACAGTTTGTTTCATGCTCCTTAATATTAATCGAATGTACGCGCACATGGGATAACTTCTTCTCAGCAACGAGCGTCACTGCGGTCTTAATTTCTTTTGCGCACCCTTGAATATTCTGAACAAATTCAGCCATATACTCATCTGAGTATTCAATTGAGTACATTTCAAACATTGCTGATGTTTCTTCCATAGCGTCCATGACATCATCAATCGCGTTGGAAAGAGCAAGAATATCTTCACGTTCAATCGGTGTGATGAATGTTTGATTTAAATCTGAAATCATTTGGTGCATCAGTTCATCACCATTGGTTTCATAGGCTTTAATTGTATCTGCATATTTCTTTAGATCAAACGCATTGTGAAATGTCATCTCACCAAATGCTACTGCAGCACGATCTAGATTCTCTGCCATCGCTTCTAATTGAACCGCAAACTTATCTTTCTTCTTATTAAACATGTTACTGCCTCCTAATATTTTCACCATAGTTATCTACATCGCTATTTTAAAGGAAATTGTTAACTTTTAATAGCGTTTTGTTAAAAATGTATTAAGTCTGTAAAGTAAGCGTTTGCAAAACGTTGGTATAGTCAACCTTCTTTACATTCTTTACAAAAATGTAATATAAAAATTTAAATGAACGTATAAAAAACGACTGTATCATACAGCCGTTTGTTACTTTGTATACTGTTTTTCTATACCCTTTGCTTTATCTTCCTGAAAGCGAGCAATACGCATCTCGACATCAAAGATTTTCATCGAAAGATGATACATCGGTAATTGTGTCAATATATAGAGGATCCATGGTATTGTAGGTTCATAATCATGAAGTGCAATGATAAGGGTGTCAGTATGCTTCAGTCTTCTAAACTCCATGCGTGCACGACTTGTTAGTGTATTTTTGTATAATGCACCTTCTGTTATCTTATAGACCATTCTATTTTCATCACTTTTTGCTTCATCCTCACATAACGTAAGTACATGCTTGCCCGCTGCATAAATCGTATATCCGTTATCCTGACGTTTTACGTTGATAATATTAAACGCCATATCACTCAACCAGCTAAAATAATAATGACTCAAATCTGTTATCGTCCAGTCTGATGGCATCAACGTACGTTGAATACTTCTTACATCATTGATTTCTGAACTCTGTGTTTGTGCGACTATTCCTTTACGCTTAATTGAAGTGGTTGAGACATGAACAGGTGTTTTATAGCTACGCAGAATATCCAATGTTTCTTGATCTTCTGTTGTACCAGATACATAGAAAATCGCTTTCAATTGTGTGATTTCTGCAGCGCGTGCAAAATTATCTGCACTGATAGCATTGATATCACGAAACTTTGTATCGTTCATCCTGCTGGAACGTTTGTTAGGATCAATAAAGTATATCCCAAAATCTACATGGGCCATTGCATCAATACAGTCATTCAAAGAGAATATATCGCCAGTCAGCCAGGTGATGCCTTCTAATGGTCTGCTCGGATATTTACTCATCGCATAAATATCATACTGCGCTGTCAATTGACTTGATATATACTTACCGATATATCCTGTTGCGCCTGTGAGTAATACTTTATCTTTCAAGGTGCATTCCTCCTGCTATTTCGTTTTCGTTGTAAGCGGTTCTTCTTCTAACGTATTGTACAATGCTTGATCAGTAAACGTGCTCAGAAACTTAATCACTTTATCATATGTTATTTGAGATTCCTTTAGATTCATATGAAATTGATATTGATGTCTTAATCGATGTGAGCCATCAAAAAATGACGTCGAATTCGGTACTTGATTTTCTTGCAGCACTTTGAGCAGTTCTTTTGCCTGACTTTCAAATGGGTCTGCATCTCCTACTGTCAGAAATGTTGGAGGGTACTTTCCTGTTACCTGCTGTGTGATAGACATTTGATCAATCTGTTTAAAATCGCGCTCCCAATATTTTTCTCCAGTATAGCTTTCCATAAAATCTTCAATTCGTGGAAATTTCGTTGCTCTTACGGTATCCATATCGTATAATCCACCAAATAATATTACCCCTTTAATATCATCCGGTGTAAAGACCGCCTCTTCCTGCATTTCTTTCCTTAATAATTCATTCGTCTGAAGTGCTGCAAACTGCGCTGCAATTTGTGCTCCTGCTGAATCTCCACCAATAATAATTTGATTAAAGTCAATCGGAAGATGGAATGTATTACGCTTCATAAACTGTGCAGCTTGCTTTTCCTGAATTAAAGGCACGGGATATTGATGGGCAGGTGCAAGCGCATAGTTCATATTTGCAATAATAAATCCACGCTCTGCAATACGCGCAAGATAAGCATTTTTATGTTTTTTATCACCTGCGATATATCCTCCACCATGGGTCCATATAATAAGCGGTAATTTATCTCCAGCTTTAATTTTCTTTGGCATAATAATATCCATTTCTGAGTTCGGCGCACCTTTACCGTATTGGACGTCAGAAATCAGCTTAACATTCATTGCCACGCCAAGTTCATCGAACACCGTATCATGATTTAATGCGGGATTTTCTTTTTTATACCAGCCAAAAACTAATGAGAACACCATTACAGTTAATGCAACTAAAATTATGATTAATAAGTATGTTTTCTTCATTTCTTATTCCCTTCAATCTACACTAATTATAACATTATCATCCGTCCATATAAATAAAAGCCAGGAAAACACAACGCTTACGCGATGTGATTTTTCCCTGCCTTTTTACGCTTAATATATTTAAATAACAGTCCTAGGCATAGTAATAATCCTACATAGCCCATTATTGGGTACACTGTTCCTACAAGCTCTACAAAGCCGACAAAACTTAAAGCATAACCAATAACCATCGATACGATAAGTAAAATAATATACTGTTTTGAATATGGTGTTGTAAGGCGCGCTGTAAATGAATACATCAAACCGACGATTGTATTATACATCACCATCAGCATAATAATGCTTAACGCTAAACCAAGCACCGGGTGAATCATACGACCTAAAACTAAAGTTGGTATCGCTGAATCTTGAATTAATTCCAGTTCACTCAGTAAGCCAGAGTTTACCATCAATAATAGTACGAGTAATGTAATCCCACCGATAAAGGCCCCACGTCCTGCAATACGTTTCTTCGAGGCATCACTACCGATTGCGGCTAACATACTATATCCAGTAGCAAATGCTAAGCCGCCATAGTTTAATCCTGAGAACCACCATAGCGAACCTTCCGGAAGAAACTTCGATTTAAATGGCTGCTTTGAAGGATCGATATATTTATCTACTTCGCTTAATGGCACATGCCCTTTAAAGAAGAAATAAACTGCAATAATTGTTACAACTATAATCAAGAATGGCGTTACAACTCCAAGCGCGCTAACAATCTTATTAAAGTCCAGCAGCAACGTACCTACTACAGCACAAATCATAATTAACGATCCTAACCATATCGGGATTCCAAAACTTTCATGAAACGCACTCCCTGATCCTGCGACCATGATGACCGATATCGCATATAAGAAAAACACTAAAATATAGTCAATGATTTTACCAAATTTTTCACCAAAAAGGTATGTAATCGTTGGTTCATGACTATCTACATCTAATCCATAACCAACCTTACTGATTTGACGACCAAAGAACGTCAACATAATTCCAGAAATAAGTATTGCACAATAGCTGTAAATACCATAGTTCGTGAAAAATTTTAAAACTTCCTGACCTGTTGAAAATCCAGCACCTACAATCACACCCACGTAAGCTGCACCGATTTTCATTGATTCTATATTGCCTTTAGACATCCAACCTCTCCCTTAATATAATAAAAGACTTGCTATGATTATTTCACAACAAGTCTTTAATACCCGAAATTAAAGGTCATAAACGTTAAATTTGATTTTGTTCTTCAGGTAGTCCAAATGTTTCGCCTTCAGGTGCCTTGGAACGTGTGATAAATAAGGCCGTAATTAAACCTATGAGTGTAAGAGCTATCGCAAACCAATAAGCGTGATGTACACCATATGTCAGTGCCGCTTGAGTCTGTGAATGGGTAGGATTACTTATTCCTTCTAATGCATTTTGCTGGCCATGCGTCATTATACTTACAAAGACTGAAATTCCCATAGCACCGGCAATTGGTTGTATCATGTTACCGATTGCTGTTCCATGCGGATACAAATGTTTTGGTAGCTGATTGATTGCATTCGTATGACTTGGCATCATAATCATCGAAATAGATACCATGAGCACCATATAAACAATGATAAATATATATAATGGTATACCTGGGTGAATCGTCGAGTAGAATATCATGACGAGTATCAGAACAACCATACCTGGAATGATCATCTTACGTGGACCAATCTTATCAAATATTCGTCCCATAACCGGGCTCATCGCGCCATTTAATAAAGCACCCGGTAACAGGATCATACCTGCAACTTTGGCACTAAATTCCATCGGCCCTTGCAAGTACATCGGCATCACAATCTCAGAAGCAAACATCGCCATAACAACCACAACAAAGATAAACATCCCTTTACTATAGTTGCTATACTTAAATACGGACATATCAAGTAGCGGTGATGTCAGATGATTTTGACGGTAAATAAAGATGATCAAGGAAATGAGTCCAATAACGATCGGCAAGAATACTGCTTTATTGCTAAATCCACCTTCTATATTCCCGACAGAGCTAAAGCCATATATAATACCTGCAACACCGATTGTTGATAAGACAACGCTGAATATATCGATTTTCGGTTTTGTCACTTCACCGACATTATCCAGATATTTAAACGCAAATCCAATCGAAAATAGAACGAATGGTACGACAGCAAAAAACAACCATCTCCATCCTAATGTGTCAACGATTACGCCAGAAAGTGTCGGGCCAATTGCTGGCGCAAACATCATTACAAGACCAAAATTCCCCATGACCTTTCCACGTTCATACGGCGGGAATAATAGCAGCATGGCATTCATAATAACAGGTATCAATAATCCTGTACCTGCAGCCTGAATCATTCTGCCCGCTAAGAGCATAGGGAAATTCACTGCACACCCTGCTACCAATGTCCCGATAAGAAAGATCGACATCAATCCTATAAATAATTGTCGCGTTGTAAACCACTGTATTATAGTCGCAGATAATGGCATCAATACTCCCATAACAAGCATAAATCCAGTAGCAAGCCACTGCACAGTCGGTGCATCCACATGAAAAACTGTCATAATCTTCGTTAGCGCGATATTCAGTAAAGTTTCATTTAAAAAGGTAAAGAATGCACCAATTAAAAATGTAGTCATAATTATAGTAGATTTTTTCATATTTCCTCCGAAATTATAGATGTCTATACATCTTAAAGTACAATATATATAAAAACAATACCTCACGTTCATTATTTTATATGCTTATTGTTATGAAGTATAATTATTTGCATTTCATAACGCCTTATCTCATTATGAAATTAACTTGATAAAAGGAGCTTGTTATGGAACTTAACAAACAAATCTTACAGACATTTGTACGCGAAGCACATGTACGTGATTTTGAAAGTCATTCTGAAGAACCTACTGTAATGCATCGAATAGATTATGAAATAAGCCAGGAAGATCCGCATCTGTTTGAGTTTAAACTCACCTTTATGTTTGGTCATTTCGGCACACAGGTTGATGGCGTCATTGAATCTACATTACTGATTCAAGCTGATTCTGAGATTAATATACTACAAGAAATTAAAGCAAATGAAACCATGTTCGCACTTCCATTGTACGCAAAAGCATCGGCACTCGTTACAAAGCTATCCGAAGACAGAGGTCAATTTCCAATAATCGTTCCAATAGAGATATGGCTGGAACAATAAAAATACGCCTGACATCTAAAATGTCTAGGCGTTTTTATACTGATTAAAGTCTTTAATATCAACAACAACTTGATCTAATTTCTTAGCCGCTTTTTGCATCAACTTTCTCGCAACCTGATTATTCGAATCAATAGATAATATCTGTTTGGCTGTATCAAACGCTTCTCTGTCAGAAAGCACCGGATTCGGTACAGTATACAAGAAGAGCAACTGTAACAAATTCTTGATTTCTTTAGATTCAGTCATATATACAGCACGTTCAGCATGATAATATGCGCTATCAAAAGCTCCATTAACTTCACAAAGCGGATAGACAAGTAACAAGAAAGCTAAGTCATGGAGTTCTACTGTCTCCTCTTTTTTCATCTGTTCTAATATAAATGTATAGTACATCACAGATTCACTTTTATGACAAGCACTGATAAAGAGCTCTTCAAACTCTAGAAAGTCTGTCTCATTCATTATACCTTCAGCAACATGAAAATTTCCGCTAAGTATAGATTCAGCTAAGCGTTCCTGTATATTATGCATTTGATACACCACCTTTTCGATTAACATTGTACCATAATATCATCTTATTTCCTATCGCTTAAGCCTTCATTTTAAGTATGTAATTTTCCTCCATACCCATTCTAATGGTCCATATTTATGTCTTTTCATATAATATGTAGCAATGACCAGTTCAAAGATTATAATAAACAGTGCGATCAAGAATACTTGATACAGATCCAGCTTCGCATATAAACGTAGCACATAAAATATGATGAACATACAGATACTCTGCAATATATATAATGAAAAACTCATCTTACCCGCATAGCGAAATGGCTGCATCACCTTATAGAACAGTTGATTATCTGTAAGCAGCACAACTACGATAAAATAACAGACTGCTACTAATGTACCACCATAGAATATGAACGACTGAGATGCATACATATCCAGGTGTGCATAGATGACATAGTATTTAATCAGTAGTCCTAAGGCAAGTGATACAGCTGCTGTTATCATCATCATACGTTTATGCTTAAGTATAGCGCCAATCATATCAGCACGCATCGCATACATTCCAAATAAGATAAAAGGCAGAACCGATAATCCATAACCAAATATCCCGGTTAAACTTAATGCTGTGAAATTCTCCAGAAAGAATTGCTGATTCAGCGCGAATATTTGACTAAAGTCTCCGCTTTGCATCACTTGTATCCAGCTCTGTGCAGCACTGGTAGAAGAAGCAGCAGGAATTGCTTCTGGTGAGAGTATTACAGTGATGATAACCATCAGATTTATCAGCAGGAACATGATAGATAACACGAGTGCAGCAATCAGACTAACGATATTTGGCATAAGCAAAAAGAGGATTGCAATCATGCCGAGCACTGCATATACATTTAATATATCGCCATAAAAGATCAGTAAGCCATGAATATAGCCAAATGCAAGTAGTGCGAATACCCTTCTATACAATATTGGGATAAAATTTCCACCACGCTGCCTAATATTTGTTGCCATAATAGCGAGGCCAAACCCAAATAAAAATGAAAAAATAGGATAGAATGAATTGTGTACGAATAAAATATCAAGGTAATATAGCATTCTATCTAAAGACAACTGAAAGTGATCCAGAGGATTCGTATAAACTTCATTCATATGAAAACCAACGATATTCATGAATAAAATCCCCATGATACTGATTCCACGCATAATATCGATACTTTCTATACGTTTTGTCATACCTTTTTTACGAATTCACTTTTTAGGCTCATTTGACCAAATCCATCTATCTTACAGTCGATATCATGTCCATTATCAGGATCAACTAGTTTAATATTCTTCACTTTCGTTCCTTGTTTAATAGCAGAGGAGCTTCCTTTAACCTTTAAATCTTTAATTACTGTTACACTGTCTCCATCACTTAAAACATTACCGTTCGCATCTCTTACAATCGTCTCTTCGACGATTTCTTGCTGCGGCCACTCATGAGCACACATTGGACATACATAGTTTAGACCATCTTCATAAGTATATTCTGAATTACATTTGGGACATGCTGGTATTGTCATTAGCTTACTCCTTTGATTTTTATAATTGTATTTTCTCTATATTCAATAATTTATCCTTTAAATCTAAACCACCACTAAATCCTGTCAATGTTCCATCCTTGCCGATAACACGATGACAAGGCACAACAATCATCACGGGATTTGCACCAATTGCACCTCCTACCGCACGGACAGCTTTCACATTACCTGATTGCAATGCAATATCGCTATACGATCGTGTTTCACCATATGGAATCGTAAGCAGCGTCTGCCATACAGACTTTTGAAAGTCTGTCCCTGCAAGATTAAGCGGCCACTCTAACTGCTGCTTCTTGCCTGCAAAATAAAGATTCAGCTCTTCAATATAATGCGTATGGTACTGGTCAGCTTCATAGCCAGTAACTTTTGTCGCTTGACTGAAGAAACGCTCAATATGGCGATTAACATATTCATGTGTATCTTCGTTCGCTAAATATATGACACCACATTCATCAGAAGCTATAATAAATTCGATATCCTGCACGAGAAAACAACTTATATAAATTTTCAAATCATTCATCCTTCCAGTTGTGCATCTATTGCATAAGGTTTTCGCGCCATATCTATATGGGGGATTAGATCTTCAAAATAAATATCAGATACTGGTGATAGATTGAAACTGCTATAGAAATCCTTTAGATGAGCTTGTGCACTTAAAGAAATATGTTTATCCGGATAATTCTCTTTTATATAATCAAGTCCATTTTGCACAAGTGTTCTTGCTAATCCCCTACCACGAAACTGTGGACTCACAATTACTCTGCCCAGTTTCACCGTTTGTCCGTCAACGATAATTCTAGCATATGCCGCTATCTTATCATCTTCTTTATTGAAGTAATGGATACAAGTTAAGTCTCTTTCATCAATATCTGGGTAAAAGCATTGCTGTTCAACTACAAATGTATCTATTCTAAGTTTAAAGATCTGAAAAATTTCATCGTGTGTTAATGCTTCAAATTTCTTATATTCCCACATTTACATCGCCTCCAGCACCATATTTATTTGATTGTAATACACACCATAGAATTAATAAAGTTAAATATAAAAAAGGCGCAGTGCGACTGCACTGCGCCTTAAAATGCTTAATCTTAGAAACGGTAGTATCCGTCTACATGTCCACTAACATAGCTTACCGCACGTTGTCCGACACCTTCAGAAGGATTTAATGCATCTACCATTTGTCCTCCGCCAATATATACACCAACGTGGCTATAGTTATTGAAGAATACTAAGTCACCTGGTTGTGGTGCTGATACTTGTGTACCTGCTGCTGCTTGTGCATAAGTAGTACGAGGAATTGATTTCCCCATTGCTGCTAATACTTGTTGTGCAAATGATGAACAATCTACTGCTGAAGCAGAGTTCGCACCATATACATAAGATTTACCAGCTGCAACACTTAATGCTACTGATGCAACATTTCCGCTAACTGCCGTTGTTGCAGGAGCTTTCTTCACTTCTGTATTTGTAGAAGTTTGTGACACTACAGGTGCTGCTTGTGTAGCTGTTTGTGCAACTACTGAAGTAGGTGCATCATAGTTATAAGTATAAGTGTATGAACCATCATTATTATATGTATAGTCATATGCACTTGAATCAATTGAACTCACTGAAGATGAAGTTTGAGCAACATCTGTTCTACCGTGCGCCGCCGCATCAGCTTGAGCTGTGCCTAAAGTCGATAATGTTGCAAGTGTCGTTAAAGTTAATGCTGTCTTTTTCATAGTTAAAATTCCTCCGTGTAATATAATCGTTATATTAAAATAGTTTAGATTAGTTTTTAATTTTTTACTGCGCTCTTGAGCACTGAAAATACTATAACATGTTTAAACATGATTTTGAGCATTGTTAATGATTTGTTACTTAAGTGATACATTTTATATATTGCTGTAACAAATCCATATCATTAATAATTATTGTCATATCAATGATTGCAACTAATATTTGAAAATAGTAATTGTAAGTATTATCCAAAAATATTACAGCATTGAAATATAATATTTGCGAAACACCTATCTATTTGCTGTATATACAGATCATTTACATAATATTCTGAATGTATAAGCAATTCAATTGCTTATACAGAGAGTACAGATGTACAATAAATAGGAACAATACAATTTTACTATTAGGAGGAAGATCATGAGTAACTTATTAAAAGAACGATATGGATTATTTATTAATGGTGAATTTAAAGATAGTGCAGCAGGAGAAACGCTTGATGTCACAAATCCTGCCACAGGAGAAGTATTAGCTAAGATCGCAAAAGCAACAGAACAAGATGTAGATGCAGCTGTGAAGTCAGCTGAGGAAGCTTTTAAAACATGGCGTCACACTTCACACAACCAAAAAGCAAAACTATTAAATCAAATTGCAGACAAAATGGAAGAACACCGCGAAGAACTTGCTAAAATTGAATCATTAAATAGTGGTAAGGCTATTCGTGAGTCATTAAACATTGATATTCCAATGGCCATCGAACATTTCCGTTACTTTGCAGGTGTCATACTTGCTGATGAAGGAACGAATAAAGAAATAGATGCAGATGCTATCAGTATTATCAAACATGAACCCATCGGTGTAGTAGGTGCAGTTGTTGCATGGAACTTCCCAATGTTACTTGCTTCCTGGAAGTTAGCACCTGCGCTTGCTGCTGGTAATGCGGTCGTTATCCAACCATCATCATCAACACCGTTATCATTATTGAAGTTTGCTGAAATCGTTCAGGATATCTTACCTAAAGGGGTATTAAATGTAGTAACAGGTAAAGGTTCAGAGTCAGGTAACGCAATCTTCAATCACGAGGATGTAGCGAAAGTATCATTTACAGGTTCAACAGAAGTTGGATATGGTGTAGCAGAAGCTGCAGCAAAGCGTATCGTTCCAGCGACTTTAGAGCTTGGTGGTAAAAGTGCGAACATTATCTTTGATGATGCAAATATCGAGCAAGCAATCGAAGGTGCCCAACTCGGTATTTTATTTAACCAAGGAGAAGTTTGTTCAGCAGGTAGCCGACTGTATGTTCAAGAAGGTATCTATGATGAATTTGTAGCTAAACTTAAAGATGCTTTTGAAAAAGTACGTGTAGGTGATCCTATGGACGAAAATAATCATTATGGTTCACAAACAGGACAGGCTCAAATCGATAAGATTGAAGAATATATTGAGGTCGCAAAACAAGAAGGCCTTAATATCGTTACTGGTGGTAAACGCTTAATGGATAATGGACGTGATAAAGGATTCTTCTTCCCACCAACAATCATTGAATTCGAAGATAACAAATCCCGTCTAGTTCAAGAAGAAATCTTTGGACCAGTCGTATTGGTATCTAAGTTTAAAACGAAAGAAGAAGTTATCGAGAAAGCAAACGATTCAGAATATGGTTTAGCTGGCGGTATCTTCACAGCAAACTTAAATGATGCATTGCAAGTTGCCAATGCCATGGACACTGGTCGAATCTGGATCAACACATACAATCAGATTCCAGCAGGATCTCCATTCGGTGGTTACAAGAAATCAGGTATCGGACGTGAAACTTATAAAGATACGTTACGTCACTACCAACAAGTAAAAAATATTTATATCGATTACTCAGATAAAGCTAAAGGCATCTATCAGTAATACACTGATTAATACGATAAACACCTCATCCATTGTGGATGAGGTGTTTTTTCTAGATCTTGTAATATACTTTCGTCAGATTACCACCAGGATGGCTCGTGTTTATTTTTTATGAGCCAACTTGTTCCACTTAAGCTCGTCTCGCTCCTCATCTTGGCCCATGTTTTATTTTTATGGGCCAACTTGTTTCACTTAAGCTCGTCTCGCTCTTCATCTTGGCCCATGTTTTATTTTTATGGGCCATCTTGATCCACTTCCGCTCGTCTCGCTCCTCATCTTGGCCCGTGTTTTATTTTTATGGGCCAACTTGTTCCACTTAAGCTCGTCTCGCTCTTCATCTTGGCCCATGTTTATTTTTCATGAGCCAACTTGTTCCACTTCCGCTCTTCTCGCTCTTCATCTTGGCCCATGTTTATTTTTCATGAGCCAACTTGTTCCACTTCCCCTCATCTCCTCTTCATCTTGGCCCATGTTTTATTTTTATGAGCCATCTTGCAATTAAATCTATCTAAATATTAATTTGTTCTCCTTTACTGTAATAAGTACCTCTGTAATGTGAATGTTTATGGAAATGCTGATTCATCAATCTCGTTACCGTGCGATTTGATAAACCAGTAAAATCTACGATATCTTTTCTTTTCACTTTATCCTTACCAAACAAAGCTAATATTTCATAAGCTTGCAATACTGCATTCTCGTTTTTTAATTTACATCCGCAACTACATTTAAAATAAGTCTTCCTTCGAATTCTATTCATCTCTATCTTACTGCATTTTGGGCAGCGTAATCCTAACTTTAAATCTTCAATATTATAATAATGGATTCGGTTGTCAACACCTTCATTGTCATGAAGCTGTATAAGTGCATCTGCAAAGTTGATCATTTGCTGTGTGATTCCTTTACTGGACTTTAAGTAATTAAACACTGGTTCAAGTTCATGTGAGAACATTACACATTCTTTTCCGCTAAATCCTGTTAAATGGAAATCCTCATTGATAAAAATAATTTTACTGATCAGTTTTTGAGGCATCTCGTACTTTGCAATGAGCTGTTTTAAATAGGAATCTGCATTGTCTAACTGGATAAAGATATCTTTATCCGTCTTACCTTGTTCACTCATTAACCGGTTATTCTGATATCGATAATTACCGCTATAATTTTTGATATCAAAGTGCAATATATTATTTGCCGTAATAATAATGAAGTCGAATTGCACGCGTACAGGTTTCATGATATTAATATCCCATATTATGATATATTCTCCTTCTAGATGTTCAATCATTTCAAAGAACCTGAGTTCACCTTCAAAGCCTTTCTTATATCTCACAAATTTATAATAATCATCTAGCTCCATACGTACTCGACTTTCTAATTCATACAAATACGCTTGTACTGTACTCGGTTTGTGAACCTTTTTTATCAAAATATCACCTCAAATTCAATATAATGCGTAATTTTTTTGAATGCAAATCCATTAAAATCAAAGCTTCTGCAGTTTTTCAATTATTTTCTGCAAAAATAAAAAGAATCGCAGTATTTTCTGCAATTCTTTAATAATTACGTCAAAAAATTAAATTTTAGTTTTCTCCAGGACGTCTCTTTTCTAGCTGTGTGCTGACGATACTCGCAAATAATTGTTGAAACAGCATCCCAAAAGCAACTGGCATTGCAACCTTTGGTGGAAAGTATGTGGTTGCAACTATGACACCGGTGGAGATATTTCTCATTCCCCCTAAAAAGGTCATCGACACATGGCGTGCATAGCTATGCTGCATTAAGTAGCTGGAACCTACTGAGACGATATACCCTATCACTACGATAACAAAGACAACTGCGATAATCTTCAGTAACTCAAGATCCATATCTTTCACATAAGGACCAATCGCGCTTCCGTTAATCAATACAATAAGGAAAAGCGCAATTTTAGAAAATGGACTTAGGCGATTGCCAATCCGGTCTGGAAACTTACCCTTTGTGAGTTCATTCAAGAGTATCGCAATGATTGTAGGTACAACAATCATGAGTATCAATCCAATCACGAGGCTGAAGGTATCAAGCTCAACTGTCGTTCCAGACACCAGATGCAGCACGAAAGGGATGATGACCGATGCTAACAATGTATCCAGCAATATTACCGCGATGCCAAGTGCAACATCTCCTCTACCGATGCTTATCCAGATCAGACTTGTAACACCTGTCGGGACGGTCATAAGCATGACAAATCCAATCACTAACAATTGATCATCAAACAATGTGGATGCAATCACATAGCTGATGGCAGGCATGACAACATGCAAGATGAACATACAATACAGAATTGTACCTTTCGCTTCCAGAAATATACGAAGGTCTCTGAATTTCATACGGATGCTGCCACTAAATGTCATAAAGGCGAATATATAAGGTACAATAAAGATCAGATGTTTCAAGTAGCCATCAAAGATAACACCACATAATAAAGACAATAGCGTCAATACAGCGATGTACTTCTGTAATACAATGTTCATACGATCAAGCATAGGCTGTCCTTCTTTTCTTAATATTATATTTAAAATATCATAATTCAAGCGTTTGAAATAATAATTAATGTTGTTATGAAATATGATGCTGTAGGGACAATAGAACCCGAACAATACTTATGAGTATCGTCCGGGTCATATATCAAAATAAATCATAAGTCATCTATCTTTACTTCTCTTTCAGTCCTAGAGCATTCGCTGTCTGTTTGTTAATTTCTTTAAACAGTTCAGGGTGTTCAGCAAGTTTCTTACCGTATGATGGAATCATCTCTTTTATCTTAGGTTCAAATTCTGTCATACGCTCACCGAAACATTCATTAATTACACGAAGCATAACATGGACTGCAGTTGAAGCCCCAGGTGATGCTCCTAGCAAGGCTGCGATACTACCATCCTCACTTGTAATCACTTCCGTACCAAATTGCAGCGTTCCTTTGCCGCCATCTTCAGTTTCTTTAATAACTTGAACACGTTGTCCTGCGACAACAATCTCCCAGTCTTCAGATTTCGCATTCGGTACGAATTCACGTAACTCTTCCATACGTGCTTCATGATTCTGCATCACCTGGGAAATTAAGTACTGTGTTAATTTCATCTCCTTCGCACCTGCCGAAAGCATATTCGTAATATTGCCTGGTGTTACAGATTCAATTAGATCTGTATAACGACCTGTTTTTAAGAACTTTGGAGAGAACCCGGCATATGGTCCAAAGAGTAATGCACGTTCACCGTCTATATAACGTGTATCTAAATGCGGCACTGACATTGGTGGCGCACCTACTTTTGCTTTACCATAAACTTTTGCAAGATGCTGTTCAACAACTGATGGCTCTTTACATACCAAGAATAATCCACTCACCGGGAAGCCGCCTACCCCTTTAGCCTCAGGAATCTTAGTCTTCTGTAATAATGGTAAAGCGTATCCTCCAGCACCAATAAATACAAACTTCGCACTGTGGGTCTCTGTCTTCTTGCTATTTTGGTTATAGACCTTAACATCCCAGCTGTCATTGTCATTTCTCTTAATATCTTTCACTGTATGATTATAATGAATAACTGCACCATCATAACTTGTCATAATATCGAACAGGTCATTCGTTAATGCACCGAAGTTAACGTCCGTACCCGCTTCCATACGTGTAATTGCAATCTTTTCATTTGGATTACGGCCTTCCATCATCAACGGAACCCATTCACGCATCTTGTCGTGGTCTTCCGTAAGTTCCATCCCTTCAAATAATGGATTATCAGATAAAGCTTTAAGGCGACGTTTCAAGAAATCTACATTTTGCTCACCTTCCACAAAGCTTAAGTGCGGTACGGGCATGATAAAGTTGCCAGGATCCTTTAATTTGCCTTGCTGTGCTAAGTACGCCCATAACTGTTTAGATAACTGAAACTGTTCATTAACACCACTTGCTTTTGTAATGTCAATATTGCCGTCCACATCTTCTGTCGTATAATTCAGTTCACACAGTGCTGAGTGTCCTGTCCCCGCATTATTCCAGGCGTTAGAGCTTTCGAGTCCTGAAGCTTCTAGCTTTTCAAACACTTTAATATTAATTGATGGATCAAGTTCTTTCAACAATACACCTAGTGTCGCGCTCATAATACCGCCACCGATTAGGATTACATCTGTTTCTTTAAATTTACGTTTCATTATCTCTGCCCCCATTTTTGATAAACTGCAATACTTCTATTATAGACCTTTTTTTGTCATTTGTAATACTCGCATCGCATTTAATCTAAAAAATGTAACCGGATACAAAAGATCAGTATAGTACAATTCTATTTTTTATTAGTAAACCCTACAGTAATCCATCCACCAGCAATTTTGTTTCTTAATTCCTCTTCTTTTTCTATTGTAAACATTGATTCCTCTGCATCATAAGCAACAAATAAACATGCTGATTTCTGGAATACATGGTCAGGTCGCATCGCAACCAAATCATCCATCGACTTAAAATGTGCGTGTGCATATACTTTACCTTTATTAAATTCTGGACTCATATAAAGTTCACCATATTGACTTTCACGATTTACAGTTGCTATCACAATCTTACCACCCGGCTTTACCACTTTACTGATTGACTGATAGACGTTTTCAGGTTGTTCAATAAAATCAAAAACCCCCATAGAAAAAGCAGCGTCAAAATAATTTTCTGGGAAATCAATATGATTTGCATCCATTACATGCACTTCTGCATCAAGCTGTAGATGGTCAATTTTTTGCTGTGCTATCGCTGTCATATGTTCAGAAATATCAATTCCGACCATCTTGATACCTTGCTTTGCAAACTTCGTGATATATAGGCCTGTACCACTACCGATTTCCAGGATACACATGCCAGGTTTCAGATCAAGCATGTTGAGTAAATCTCTTGTTTCCACTTCATAGATATACTTACCTTTTTTAGTTTCAAAGAAAGCGTCATATTTATTAGCTTGATAAGCATTGAATGTCGTCATTTCATTACCTCCCATTATCGTTACTTATATTATACATCTGTTCCATTTATGGATAAAATAGTAGTAACAAAAAGAGAGGATGATTCTATTGAAACGTGTTATTGTAACAGGATTCGATGCATTCGGTGAGGAAACAATCAATCCCTCATTCGAAGCAGTCCAAGGACTTCCGGATACTATAATGGGCGCAGAGATTATAAAACAACAATTGCCAACAGTATTCCAACAAAGTGCTGAACAATTAAAGGCAACCATCATGAAGAACTTTCCTGATATTGTCATCTGTGTTGGCCAAGCAGGTGGACGTGACAAAATATCTATAGAACAAGTCGCTATCAATGTGATCGAAGCGCGTATACCAGATAATGCAGGTATTCAGCCTTCAGGCACACCTATTCATGAGGATGGGAGCAATGCATACTTTTCAAATTTACCTGTTAAAGCGATGCTTAAAAGTATACAGGACCATGAGATTCCTGCTGAAATTTCTTATAGCGCAGGAACGTTTGTATGCAATGAAATTATGTATCAATTATTATACATGATACAAAACGAATTCCCTTCAATCCGTGGTGGTTTTATCCATATTCCTTTCGCACCTGAACAAACTGATATACAGCCTTCAATGCCAATTGCAACAGTTACAGAAGCACTGCAGCTTGCAATTGAAGCAGCACTCACATATCAGGAAGATATTAAATTTACAACAGGTCATATCCATTAAATGAAGCACACTCCTAAGATTGAACCTTAGGGGTGTGCTTCAGATATGTCATCTTTTTTATTTTACAGCAGCATAGCCACCGTTCACATTGATCAAATTCGTATAGCCTTCATTTTCTAGAATACTCATTGCAATCGCGCTTCTAACACCTGACTGACAGTGCACATAAATTTCTTCATCCTTGGCAAATGGAATAGATGCTTGCTGCAGTTTGCCATAATGAACATGTACAGCGCCGTCAAAATATCCTTCATCCCATTCCTTTTTCGTTCGCACGTCCAGTATATTGATATCATCTTTATTCAGCTGTTTAAATGCTCGTGGTTCAATTGTTTGATATGCAGTTCCATCAGCAGCATGAACATAGGTATGAACATTGTCAAAGCCTATCATCTTTAGATCATGTGCTGCTTCTTGAACTTCGTCAAACTCTCCAACAAGCTGTAACGGACGGCTGTAATCTAAGTACCAGTCTGCAAATGACAGAAACTTCTTATTGTATGGTACATTGATGCCTTCTGACATATTATTGGCGTAGGTTTCTTTCGCTCGGAGATCTATCGCCTGTTCTGTAAGCGTCTCTACAGGTGTTACAATATTGTGATGCATAAGCGCTACACCGTCACGATTCATACGTTTCATCTCAGCAAAGTAGTATGGAGGTTCGGGCTGATCGCTCGTTAATGCTTTGACGAATGCATCCTCCTCTTCAATCTGGAACGCCCAGCCATTCGTACGTTCATAGCCGAGTGTCGTCATCGGGACAGCGCCTAAGGATTTACCACATGCACTGCCTGCACCATGACCTGGCCATATTTGAATGAAATCTGGAAGTTTTTTCACCTTCTTCAGTGATTGGAACATCTGTCTTGCGCCTATTTCTGTCGTATCTTTAATACCAGCCGCTTCTTCTAATAAATCAGGACGTCCAACATCACCGCCAAAGATGAAGTCTCCTGTAAATAGTCCCACGGGAACATCCATGCCATTATCATAGAGCAAGAAACTAATACTTTCAGGAGTATGTCCAGGCGTATGCATGACTTCAAGCTTCACATTCCCTACTTTAATAACATCTCCTTCATGGATAATGTCTGCTTCAATGTCCTGATACGTCCAGTCTTTACCGCCATGCCCAGAAACATAGCCTTGCGTTCCCATATTGATGACTTCTCTTATACCTGATGCAAAGTCTGCATGAATATGTGTTTCAGTCACATGCGTAATGCGTAGTCCTTCTTTTTCTGCAGCCTCTATATAAGGTGTAACATCACGTAACGGATCAATGACAATAGCTTCTCCTGTTTTTTGACACCCTACTAAATAAGAATACTGTGCAAGTTGCTCATTAAAAAATTGTTTAAAATACATCATATGCCTCCTAAATAAATAAGTTTAAGTTCGATTGTTCTGTATCACCGAGATATGTTGCAACGCCGCCAAACTCAACGCCATCGATTAACTCTTCTTTTGTCACTGCCATAATATCCATGCTCATCGTACATGCAACCATCTTAATACCCATAGATTGGGCTTTTTCGATCATTGTTTCTAAAGAATCTACTTTTTTCTTGTTCATTACGTGACGAATCATACGTGCACCTGCACCACCCATATTCATCTTAGATATCGGGAGTTTTCCTGCATGTTTCGGCATCATCTTGCTGAACATTTTATCGAGCCCTTCTTTTGCAACAGTCACACCAGGTTTCTTAATCACATTAAGGCCCCAGAAAGTGAAGAACATCGTCACTTCTTTACCGTATGATGCAGCACCCGTCGCAATAATAAATGAAGCTAACGCCTTATCAAGATCGCCACTGAATACAACCATCGTTGCACCATTCTTCGTCTCAACAAGCTGATGTCCTTCTCTGTCGTTCATCACATTTATCGGTAAGTCTGCTCCTTTTTGAACAACTGCAACGACTTTCCCATCCTTCATTTCATTGCTGATCATTGTATTTCCTGTATTCTTAGCCCAAGCTTCGATATCTGTACAGAAACCGAAATCCGTCACATGAATCTCAAGCTGCTCTCCGTCTTTCATTTCATCCATGTTTTCTTTTACTTTTAGAATAGGGCCAGGACACTGTAGTCCACTTGCTTCAATAATACGTCTATCCTCTTTTTTCATTGGCTGCTCCTTCTTAGTACGTTCTTCGATCTGTGTTTGTTCAACCGCTTTTACTTCCGGTCTATTTACTGTTTCATGCATCGCTTTATAATGTTTATATCCACCGTCAAGATTGACAACATCGAACCCATTATTTTGTAATAGTCGTGCGGCATTATAACCGCGCTGACCGACTTGGCAGAAGATTGCTACTGGTTCATTTATATCAAGTTCAGCTAGACGATCACGCAGCGTGCCAAGTGGAATATTCTTCGCACTGCCAATAGTACCCATGTCGTATTCAATTGGTTCACGTACATCTATCAATTGATTAAAATTTTCGATTTCATCGTATTGAACCATCTTCATCTCATCATCCAGTACGTTTTGTGCGATATAACCCACCATGTTAACCGGATCTTTTGCTGATGAAAATGGTGGTGCATATGCAATTTCAATTTGAGCGAGGCTTCTAATATCCTGGTTAAATGTCATAGCGCTCGCAATTAGATCGATACGTTTATCCACACCTTTACGTCCTACAATCTGCGCCCCATAAATTTCGCCTTCAGGACTAAACAGCGCCTTGATCGTCATCGGCTCAGCGCCTGGATAATAGATCGCATTCGATTGTCCAGATACATGAATAATATGATAATCAAGTCCCTGCATCTTTAATGTACGTTCATTAAGTCCTGTGCTTGCTGCAGTGAGATCAAATACTTTCGCAATTGCTGTGCCGATCGGTTTTATCTTTTCAATCACCTTTCCATTAAGGTGATCAGCAAGGAGACGTCCTTCTCGATTCGCAATCCACGCAAGTGGAATATGCACATCCTGCTGTGAAATCTTATGTGTAATCTCAGCAACATCACCAATAGCATAAATATCCTTTATTGATGTTTCAAATACATCATTTGTCTTGATAGCACCTTTAGCACCCGTCTCAATCCCTGCTTCTTGAGCAATTGCAGACTCTGGAATGACCCCTATCGCCATAATGACCATATCACTTTGAATGACATCTCCATTTTCTGCAATGACATTATGCTCATTAATTTCTTTAATAGAAGATTTTAACTTTAAATGGACACCACGCTGCACCATATGTGTTTCTAATAATTTAGTCATATCTTTATCCATGCCCGGCATCACTTGATCACTAAGCTCAAACAGTGTTACATCAATTCCTAATGCATGTAAATTCTCAGCCATCTCTAATCCAATAAATCCTCCACCAACGACAGACGCTGTTTTAACATTGTGCTCGTTTATATAAGATTTTATTTTATCCATATCCGGAATATTTCTTAGAGTAAAGACATGGTTTTGTTTTGCACCTTCAATCGGTACTTCGATCGCACGCGCTCCCATCGAAAGAATAAGAACATCATATGAAGCTTCTTCGACCCCATTCTGTGTTTTTAGTAAGACTGTTTTATTATCTGGATTGATCTGAGTTGCTTCCGTATTCGTTCTGACGTTAATATTCATACGGTTATTCATCAGTTCAGGTGTTTGAATTAATAATTTATCTCTATCTTGTATCTCATCACCGATATAATAAGGTAATCCACAGTTTGCAAATGATACATGCGGACCTCTTTCAATAATTGTTATTTCATCTTGTTCATTTAATCGTCTTAAGCGTGCTGCTACAGATGCGCCACCTGCAACACCACCGATTATCATAATCTTTCTCATATTGTTTCCTCCTTTTTTATACCTATGGGGGTATCATACAATGAACAATATTCATTTGTCAAATACCTATAGGGGTATTTTTTAATTGACACAGATACCTAGAGGGGTATATAGTATGGATATCAATAAATTAGAAAGAAGGACCATTATGAAATACGATAAAAATCAGATCAATCGTCTAAAGCGTCTGCAAGGACAATTAAATGGCGTCCTGAAGATGATGGAAGAAAACAAAGATTGCAAAGATGTCGTAACACAGCTTAGTGCTTCCCGAAGTGGGATTGAACGATTAATCGGCGTCATCGTAAGTGAGAATTTAGCAGAATGTGTAAAAGAGAACGTAAAAAATAATACGGATACTGACAATCTTGTAAAAGAAGCAGTAAATCTACTAATAAAAAGCAGGTAATGCATATGAATACAATTACAGTAAAAAGTTTAAAACAACTATTAGAACAAAATGCCGAAGTACAGTTAATCGATGTTAGAGAAATTGATGAATTTGAAGCAGGACATATTGAAGAAGCTAAAAATATTCCATTATCTGAACTGGATCAGCATGTATGTGACTTTAATAAAGACGATGACTACATTATTATTTGCCGTTCAGGTAACCGAAGTGGTATGGCATGTGACTATTTGGAACAGTTTGATATTAAGACGACAAATGTCCAAGGCGGCATGATCGAATGGGCACGTCTTTAATCTTAATTCTCTCTTTAATTGGAGCATTTGGTGCATTTATATCAGGACTTGTCGGAATCGGGGGAGCTATTGTAATTTATCCGATGCTGCTATTTATTCCACCAATATTCGGATATAAGATAACACCAGAACTTGCATCCGGTCTTACAGCAGCACAAGTATTCTTTAGTACGATGAGCGGCAGCATGAGTCAGCGCAATAATCCTGACCTCAATAAAGGGATTATTGTACCAATGGGAGCTGGTATATTCCTTGGAAGTTTAATCGGCGCATATAGTGCTTCAATATTTGATGAATCATTAATCAATATCGTCTATACATTTTTAGCAATAGTTGCCGTTTTCTTAATGTTTGTCAAAGTAAAGACAGAGAATGAGTGCACACACTTCAATAAAATCTCACTATTTATCACAGCACTTGTGATAGGGATACTCTCTGGAATCGTCGGTGCAGGGGGCGCATTCATTATTGTTCCTGTATTGCTTGCAATTTTTAAAGCACCTTTCAGAAGTGTAGTTGCGAGTAGCATTGTGATTGCATTTATCTCATCCATTGGCACATTTCTCATGAAGTCGATGACAGGTCAAATTGATTTTGTAATGATGATTCCTTTAGTCATTGCAAGTTTGTTATTTGCGCCTATCGGAACGAAAGTATCAAAGAAGACGAACCAGCAATTATTAAGAATAATACTCGCACTATTGATTGCCCTTGCTGCAATTAAGATGATAATAAATATGATATAAAAAGCGTGAAATTGGCACACCGCCAATTTCACGCTTTTTTATTTTTCTTTAAAGTTGTTACTTAAGCTTTCCAGTATTTCTTTATAGCCTTTACCAATCTTACTTTCTACACTTGCTAGAAATGCACCTTCAACAATCGGATAATGTGCAATATGGATATTACTATAGTTCTTCATTTCTAAGGCCATCTCTATATTCATCTTACTAGATCCGATGTCATAAAAGCAAAGTGCTTCTCCTTCGACACTATCAAACATTTGCATAATATCATCTATAGACGTACCAATCTCTCCATTTATACCTCCAGTAACCTTTACAACAACATCTTGTGCCATTTGTTCAAGCAAAGCTTTAACCCCTTTAGCAATAGCTTCACTATGGCTTACAATTAATATTTCCATTATCTCACTCCCGAAAGTAAGGCATCTAACACCCATACACTGCTCTGTGCACCAGGATCAATTGTACCTATCGACTGTTCTTTAAAATAAGCTGCTCGACCTTTTGTCGCCATCATATCCTTCGTTTCTTCTGCATACTGCTGTAATGCTTCAATCGATGGGATATTACCTTGATTCAATGCATCACTAACTTTACTGATCACATCATACATCGTCTTTTCTCCACCTGAAACTTGACCACGGCTTGCAACCGCGTCTTTAAAAGCTTCAATCAGCTTACTAACATTGTCACGGCTAATTTCTTCTTCAGCAACTTGTGACATCTTTACAAATGAGAAACCATACAACGGACCTGACGCCCCACCGACAACACTCATCAGTATAATACCACAATTTTTCAAGACTTCACTGATCGTATCACCTGACAACTTTTCATCGACTGCTTTAAATCCTCGGAGCATATTCACACCATGATCGCCATCACCGATTTCACGGTCTAAGTTTGTAAGCAATATTTCATTTTCTTCAAATACTTTATATAATGCCTTTAAATTTACTGAAAGTTCTTGTGCATTCATCCAACCACTCCTACAAAAAATATTTGCTTTTAGTATTTGCACTTAATGCTTCAATCAATGCTTCATCTGATTTGACTACTGTAATCGAAAATCCTTGCATATCTAATGCTGTCATATAGTCACCTACAAGAAATTTAGTAATTGATTTGTTTTTTGATTTAAAATATTCATCTAAGTAATGCGCGGCTACCGAAAGCTCACTTAGCGGTGTACCTCCCATGCCATTAAGCATTACTATTGCGTCATCAAACTCTAAATTCGCTTCTATTTCAGTCATCAGCCTTTCGATAACCTTATCAATTGGTTCAATCTTTTCACGATAAATTCCTTTCTCACCATGAATCCCAATACCAATCTCCATTTCGTCATCTGCCAGGTCAAATCCATATCGACCTGTTGTAGGGACCATACAAGGCTCAATCGCCATTCCGATGGTTGCAATATTCGGAAGTAATGCTTCAACTTTTGATTTAATTTCTTCTAATGATAACCCTTGTTCAGCATAATAACCTGCAACTTTGTGAACGATGACCGTACCTGCCACACCGCGGCGTTGCTCTTTATTCTCAATTACAACATCATCACGTACAATCACGCGATCAACCTTTATTCCTTCCATTTCAGCAAGTTCCATCGCCATCTCAAAATTCATGACATCTCCGGCATAATTTTTAATAATCAGTAATACACCCGCATCTGTTGCAACTGATTTAATGGCTTCAAGAACTTTATCCGGTGTTGGAGAAGTAAATACCTCACCGCAAACTGCTGCATCTAGCATGCCCTCAGCAACATAACCAGCATGTGCCGGCTCATGGCCACTACCACCACCTGATACAAGCGCAACTTTTCCTATCTTCTTTTCTTTACGTACAATAATAGAATCTGCAACCACTTCATGAGATTCATCAGTAAGAGCCATTCCTTTTAACATATCTGATACAAACGATGTCTTTTCTTTAAGTAATTTTTTCAAAGTTAACGCCTCCTTCACTCTAATTATATTACTTTATACTTTTAAATGATAATTTAAACCATTCTGCAATAAACCATATTAAAGGTAGGATCAGGAGGATGACGATAATGATTGAGACCATCAAAGTATCAGGTAATCCCTGCCCAGCAATAAGCAGCATAAACGTCCCAATGATATAAATAAGCGGAAATGTTACAAATAATAATCCCTTTTCTTTTTCTTCATTTAAATCGTGGTATCTTCTCATTGTTAAAGCAAGTGTAGGAATGTATGTAATGACATATAAATAAAGTACCCAACTTGAAATCTTAATTGGTATCATTAAATTACCTATCTTGATATCTTGTATTGTCCAAAGCTTTCCACCAACAAAACTATGTACGAAAGGAAAAATAATGAAAGCTAATAACAAATGAAAATTGAATGGTATTTTAAAGTCATTTACAGAAGACTTTCCTTTAAAATCAAATGCTCGCTTCCAAAATGATAAATATGAATTCATTGCCACACCTCTTTTTCTAGTTTATTCCATTTTAACATAAAAAAAAGATGCCATTTTATTGACATCTTTCTTAAGACCTTAAGTCAATCATATATCGAATTTGGCATGGCGCCAATTTCACTCTTCTTTTTCTGCCCGAATTTGGCACGGCGCCAATTTCACTCTTAAATTCTACACCCTATTTCAAATGGATTGGTCCTCCTGGTCCCACTGGAAGTCCTGTTAAATACCAAGCAATTAATAATATTGTCCAGAATATACCGAATGCTACAGAGAACGGCATCAATGCTGCAATCAATGTTCCAAGGCCGATATCCTTCACATAGCGTTGTGCATAAGACAATAATAGTGGTAAGTAAGGCATCATCGGTGTAATCGGATTTGTTATCGAATCTCCGACACGGTAGATTACTTGTGTAAATGCTGGATGGAATCCGAGTAGCATCAACATCGGGACTAGGATAGGAGCCATGATTGCCCACTTGGCTGATGCACTACCAATCAGCATATTGATAAATGCAGACAAAGCTAATACGCCGAGTATCAATACGACACCGTTTTGCCCTTGCAAAGCCTCCGCCCCTTTGATCGCGATGATTGTTCCAAGATTACTCCATTTAAAATATGCAAGCATTTGTGCAGCGAAGAATACGATTACGATAAATGGTCCCATCGTACTCATCGCATCCCCTAGCATCTCTGCAAACTTCTTTGTAGAACGCATCGTCCCTGCTACAAAGCCATAGACAAGTCCTGGCACGAAGAACAGCACTGTTATAATTGGAACGATTCCATTCATAAGTGGAGAGTCCTGAATAAGGCTTCCTGTTTTCGCATTTCTCAATAATCCGTTCTCAGGAACCGCTAAAAGTGTCACAACCACCATCGCAATCAGCAATGCAATATTTGCATAGATCATTGCTTTACGTTCTGTTGGCGTTACATCTTCAGCAGCAGTATGTACATCGCTTTTATATGCTCCAAATCTAGGTATCGTTATCTTGACAGTAACAAACCAAGCAGCAATGAGTAACACAACTGTAGAAACGCATAGGAAATAGTAGTTCATCACCGCATTTACTGGAACACTATCATCGACAAGTTTCGCCGCGGGTTCTGTGAACGACACGATTAATGCATCACTCATCCCAATCATCAAACTTGCTGAATACCCACCGAGTGCTGAGGCATAAGCCATAACCAGCCCTGCGACTGGATGATAACCAAGCTTAATAAAGACCATCGCAGCGATTGGAGGAAGTACGATTGGTGCCGCATCACCCGCAGCATTTCCAAGGATTCCTACCAATATAATCATTGGAACGATAATCTTGCGCGGTGTCTTCTCAATGGTATACTTCATTAACGTCTCAAAGTACCCCGTTTTCTCTGCAACCCCTACACCGATCATTACAACAAGAACGAGGCCAAGTGGTGGAAATGTTGCAAAGTTATTAACTGCTTCTGAAATAATCTTAGCAATACCTTCAGGCGTTAATAAATTCACCGCTTCAATCACTTTACCATCAGCGGGATTCTTAGCGGAAACTCCCGTCTTTCCAGTAACAAATGAAGCAAACAAAATGATAAGACATAGTGAAATAAAAATAACAACTGGGTCAGGCAATTTATTCCCTGATTTCTCGATGATATCTAAAGATCGATTGATAAACCCTTTCTTCTTTACCTTTTGTTCTACCATCACATCTCCTCCTCATCGATTGCATTTCAAATATTATATGTGTATTTTACATAAACAGTTGTACAAATGCAACAAACATATTAAATTTCAATATACAGAAATCCCTTTCTTTCAACTATGAATCGATTATCGCTGATTACAGATGATTAATACCGAGATAATCGGTTATAGTATATAAAAGGAGATGATATTATGTGGACAATGGATGATTATCCGGACACATGGAAACACTTTGAACCGCTCGAACGTAAGAAAGCGATTGATATTGCAAACGCGATGCTGAAGGAAGGTTATAAAGAATCAGATCTTATTCCAATTGCAACAGCCCAAGCTAAGAAGTGGTATCAATCCGCTTCACAAGAAGAACTTAAGGAATTAAAGAATAAAAAAATTACGCTTCATAATGACGAGGATACGAGCAATCCAGAACTTATGGATAATGATGTAGAAGTGTATTTCGAAGATACTTGGAAAGTTAGGACGAAAGGTGCAAAGCGCGCCTCCGATAGTTTCTCCACTAAAGCTGAAGCCGTTAAACGTGCACATGAAATCGCTGATAATAAAGGTACGAAGGTCATCACGCATAATAAAAACACATAAAAAAGGATCCGGAAAATTTTCCGGATCCTTTAGTTTATTTTTTCTGAACGGTAATCGTCCATGAAGCATCATCCAACTGTTCATAGTTTGTAACAGGGTAGCCTTGTTCAGCTGCCCAGTTCGGAATTGCTTCCGTCGCTTGTGTACAGTCGAAATCTATTTTAAGTTCATCACCTGAACTTAATGCTTCCATTTTCTTCTGCGCTTCTATTAAAGGAAATGGACATACCATCCCTACAGTTCCAAGTTCATATAACATAATTTATCCTCCTATACTGTCTGTGTTTTAACCTTTGTAGCCGCGATTTCAGATTTCGCTTGTTTCATCGGTTTCACGAACAAGAAATAGCTCATAAACCAAGTTCCAAGAATAATAAATAATAATGACAGCCAGCCTTGTGTATTCATCGTGGCAGTGGATACTAAACCATTACCGATAGAACACCCGCCAGCAAATGTTGCACCGATCCCCATCAATGCACCGCCTATTGCGCTGTTGCGAATCGTAATCTTATCTGGAAGACGCCATTTAAATTCTCTTGATCCTCTTGCCGCAATGTATGAACCGATAAGAATTCCAAGTACTAAGTATACACCCCAGTCAAGCAGCGTAACATCACCATTGACTAAGAACTGTAATAGCTTGGCTGACGGTGTTGTGATTCCTAAGCCATAGTTACGACCTGTCGAGTAACTCATCGGCCATGCAGCAAGTGCGATAAGTCCAATAAGTACAGCCGCAAAGAAAGGATGATATTTCTTTTCAAAGAATAGATGACGTATACCAGTAAATTTTTGCTTTAATTTCGGTACCGCAACTTTAGGTCTTCTTAAAGTTTTAACGACAAAGAATAATGTAAGTGCACTTAATATTAAAACTAATACCCAATAGGGTAAACCAAACATTGTACTCATCTTTGATTCAACAACAGTCATACCATTAACCTTATCAAGCGCTGGTTTTAATGCACCGTTCTTCGTAATCGCTGCAAACAGTGCATACATAAATAATGCAATCCAGCTTCCAATCAATCCTTCACCTGCGCGATACCATGTTCCCGTTGCACAGCCCCCTGCAAGAACGATACCCACGCCAAATATAAATGAACCGAATATCGTACCGATTACAGAATATGCATCATAAGGAATTTCTAGCACATGTAAAGACGTCAATATCGCTAATCCGATCGCTTGTATCGTGATCGCGACAAGCAATGCATAGAACATTTTATTGTTCTTTTGAACGTACATATCTCTGAAACCTCCAGTTAAGCAAAAACGTGTACGCTGCATCACAAATCCAAGTAATAAACCAATAATTAAACCACTAAAAATAGTCCAGCCCATAATTAACCTCCTATAATTCCGATAGTTTTTGTAAGAAATAAATACTATAGTATCGAAATTCAGGAATTTTTGCAATTAAATTTTTTCATTTTTGTACCTTTTATTGATTTAAATAGTCTATGACGACTGTACCAACTGCTTGAGCTGCAATTAGCAATGATTTTTCGTTGATATTAAATTTCGGATGATGATGCGGGTATATATGTCCATCTTCCGGGCTCGCCCCTGCATAAATAAATGACGAAGGTCTTTCCTTAGCATAATAGGCAAAATCCTCTAAAGGGGGTTGCGGCTCGGTCAGTGCAACATCAAAGTCTAGATCTGTGCTTTGAAGTGTATCTGCGACATACTGCGTAAATTCAGGGTCGTTATAAAGGGCAGGATAGTCGTCCTGATAATCAAGTTCACACTCTACGTCAAACATCACTTCAATCCCTTTAACAATGCGTCGGATCTCTGTTTCGATTACTTCTTTTGTCTGATCTGTCAGCCCTCTGATATCACCTTCTAATGATACGGTATCCTATATGATGTTAAACTGACCCTGCCCGTCAAACGACCCTATTGTTACAACTCCTGCATCAAAAGGACTGAGCCGTCTAGATACAATCGTTTGTGCATTATAATCCTCTCCTTTTACATATTTTAAAATATATTACGTATGATATGTTGTAAGACGCAATAATCAAGCATATTGAAGTGTATGCTTTTTATAAGCTGAGCGCATAGAAAAAAGCATGTTATGATAATATCAAAGGGAGGTTACATAATGAATATTGAAAGTCGCGCACTAACGTTATTACAGACATCATATGGCAACGACGCTCAGTTCCGCGATGGGCAACTTGAAGCAATACAAGCAGTAGCAGATAAAAGAAAAGTGCTCGTCATACAGAAGACCGGTTGGGGAAAATCTATCGTTTACTTTATAGCTACAAAGCTACTAAGAGAAGACGGCAGTGGTCCAACAATCATTATCAGTCCACTGCTTGCATTGATGCACAATCAGATTGATGCGGCTGCGAAGCTCGGGTTGAATGTTGTATCAATTAACAGCAATAATCGTGATGAATGGGACAGCATCTACTCCAACCTTCATGCAGCAGACGCTATCATCGTCTCACCGGAGAAATTATCAGACCCACGTTTCATAGAAGCACTGACTGCGATCAATGATATCGAGCTGATTGTTGTGGATGAAGCACATTCTATCTCAGACTGGGGCCATGATTTCAGACCGGATTATCAACGCATCGTCAACTTACTCAAGACCTTACCAGATTCTATCGCAGTATTAGGTACGACCGCTACAGCCAATGATCGTGTCATCGATGATATTAAAGAGCAGCTCGGTGATGATTTAGCTGTCTTTCGCGGCAACTTAATGCGTGATAATATTTCTATTCAAATTAACCCGGTACAATCTAAAGTTGAGCGTCTTGCTTTTGTGACTGACGCATTACTGAATCACTCTTTCATAAGCAAGTCACAAGGCATCATCTACTGTCTCACAAAGAAAGAATGTGATTCAGTAGCCGAGTTCTTAAAACTGCATAATATCGACGCTGAAGCTTATTACTCCGGTATGCAGGATGAATTCGGTAATAATACAGAGGAAGCGGTACTCGCACGCTTTCATGAAGGTACTCTGCGCGTGATCGTTGCCACAATTAAACTTGGCATGGGCTATGATAAATCAGACATCGGATTCGTAATGCACTTTCAACTGCCACAAAACTTAATATCGTATTACCAGCAAATCGGTCGTGCAGGCAGAAACGGAAAACCTGCCCTTGCTATCCTTCTGCATGGTGATGAAGATGAAGAAATTATCAAATCATTTATAGATTCATCTTACAAAGACCCAGAGCTATTGTCACAGATTCTCGATCTGCTGAGACAGTATCCGGAAGGCTTATCACGTAATGAGATACTCCCACACTTCAACTTGAATACGACAAAGCTTGCAGGTGTTCTAAAGTATCTCTATGTCCATGAATATATTGAGCTGCACAAAAGAAAGTATGTCATCAACGAACAAAATACATTTGATGCGACTGAAAATGCGAAGCTTCAGAACAAACTCAATGATACGCGCATGAATGAATTAAACAACCTCAAACGATTTATTAACTATGATGGCTGTTATATGAAATACATTGCCGAAGAACTTGATGCCCCAGACATGAAAGAAGTCTGTGGCATGTGTACTTATTGCAGAAATCGTATATTTGTCCCAATGACAAATGATAATCCATACCTTGAATCAGCAACGCAATATAAAAATAAGTTACATGGTGAGATAGCACCAAGAAAACGTACAGCTTATAACAAAAAGATTGAAGAACACTTACAGATGCAACCCGGATGGACATATACGACCGATGCATATTCTCCTATCGGCAGACGATTTATGCTAGAAAAAGAACACGATCAGTTTTCTGAAAAAACAGCAGCAACAGTCCGCCATTTCTTGAAAGATATGATATATCAGAATGAAATTGATGCGATTGTTCCCGTTCCAAGTTTAAGGAATCCAGGACTCGTCAAAACATTGGCCAAGCAGCTTGCTCAAAGTTTTAACATCGACTACATCGAAGCTGTGGAAAAGATACGTCCTGGCGCATTACAAAGAGAAATGAAAAATTCTATGATGCAGGAACAAAATATTAAAGACACGATTCATATCGTCAATCATGAGCAACTCGCAGGTAAGAACATACTGCTTATAGACGACGTCGTAAATTCCAGATGGACGATGACCGTTATTGCATCACAGCTGCTAGAAAGCGCTGATAAAGTCTATCCATTTGCGTTGATCCATAATAGTAGTGAATAAAGCAGCACTCAAATTTTGAGTGCTGCTTCATTTACTTCAGATTCATTTATATCAATCTCAAACCCTAGATCTTCCAGCATCTTATAATCAAGTTCATTCGGCTGTCCATTGGTAATCAGATAATCTCCTACAAAGATGGAGTTTGCTGCCTGCATCGCAAGGGGTTGTAATGTTCTTAAATTCACTTCTCTACCCCCAGCAATGCGGATTTCTTTCGATGGATTAATCAATCTGAACATCGATAATATTCTTAAACAGCGTTCTGGTGTTAAGTTATCTTCATTACCGAACTTCGTCCCCTTCACAGGGTGAAGGAAGTTTACCGGGATACTATCTGCGTCTATCGCTCGAAGCGCTAATGCCATATCAATAATATCCTCATCTGTCTCACCCATCCCACATATTACACCTGAACATGGCGAGATGTTATTGGCTTTCATGATTTCAATGGTATCGACACGGTCTTGATATGTATGTGTCGTTACGACTTCATCATGATAATTTTCACTCGTATTAATATTGTGATTATAACGGTCTACGCCAGCCGATTTCAGCTTCTTCGCTTGTTCGTCATTCGTCAGACCGAGACAAGCACAAATCTTAAGCTGCGGATGTTCATGTTTAATTGATTCAACAGTATCTGCAATATGCTCAACCTCTTTATCGCTTGGCCCTCGTCCACTCATAACGATACAATAAGTGCTGATGTCATGTGTCGCACAGAAATCTGCACCTGATTTAATCTGTTCACTATCAACCAGTAAATATTTGTCTTTATTCTTCATTAGTTTCGATTGTCCGCAATAACCACAGTCCTCTGGACAAATTCCACTCTTCGCATTAAGAATCATATTCAGTTTCACCTTACGACCATAATAATATTTACGCACTTGATATGCTTCATGCAGTAAGTCATATGTATCTATATTATTATCAACAAATAATGATAATGCTTCTTCTTTTGAAATATTTTCTCCATTAATAATACGTTGTGCTAACATAAAATCCCCCCTGTATACTTTTATAATATAACTGCACTATTATATTGTAAACTAATTATTAATATAAGTTAACAATCATCCCAAAAAAATAAACGGCGATTGCCCGTTTATTTAATCACTATTCCACTTTCAGAATCAAAATATCTCACTTTCTTATCATTGATCGAGATGCGAATCTCATCACCGATTGCAAGCGTCAGCTGCTCTGAAAACTTAGCAATACATTGCGCGCCATTGACCATGAAGGTGACGACCGTCGTATCTCCTAACATCTCACATGCCGTTACAGTAACGGATGTCCCTAATGAATCCCGTGTCACATCTTCGGGTCTGAACCCTACCTCTATCGTACCATCAGCAACCGGCATGTTAATTGGTAGATTGAAGTCACCGAACTGCACCATACCATCCACTACATCACCGCGTACAATATTCATCGCAGGAGATCCTATAAAACTCGCAACGAACTTATTGTTTGGCTCATTATAGATTTCAAGCGGGGTGCCAATCTGCTGTACTTGCCCTTCATTCAAGACCATAATACGATCACTCATCGTCATCGCCTCAACCTGGTCATGCGTTACATAAATCATCGTCATACCGAGGCGCTGCTGTAACTGTCGTAACTCGACACGCATCTGACTACGCAGCTTGGCATCCAGGTTAGATAACGGTTCGTCCATTAAGCACAGCTTCGATTCACTGGCGATGGCACGCGCTAATGCCACACGCTGACACTGGCCACCAGATAGTTCGCCGGGTTTCTTCTTCAAATAATCTTCTAACCCAACAAGCTTCGCCGCTTCTAACATCCTGTCATAACGCACCGCTTTAGGTACCTTACGATTCTCTAGCGTAAACAGAATATTCTTCTCAACCGTCATGTGCGGATATAACGCATAGTTCTGAAACACCATCGACAATGAACGTGCTTTCGGATGCAGATGATTTGCAAGCTGCCCGTCAATATAGAGTTCACCCTCTGTGATATCCTCAAGACCCGCAATCATGTTTAGCAGCGTACTCTTCCCACAGCCACCCGGGCCGACAAGGACAAAGAACTCACCAAGCTGCACATCACATGAGATATCCTTGAGCACATAATCTTCTCTATAACGTTTACTGATATGTTCTAGCTTCAGCATTCTCCACACCTCCTTACCTGTATTATAAAAAAAATGCATAGAATACTCTATGCATTTTCCTCCTATTTAATTACTTCTTGTCCACGCACGTTCCACGTGAAGGTAAAGCTTAATGTCGCAAGCACAGAAGCTCCGACCAATAGCATAAATCCAGCATCCCAGCCGAAGTTATCAACAATTGCTCCCATCAGGATATTCGCCATCACCGCACCAGCCAGGTAACCGAACAATCCAGTAAGTCCTGCTGCTGTCCCTGCTGCTTTTTTCGGTACATAATCCAGTGCCTGTAAGCCAATCAGCATTACCGGTCCATAGATCAAGAACCCGATAGTAATCAGTGCAATATTATCGATCCACGGGTTGCCTGCAGGGTTCAGCCAGTAGACGATTACTGCAATCGTTACGCCGATCATAAAGATAAATCCTGCTGGACCACGACGCCCTTTGAATACTTTATCTGATAACCAGCCACACAATAAGGTCCCAGGAATACCTGCCCATTCATATAAGAAGTAAGACCAGCTGGATTCGTTAAGCTGAAATCCTTTCTCTTCATTAAGATACGTCGGTGCCCAGTCTAATACACCATATCTTACGAAGTAGACAAAGATATTAGCGATTGCGATCATCCAGACCCACTTGTTATTCAGTACATATTTGAAGAGAATCTCTTTCGTCGTTAATTCTTCTTCCAATGTCTCATGTGCCTTATTCGGATAATCATCCTTATATACTTCAATCGGTGGTAATCCTTGTGATTGAGGTGTATCCTTCATGAAATAGAACGTTATTGCAGCACATACTAAGGCAATCAGTGCCGGGAAGATAAACGCACCTTCAAAACCTTTTAGATAGCCAAAGTTGTATGTTGTAAACAGTGTGATACCAAATACAGCAAGCGGTGCCATCACTCCACCACCTACGTTATGTGCAACGTTCCATAGTGCTGTTTTACTTCCACGCTCAGATACACTGAACCAATGGACTAATGTTCTTCCAGCAGGCGGCCAGCCCATACCCTGGAACCATCCATTCAAGAATAATAAGACAAACATAATAGCAATCGAAGAGGTAAAGAACGGAACAAAACCAAGCAGCAAGTTGACGATTGCTGTCAGTACAAGACCAAGCACCATGAAGTTTCTGGCGTGACTCCTGTCCGATACCGTTCCCATCACAAATTTACTAATACCGTATGCAATAGATACCGCTGATAACGCGAAACCAAGATCGGTCTTTGTGAACCCCTGTTCAATAAGTGCTGGCATCGCAAGCGAGAAATTCTTTCTTAACAGATAGTAAGCTGCGTAACCAATAAAGATTCCGATAAAGACCTGCAGACGTAACTTCTTGTACTCTGCATCAACTTCTTTGCGATCTAAAGGCTGTGCTTTAGGCGCAGGTTGTAAAAACTTTAACATAAATTTCCTCCCATTTTCTATATTTACATTATCTTTACAATCTTAACAAACTAGACACAATTCGTAAAGAAAGCCTTTACAAAAAGTTTAAGCTATTATGAAAATAAATCCACTGATTATTTAGTGAATCTATTTATCGTCAACAAGGGACTCATATCTATTAAAAAATGAAAACTATGCTTCACTTAATCTTATATTGATAGCAGCAGATGCCGATATACTTACTCAGCAACATTTCATAACTTAAATCTGATATATTTAAGAAAAATGAGAGGAGATACAATATGACACTCAAAGACACATTATTCAAGAAGCTAGATGAAAAACAGGATCGAATGATTGAGATCAGACGTCATTTGCATGCTCATCCTGAATTATCATTCGAGGAGCATGAAACTGCTGCATTTATCGAGAACTTCTATAAAGGAAAGGATGTCACAGTACACACCAATGTTGGTGGCGGCACTGCAGTCATTGTTGATATTGAAAGTGGGAATCCAGGGAAGATTATCGGGTTACGCGCAGACTTTGATGCACTGCCGGTACATGAAGAAACGGGCTTAGCATATAAATCAACGCGTGACGGATTAATGCACGCTTGTGGTCATGATGCCCACACTGCGTACTTATTAACACTTGCCGATGCACTGATTGAGATGAAAGATGAGTTATCTGGGACAATCCGCATCATCCATCAGCATGCTGAAGAGAAGCCGCCAGGTGGTGCAAGAGATATCGTAGCATCAGGCATCCTGGATAATCTCGACGAGGTCTATGGCATCCATGTCTTTCCTTTCGTTGATCAAGGGAAGATTGAAATACATGAAGCAGAGACATATGCAGGTTCTTCAACCTTCGATATCGTCATTCAAGGAAAAGGCGGCCATGCTGCAATGCCTCAGAATACAAAGGATGCCATCGTTGCCGCTTCTTACTTTGTCACACAACTACAAACCGTCGTATCACGTTGTACAGACCCTAAAAATTCAGTCGTCGTAACCATCGGCGCATTCGAAGCACCAGGGACGCACAACGTCATTCAAGGCAAAGGCGTATTAAAAGGAACGACACGTTATCTCGACGAACCATCAAAAGACATAGCGTATGCAGCCATTAAAAACCAAGTCGAAGGGCTGGAGAAAGCATTCGGTGTTACAGTTGATTTAGACTATCACTTTAACTACCCCGTACTCTATAACCACGTTGAACAAACACGTGCAGTTAGAGATATTCTTAAACAAAGTGAAGGCAGCTACTTTAATGAAGTCGTTGAAGGCGATACACTCTCCGGATCAGAAGATTTTGCTTATTACTTAAAGCAAACACCAGGAACCTTCTACATCGTCGGTGCTAAACCTGAAGGAATAGCAGATCCATATCCAAACCATCATCCGAAGTTTGAAATTAATGAAGAGTCGATGATGATCTGTGCGAAGTCACTTGGGGAAGTAGTGCTCGGTAGGATGGAGTGATAGACAATAAAAACACAAGAAATAACCTAGGTATTGAACATATCAATACCTAGGTTATTTCTTGTTTATATTAAATGATTCAATTTATGTTTAATATAAAATTATCACCAACTTCATTACTTTTATTAGATAATTAATACTCTGAAGTTCATTGAGAAACTCATACTATCCACTACGCTCTAAATTTTAATTTGTAGTTTTTAACTAAGTATATTATATCCATTTTTAACAGTGCCGTATTCAATTATATAATTTTTACATCATTATTATTATAAAAATTCTTTTACCGTCTCTACAATCAAATACATATTCAGTACGCTAAGGATTACTGTTAACAGCCAGGCGATGACATTCACCCATGTTTTATTGACGAACGCTTCTCCCATGATCTTTTTGTTGCTTGTTGCTAACGTTAATGGAATAATGCTGAATGGTAGCGCAAGACTTAAGAATACTTGTGTAAAAATCAACAAATCTTCAATCTTTGTTGCACTTGAACCATACAACCACAAGCATAGGAAAACAGGAATTACAGCAATCATCCTTGTAATCAGTCGTCTTGCCCACTGCGGTATCTTTATGTTAAGGAACCCTTCCATAACTATCTGACCTGATAATGTTCCTGTAATTGTCGAGTTCTGACCCGAAGCTAACAATGCTATAGCGAATAATGTACTCATCAATGCACCGCCCACTGCACCTGTGAATGTCGATGCCTTTAGCGCATTATATAGATCATAGAATCTGCCGAGTTCTTCCCCGTTGCCATAGAATAACGAAGCCCCAAGTATCAATATAAGACAGTTGATTACAAAAGCAATCGTCAACTGAATATGTGAGTCGATCACTGCATACCAAATAGCCTCTTTCTTCTTAGCAACATTATCACGTATATAGTTCCGAGACTGCACGATAGATGAGTGCAGATAAAGATTATGGGGCATGATGGTTGCACCGATGATTCCAAGAGCAAGATATAGCAGGTTACTGTTTGTAGCGATAGTTGTACTTGGCAGAAATCCTTCCAGCACGTCTCTCCATTCAGGTGAAGAAAAATATACTTCAAACATAAAGATAAATAAGACCGTGAATACTAAAACACCAACAATAGCTTCTATCTTCCTGAAACCCAGCTTGATGATGACAAGTAGCAGCAAGACATCTACAACAGTAATCGTTACTCCGATAACTAGAGGAATGTTGAACAGCAGATTTAAAGCAATTGCACTACCGATGATCTCCGCAATATCTGTCGCCATAATTGCAAGCTCTGTAACAACCCATGCAGCGATGGACACAGGCTTATTGCTCATATGCTTGGTAACCTGAGCGAGGTCCATACCACTAGCAATCCCAAGACGCGCGCACATACTTTGCAAGAGCATCGCTGACAGACTGGATAACAGTATGACAAAGAGCAGCGTATACCCAAACTGTGCACCCCCTGCCATTGATGTGATCCAGTTTCCTGGATCCATATAACCGACGGCTACCAACAGCCCTGGTCCCAAATACATAATCATTTTCTTGATGCCATGTGCCTCACTATCAAAAGACACCTTACCATTTATTTCTTCCAGACTTTTATTCATATTATCATCTCCTTATACAATAATATACCATAACTTTAGGTAAGCCTAAAAGTTTTTTTAATAATAAAATATATTCTTTTATTCTCTATCGTTACCC
>NZ_PPRM01000105.1 GCF_002902665.1 Macrococcoides caseolyticum
CTTTCTACTAAGGTTATGACAGCACTCCCATGATTACGGCCAATGATAGTGTCACCTTCAAGATGACCAAATTCTTGAAAGAAGAAAGGAAATTCTTCTATTCTTTCAGAAATGTGTCTTTTGAAAGCTTGTCTACCTCTTTTTTCACAATGACCATTTGGCTTCCTTCTACCTTTCATAGGTAAAGATTGTACCGAAAAGACGTTTTCCTTAAACATTCTATAAAGAGTTTTTACAGAACAATCAATCGGGTGTTCACCTCTGCCAATAATGGTGTCAGGCGTCCAGCCATCGGCTACTTTTTCTCGAATATAAGCTGACTGATTTTCTGGAAGTACTATTCTATGTCTGCCACAATTTGATTTTCTTCGCTTATACTCTTGGTAATATTCCAGTGCAGTTATACCTGTCTTAAGTGCATTTATTACGTTATAAATTGTCTGTCTTGATCGTTTCAATCTC
>NZ_PPRM01000106.1 GCF_002902665.1 Macrococcoides caseolyticum
GACTATAAAAGCTGTAGATCAGATTATTAAAACTAATCTTCCAAAAAAAAATCGTGAAAATTTCAATATACAAAAAAATGATTTTACACCAAGAAAAATTGATTTTGATGAAATTAACACTAAAAATAAGAACATCGGTGATGCGGGTGAAAAATTAGTAATAAAATATTTATATGAATCTTTAGTAGAAAAAGGTCAAAAAGAATTAGCTGATTCCATTTTTCATACTGCTAAATATGAAGGGGATGGAGCAGGTTATGACATTAAAGCGAAGGATGAACAAGGAAACGATATATTTATAGAAGTTAAAACTTCAGTCGGTGGAATTAATTCAGAATTTTTTATTTCCTCAAATGAAATAGAATTTTCTAAACGTCGATTGTAAAATTAAGCTAGACAACTAAAAAAGCCTTCTGTGCTAAACTCAATATGTATTTCCGACCAAAGAAAACATAAGGAGT
>NZ_PPRM01000107.1 GCF_002902665.1 Macrococcoides caseolyticum
GGTTTGACACGGATATCTGAGTTTTTAATGTTGTGATATAAAACTTTAGACTGTTTTTTTACAGAACGTTTTCTGTTACTTAAAAAGATATTTAATAGATTTAAAAAGAATATAGTTTCCTTTTTTGCATGAACATGTTGTAACGCCTGTTGTGACAGCTCTTTCCCGGTCTTAATCACTTGATTAAGCGTGGACATTTTAGCGTGGACATTTTTTTCT
>NZ_PPRM01000108.1 GCF_002902665.1 Macrococcoides caseolyticum
ATAGTGGACGGGCTGTTATTGAAAAATTGAAAGAAAAAGATACAGAGTTATTAAAAAAACACTCAAATAGTAGTGCCATTATTAAAAAAGTCCTTGAAAACAAAGAAATAAAAAATATAGATATTATTTATGATTTTAGTTTTATTAAAAGCTTTAATTTTAATGACGGGCTTTTTGAAGAAGAAAAAGAATATAATACGCTTAATCAAATGCCTAATATTCTCGGTAGGTATGTCACTTTAAATAAACAGTCCTTAAACGTAAATGTTAAACCTGATGATTACATAAAACTGTACAAAGACTCTCAAGCATATTTTAGAGATTTATTTATGATTGATTATTATCATGGAGATGTTTTCAAAAAACTATATTCTATATTCAATAATGACATACCAAAAGAAATGTCCGATAAATTACAAACTTTGAGAAATACATTCTATATACCTATGCTTGACGATTTAAATAAAATTAAACAAAATTTAATTAACATAAGAAATAATTACTCTGC
>NZ_PPRM01000109.1:0-1720 GCF_002902665.1 Macrococcoides caseolyticum
AAGTAATATAGCATCAATTATCTTAGTCACATAGGAATTGAAGCATAAAAAATAATTAGTTAAGGTAAAAATTATCCTCTTTATAAACTTATTTATCTGTTGGTTTTTAATTGTATTTATATATGATTTTCAACTTTATAATCATATATTTATCAATATTAGCTATAACTGAGAATATCTTATTTATGTATTAAATAAGTAAGGTTTATTAAAAAATATCGCTGATTAATATTGAAACATTATATTATAATACCTGGAACTTTTAATTCATTTGTTAACTTGCAGTATTAAAAAGTTAATAAAAAGTTTACAATTCTATATTCAAAAAAACTATAACTACAGATAATTAAAGTATATTAAAAAGCTGTCAGAAAAATGTATTCAGACAGCTTTATAAACTTATAGCATTTAATTTAGTTATCATGTCTTTATCCATTTGAGCGGTAACATGTGAATATACTTGTAAAGTAGTTTTATGATCTGTATGGCCAACACGTTCCATTATAGCTTTAAGAGAAACACCGATTTGTGATAAAGTAGATATATGGGTATGTCGGAGAGTATGCGTTGTTATACGCTTCTTTATTTTTTTAGAGTATTTATCATTAGAATTAATAAAATCGACTGTAGTAGCCAATTTCTCGTTAATTTTCTTAGTATGAATTGGGTTACCGTAAGTATTAGTGAAAACAAAGCCACGATCTATATAATCTTCTTCCCATTGTGCTGATTTCTTATTTTCCAGGATAATTGTTTTTAAAATTTGAATACTTCTATCAGATAGTGAGATAGTTCTATAACTTCCTTCGTTTTTTGTTGTGTCTTTCACCCCAAAAGTACCATCTTTTTTGTTAGTCTCCCAAATAATAGATCCATTTATTAATAGCTTTTTATTTTTAAAGTCTATATTACTCTTTTCAATTGCTAATAATTCGGCAATACGCATGCCATTTAGCGCTTGAAATTCAATTGTAAGGGGAATTATCATATCATTTCTCTTTCTCGTTGAAATGCGTCTCTGTGCGTTTAAATCATGCATAGCATTAATGAGTAATTTTAACTCGTCTATTTCAAGATAATTATTTCGCTTACTTTCTATGTCCTTTAAAGATTTAGCCTTATTAGGAACTACAATATCAGACAAGAAACTTATATCTGTAAGACCATATACAACTGATACATGCTTAAATACTCGATTCAGTACCGATTTATAACTTGTCATTGCTGATTTACTTCTATCTTCTTTATTCCAGGCTATGAATATATCTTGTACTTGCTTATATTTATAATTCTTTATTAAATCATCTTCAGGAACTTTTAATTTAATAGCTTTTATAATACTTTTCTTTTCCAGGATTGTTGTTCTTTTTGCTCCTGATGTATTTGTATATATTTCAAGCCATTCATCACAAGCATTATGAACGGTTAAGCTATTCAGTGATTTACTAGCAGTATTACCTATCTTTTCATTTATCTTCTCATCTAAACGCTTCATAGCTTCTTTCTGTGAGGGTTTAGTGTCTTTATTCATGACTACAGACACACGTCGCCATTTTTCAGAGAGGGGATCTTTATATTTCTCGTAGAAGCGGTACTTGGTAACTCCATTTTTATCTTCAAATGCTTCACACCACATAAATATCAACTCCTTTTATTCATATTATTTTTAAATATCTAAAAAGTGATTTTTATATATTATTGGTATAGCTCATTTATTAAT
>NZ_PPRM01000109.1:1741-3575 GCF_002902665.1 Macrococcoides caseolyticum
TCCTGGTAAAGATAATGTTAAGTCGATAAACCTATTATTTCAAAAAGCGTAAGGATTGTTTACGCTTAATTTGTTTTGAATATATTTATAATCATACTTCTTATTTTTTGCACTTATGCAAGATTATTTATTGTTGTTGTGGTTTAATCTGCTTTCTCTAATTCTATAAATGATCTTTGACCAGGTACATAAGCTTGATAAGCTGAACTCATTAATCTTTAGTGCAGCTTAAAGTTACTTTTGTGATTAGGCACTACAACAACATTATTTATATTATTTAATTTATTTATATTATTGTTTGTTTCTTTCTGATTTTTTTCTGTTTCTTTTTCGTTTTCTTTCTGTGTATTTTTGGTGTCTCTTTTCTAAACCTACACTTTGGAGAATGTCATAATTGACAATGTTTTGATGTGTTTCTTTAGTGTCTTTTTTGTGATTGATTTATAAATTATTTTGATAAAAGTAATTAAATTTTAAATATTTACTTTAGTGTGGTGGTAATTGGTATACCGTTTTGATAATGCTGGATTACTCACACATAGTCATTTTTAGGATTAGCCACTACAACAACATTGTTATACATTGTTTTACTTTGTTTAACATTGTTGTCTGTGGCAAGCTGTTGGTAATCTGTTGGTAATCCGTTGGTAAGTTGGTGGGTAACTTTGATTATCTTTAGTTTGATAAAACCCCCAATTTATAACGTTTATTACAGTAAATCTGTTGGTAGTTTTACGGGTAATAATTTCTAGTTTTTCTAATACCTTTAGCTTGTTTTCTCATGATTTTTCGGAAATTTTATATTTCGGCGGTGTTTTATGATTTAACTCTTCACTTGCTAATTTATAAATTATTCTGCTAAAAGTAATTAAATTTTAAATATTTACTTTAGTGTGGTGGTAATTGGTATACCGTTTTGATAATGCTGGATTACTTCGACATGATCACTTTTATGTTTAGGTACTACAACAACAATGTTATACATTGTTTACTTTGTTTAACATTGTTGTCTGTGGTCATCTGTTGGTCATCTGCTGGTCGCTTGTTGGCCATCTGTTGGTCGTTTAGTTGGGCACTTTGATTTTCTTTAGATTAATAAAACCCCCAATTAACAACATTTATAACAGTGTATTTGTTGGTCACTTTACGGGTAACGATTTCTAATTTTTATAATACCTTTAACTTATTTTCCCATGATTTCTCGGAAATTTTGTATTTTAGTATTGTCTCGTAGATTAACTCTTCGCTAGCTAATTTATAAATTATTTTGCTAAAAGTAATTAATATTTAAATATTTACTTTAGTGTGGTGGTAATTGGTATACCGTTTTGATAATGCTGGATTACCCGAGATAGTAACTTTTATGTTTAGGTACTACAACAACAATGTATCTAATGTATTTTTTGTGTTCATCTGTTGGTCATTTTCCTGGTAAATTAATGATATTTATTATATTTATGGGTTTAGTCCAAAGAGTAAGGATTGTTTACGCATTAGCTTATTCAATTTCCTAGAAAGCATTAACTACCTTACAAATTTAGAATATTAGATGACGTCACAAATCGTTACGGCAGTTAAAAGATATATTTATGATAAGGCACCATAAAAACATTATTATCTGTATTAACATTATTTACATTATTGATTGTGTATTTTGAAAGTACTAATGCCGCTTTTTATTTTTAATTAAAGTTTTTGCTTACAGTGGTGATACACATTTAAAATATGTTCTTATCATCGAATTCTACACAAATAATATATTAGATTTCTTAACTTATTTATACAATCTATAATAGTCAAATAATCCACTAGTAATCATACTTTCTTTATCACT
>NZ_PPRM01000110.1 GCF_002902665.1 Macrococcoides caseolyticum
TCCTTTTTCCGGCACCATTTTTGAGCCATTAGCTCAGTTGGTAGAGCATTTGACTTTTAATCAAAGGGTCAGAGGTTCGAATCCTCTATGGCTCATAATTATTTTAATAAATGTGCGAAAGTAGTTCAGTGGTAGAATACAACCTTGCCAAGGTTGGGGTCGCGGGTTCGAATCCCGTCTTTCGCTCCATTGGAGAAATTAAATGCCGGGGTGGCGGAACTGGCAGACGCACAGGACTTAAAATCCTGCGGTAAGTGATTACCGTACCGGTTCGATTCCGGTCCTCGGCACCATTTAATCTTTAATATGCGCCCGTAGCTCAATTGGATAGAGCGTTTGACTACGGATCAAAAGGTTAGGGGTTCGACTCCTCTCGGGCGCGCCATTTTTATTAGCTACGGGAAGTAGCTCAGCTTGGTAGAGCACTTGGTTTGGGACCAAGGGGTCGCAGGTTCGAATCCTGTCTTCCCGACTTACTTAATATGGGGGCTTAGCTCAGCTGGGAGAGCGCCTGCTTTGCACGCAGGAGGTCAGCGGTTCGATCCCGCTAGTCTCCACCATTATTATTTAAAGATGAACATTGAAAACTGAATGACAATATGTCAACGTTAATTCCAATAATTTGAGTGATTAAGTTCACTCCCAAGAGTGATTGCCTCAAGCAA
>NZ_PPRM01000111.1:0-4493 GCF_002902665.1 Macrococcoides caseolyticum
ACTTTTAAGTTAGTAGAAAATTTATCATATTTAGAAACTTATAAAGCATATAATAAATCAGAATCTTATTTTCCTAAATCCTCAATAAATTATTATCTATCTTTTGTATCTCAGATATTAATAGATCAAGAAACAGAGATTGATAACTTAAGTGAACAGTTAATTGATTCCAAGCAAAACACTGTTAATAATTCAAAACTGTTTATTGAAAATGATGTTAAAAGACCTGAAAAAAGACCTGAACCAGTTACTGTTAATAATATAAAGAGATATCGAAGAAATTTGTTAGAAGTTAGAAAAGCGAAAATTTCTGCTGATTATATATGTGAATATGATAATAAGCATGTGACATTTGTAAACAATTTTGATAATAATCCTTATATTGAAGCACATCACTTAATCCCAATGGCGACTCAAGGATTGTTCGAGTACAATATTGACTTTGCTGATAATATAATATGCTTGTGCCCTAATTGTCATCGCAGAATTCACTATGGTGTTAAATCAGACAAAAGTGAAATGGTCCAAAAATTTTATAAAGAAAGACATGAGAAAATAGAATCATTTAATGTAGATATCAAATACAAAGATTTAGAACTGTTTTACAACACTAAATAGGTATATGAAAATTACTTGATTATAAGAGGAGGTGTGGCATGCAACCACTTACCACAATTTTCTTCCACCTTATCGATTTCATCATTCTAATCATCGAAAAAACAGTGAAGAGACAGTCCTAGGACTGTCTCTTCTTTCTGCTTGGTATCACACATAGTTCATCCATCGTCATACCGAATAATTCTGCTATACGCTTAAACTCTGGGACTGTCACGATGCGATTGCCGCTTTCAATCTTCGAATAGATTGACGGGGTCACATTGATATGCGCGGCAACTTCCTTCGCGCTATAATCCAGATTCTCTCTATGCCATCTCAGTGCCTCAGCAACTGTAATATTGTCCATCTGATCACCTTCACTTTACGTGAAAGTATCAATATTTATTATGTGTTTGGGGATAGTTGCGATGTTGGCAATAAATGACGCAATACACTTCATTTGTTATATAATATAGGGTTTATTGTTTTCGTATTTTTAATCTTAATTATTTATTGTACCGTGCATGCAGGTCGCTATGTGAAAACTTTCCAAATTCGCAACTTCTGACTCATATTTCTACATTCGAAATATTATAAAATTACACCATAGATCAGGAGGTCATCCATGGACGATACGCTGCATCACATACATATGCTATTGATTGAAATGAAATCCAATGTACATCGTAATTACTTCAATGCACCGATGGATATTGAACTCATCAACTTGCTTGTTGAACTGTGTATGATTGAACTCCGCATCGATTATTTCATCGGTACAGAACTATCTCCGTCTATGCGGATCGCTGTAACGCGTAAAGGGGAGCTGTTTATCACTGCTTTCCTGGATGGTGCGGTTTAGTTTTAAGTAGGGTAGGAGACTAAGTGAATTCGCTAAGCAGCAGTTATTATCTATCCTTAGCTATAGCCACAAGAGGAATATAGTTATCTAGAAATTGTATACAAAAAAACATCACCGAGAATTATGTTCTCGGTGATGTTTACATGTTATTTCAACCAAACTTCCTTTAAAAACTATCCTTCTTTAATTTCAATGGACTTTTTAATAGTCTTTTCTATTTTAGGTAATGTTATTTTTAAAACACCGTCTTTAAAGGAAGCTTGGATATTGTCGCTATCGACATTACTTAGTGCATACGCACGTTGCATGTTGCTGTACGATCTTTCTTGTTGGATCATCTTACCTTCGTCATCTGTTGATTCATTTATGATGTTATTTTCTGCTTTGATTGTTAGATAACCATTATTATACGAAATATCAAGTGAGTCCTTTGTGTAACCAGGTAATTCGACTGTCATTTCATATCGATCATCTTTTTCTTCGATGTCAGTCTTCATACTTTGCATATCTGGTAGAGTATTAAAGAATTGCTTGCTAAAATCTCTGAATAATGAGCTTGGTGTCATATCTAATAAACTGTTATTAAAACGATCTAATTCATAAGCCATAGAAAACCACTCCTTGTAATTTTTTATTTTGCTTTTAAATTAATTGATTTAATCAGTTCCAAAGATTTGAGGTACTCATTCCAGCTATTATGTGTTTCAAACTCAACAAAATCCATAGAATCATTCAATGCATGTTTAAAACTAACACCGTTTGTGCGTTTGTGCACCGCCTTGATGATTAATTTGATTAAGATTTAATGTCATATCATCACCTCCTAAACAAACTATATATCTTACACTTATATTTATATCAAATTAGTCAAAAAAGGTCAAGAGTTTTTGTGTAATTTTTATTCATAATTTTAGTGTGTTTATATCGCACTAAAATTATATTATATGACAAACTACGAGACCATTGGGGTTAACTCTATAGAATTTAGTCAATTAACTATGGATTAAATTCTTTTTTTCATTAGTATTATCCTCATTGATATTTGCTAATACATCTCCTATACAAATATTTTTGTAATATTCTTTTAATAGATCGTATTCTTTTACAGAAAAATTATACATTGTTTTTCTCATACTTCTTGATATCTTACAGTCACTATCTTCTTTTCCAGTAAAAATACGAGCGTCATTATCTACATCTCTAAATATCATGAATAATTTAGCTAAGGATATATTTAAACAATCATCTATAGCTCTATACCCACCTTTTTTACCGTATCTTGTTTCTACTAATTTGTTAGAACTTAATAAACGCATCACCTTGCGTAACTGAACAGGGTGTACGCAGACTGATTCACATAGCTCCAGGCTCGAGAACTGTTCATTACTATGTTTACCTAGAAATACTAATACATGAATAGCTATATTAAACTGTTGATTGATAAAAGCCACCTCTTTTTTTCATTTAACGCTATATACATTTAAATAATATATTTCCACGGGAAAATCCTGTGATTAAGCGTAGAGGATTCATCATAACACTTGTTCAGGAAATGGAAATTTTTGATGCTATTGATTTGATAATCAATTATAAATTAGACATTGAATAGATCATTAAACGACTCAATCATGGTTGGGTGAGTATATATATTATCTCGTAAAATTGAATAATCAATGTTTTGATCAATTGCTAACTTTATTATATTAATGATCTCCTCGGATTGAGAACCGTATAATGTAGCGCCAAGTATTTTATTAGTTGTTTCATCTATCACAACTTTGAACAAACCTCTAGCATCATCGTTAACTTTATGGCGCGGTATACTATTTACTGGAAGTCTGCCTACTTTAATATTATAGCCTCTATCCTTTGCTTCTTTAGCAGTTAATCCCACACGAGATAGAGGTGGATCTATAAATACAGTATAAGGTACAGCACCTCTATTTTCAGTAGTACGGGTACCTGTACCGTATAATTTATCTTTAACAATTCTAAAATCATCTAGTGAAATATAAGTGAATTGCATTCCACCTTTAACATCTCCAATAGCATAGATATCTTCAACAGATGTTTGTAACTGACTGTTAACTTTTATTTCTCCGCGTTCTCCTAATGTAATATCTGTATTTTCTAAATTTAAATCTGTGTTTGGTGTTCTGCCAACTGCAAGCAGTACCGCATCAGCTTCAAAGTCTCCTTTGTTTGTTTTGACGACTGTATAATTATCTTTATCTTCAAATTTTGTGGTTTGAACACTAAGCTCGAATTTTATACCCTTATCCTCTAAATCTTTAATTACATGTGAGACGATTTCCTCATCTTCTTTTACCATTAGTTTGTCACTAGCTTCTAACACGGTAACTTCTGTGCCGAAATTAGAAAACATAGAAGCAAATTCCAATGAAATATAGCCGCCACCGATAATGATGAGTCGTTTCGGTTGTTTGCTTAGATTCATAATTCCTGTGGAATCATATAAGTATTTCGATTCTTTAATCCCCTGAATATCAGGAATAACAGGGGTTGCACCAGTATTTATGACAATCTTGTCTGCTGTTAATGTATCTACAACGTTATCTTGATTATCTAATAAATATACTTCAGTATTGGATTTAAATTTAGCCGTATAATCTAATATTGTTATATTTTCATCATCTGCTAAATTATGATAATTTTTTTCATTAAGAGCAGATACAACTTCGTCCTTGCGCTCAAATGCCTGATTGAATGATTTATGATGTAAACCTTCGTGTACCAATGTTTTAGATGGTATACATCCAATATTAATACATGTGCCACCATACATTTTTTTTGACTGCTCAACAACTGCCACTTTTTTTCCTAGAGATGAAGCTGCTTTTGCGAGTGTTTTACCGCCTTTACCAAAACCTAAAATTAATAAATCATAATTTTTCATTTTATCCCTCCGTCAATAAGTAAGTTCATGTAAATCAATAATAAACATTTTGATGATAATCCATTGTTTAAATGTAACTTTAATAGTTACATTTTAACATATGAGTTCTTTAAATTC
>NZ_PPRM01000111.1:4513-5011 GCF_002902665.1 Macrococcoides caseolyticum
TCTAATTCCAGTGTATTTTAATAAAAATGATAAATTAGATGATAATTGTAATTTAGCTTCTATTCAAATTTTTACATTGTATCGGGAGGATAGAAGTTTAAAGTATAAGGAACATATATAGGCATTGGCAGAAGCTTTTATAGAACATAGAGAAGTAATGTAAGAGGAGTTAATATTCAAAAAATAAAATTGTGATATTTTAACAAATGTGTTTATAATTATATATAAAAATATAAAGGAATGTTTATTAAGTATGAAAACAAATAAAGATTTTGTTTACACTGGTTTAGGAGGATTTTTCAGTATTATACTCATTCAATTTTTAATGAGCTATTTAACTACAGGAAATGTGTGGGAATGGTATGAAATATCTAATAATGTTATTCCCTTTTTAGTGTTTTTCATAATAGTTTTAATTATTATTAAAGAATATAATGTTAGGAAAATAAATCGATAGAAAAGTTTAATTCATTAGCTAATGCATATAGTATATATAAT
>NZ_PPRM01000112.1:0-967 GCF_002902665.1 Macrococcoides caseolyticum
ATCACGATTAGATGAAAATATTAATCTTAATACATTGATTTTAAGACAATTTGTATTAATTTCTATCGTCTTGTTGTTTATTGTAGTATCAAATTTTTATTATAGATTATATAAAGTTAATCAGAAATTAATCTATATCTTAATTCCATTGTGCTTAGGTATGTTTAATGTTGGTATTATCGTTGGTGAACGCCGTAGTTTACAAATATACACATTGATAATAACTATTATTTTATTGCTAAGTCTATTTAAAAAACATGGTAAATTTATTACTTATTCATTATTAGTTGTGGGATTATTCGTTTTGTTAGGAATGACTGTATATAAAGAATTCTATGCATTCCAAGGGGGATATTCTGAAGCAATACAAAACAACCTTGAAAATGGAGACTTTCAATGGACTGATAGACTGCAAGCTTATTTTTACGGTATTCATACAGTAGCAGCTAATATAGATATAATTAATTATGTTGACACCAATTTTTACCAATTTTTTTATGATAATATTAGATCCGTAATAGGAAGTAGCTTATTAATTAATTCAGATTCTTTGTTAATGTCTCAAATATATAATCATGTACTATTCGGACCAGGTGTTGATACAGGACAACTTTTTTCTAGTATAGGATATGGATCAATATTTTTTGGAGTATTATTATCACCTGTAGTAACATCTATCAATATAATTGCCTGTATAGTGTTTGAATTGCTTTTTTTAAAAAGTAACTATATAGATGTAAAATACTTATTAGGATTTATTGTGTTAAGAATAGCATTTAATATTTATTCAAGTTCACCACCTATAATTAATCAAGTTACATTATTTGCATTTCCATTCATCCTTATACTTTTATTTAGTAGATTTATAAAAATATCATTAACCTCGAAGGAGATTTTAAAATGAAAAATATACTGAGATTAATTATGAAAACAAAAATTTTCAGGTTATTAAATTTCCCTTTATTGC
>NZ_PPRM01000112.1:1002-1622 GCF_002902665.1 Macrococcoides caseolyticum
CATGTGATCCAACAATAAAAGTTCATAATATTAATAATTTAGTTTTTGATAATAATGATTTACACATTTTTCAATCTCCGGGTTTATATTTAAATAATTTTGATGGAATCATCTCAATTGGAAAAGGTTCTTATATTGCTCCTTATGTTGGAATAATTACATCAAATCATGATATAAATGATTTAAAAAAACATACTCTTGGTAAAGATGTGACAATAGGAAAAAATTGTTGGATTGGAATGAATTCTATAATATTACCGGGTGTAAATCTGGGTGATAGAACAATTATAGGGGCCGGCAGTGTTGTTACAAAAAGTTTTACAGAAGGCAATCAAATAATAGCTGGAAATCCTGCGAAAGTGATAAAAAAGATTAATGAATAATAGTTTGAAAAAAAATAGTATATATATGCTAGGTTCTTCAATTATATCTCAAATATTGTTAGTAATTACAGTACCTATCATTAGCAGGTTATTTACTCCTGAAGAATATGGAGTGTTTACACTGTTTAGTAATATTGCTTTTTTACTAATTCCTATAATTAATGGTAGGTTTGATTTATTAATAATAAACTCGGATGATAAAAAGGAATCATATTTTTTTTCTAAAATCTCTTTTAT
>NZ_PPRM01000113.1 GCF_002902665.1 Macrococcoides caseolyticum
GTATAAATGAAGATATCGTAAATATAAGTAATAATTTTGTAGATAATAATTTAAAAATTGAAAAACCAATAAATATTTCCTTTATAGGAAATGTAAGATTTTATAAAGAAAATAAAAGACTAATTTCTGTATTTGCTAATGATGAAAGATTTATTTTGAATTATCACGGCGTTGGTTATGAACCTCTAAAAAAATATTGTGATGATGAAAAAATTATGAATGTTAATTTTACAGGAAGGTTTGAACCTAAAAATACAATTAGTTTTTTAAATGATGCTGATGTTATAAATAATTATTATGGCAAAAACAGTATCGCTTTAACTACTGCTATTTCAATTCGACTATATTATGCAGTCGCATTATGGAAACCAATTTTAGTTACACCAGATACATATACATCTACTATTGCTACAAAATTAGGTATAGGATTTTCCAAAGAAATTAACAAAAACTATGCAGATGAATTATACTTTTGGATAAATAGTGAAAAATTTAGAAATGAAGTAGTGAATAGAGAAAAGTTCTTAGTTAAAGTTACAAGGGATAATGAATTATTTAGAGAGAAATTTTTGAGGGTTTTGAAAAATGAACATAAAAAAATTAATTGATTTATTTTGTCTAATTTTGCCTATGGTATCATTCTTATTCTGTTTGTTAAAAGGATATACCATTCTTTCATTTATGCCATTAGTTTTTTTAATTATCTATATTATTTTTATTAGATCTCTTTATAGTACTTCAATAAAAATAACGTTCTACATACTAATGGTATTTAATAT
>NZ_PPRM01000114.1 GCF_002902665.1 Macrococcoides caseolyticum
ATCTTGATTGCTTACACTTCGAATATAATTAACAGTTAAGTTAGAAACTAAACTTTCTAATAAACTAATTAAATTTCTTATTTGATTATTTTTCATTTGTTCAATTTCTAGCTTAATCATCTTATATTCATCATTAATTTCATGCAAAATTAGCTTAATATATGGATTTTTTGTCCTAATATGATTATCATGCATAATTATTTGATTATTAAATAGCTTCAGTTTGGTATCTGATTCGATGGAACCTTCGTACTTTTTAATTGACTCATCATTCTCACCATTTAGCTGAAGTTGTTTATAAGCAACAATAAACCTTACTGCATTTTTATCTGAAGTCCCGAATATTTGAAAAGCTCTAAATAAATCATCGGACTCATAATATTTTTCCGATATTTTCTTCATTGAAATTAAAGAAACAATAAAATCATTCATTATGTTATATAATTGATTGTTTTCTTCCATTAAATTAGACCTCATATATATATTTATTA
>NZ_PPRM01000012.1 GCF_002902665.1 Macrococcoides caseolyticum
TTTATCAAATGAAATTTTCTTGTTTCTCAAATTAAAAACTCCCTATAAAATTTTCACTTTTTAAGTGTCTACCTTATAGGGAGCATATCAGTCGTTAGGTGTCGATTATTTCATACTTAAGCCGATTAACTTTGATAATTTTATAAGTAGAATTTATCAAATATGCAATATGGATTTTGTTAATCATACAGATCAGCTATTGAATAATCTAGGCTTTAATAATAAGCATAAAGGAACGAGATATTTAAAGGATGCGCTTGATATCGTAAATAGCCATCCGAATGAGAAGATTCAGCTGACAATCAAGTTGTATCCTGAAATCGCTGAATTACATCAAGTTAAACCGGCGAATGTTGAAAGGTCTATTCGCCATGCGATAGAAAAAGCATGGAGCAATGGATTAGAACAAATTTTTAATGAGCAGGGCAGATACGTAAAGCCGACAATAGGTGAACTTATTAAATTTTTGAAGGATGGATAGTTGTGGTAATGATATTTGCACATCGCGGTTATTCCGCTAGATACCCAGAAAACTCATTACTTGCCTTTAACAAGGCAGTTGAATATGGAGCAGATGGCTTCGAATTAGATATACATCTGACGAAGGATGAACAGATAGTTGTGATTCATGATCATACAATCAACCGAACGACAACTGGACGAGGAAAAATTGCAGAAATGTCATTTGATGAAATTCAGCAGTTTAACATTAAGAAAGGCCTCTTTAATGTAACCGATGAAAAAGTACCACTGCTCAGCGATGTTTTAGATATTGTGAAAAAGCATAATAAGCTATTGAATATAGAAATTAAATCTGAAGCAGGTAAGATAGAGGATAAATTACATGAATTGTTAACACGTTATGATATTATTGACCAGATTATCATATCGAGCTTTAATATTGAAAGTTTAGTAAAGATGGAAGCATTAGATTCATCATACGAAACTGCTTTGCTATTCGATAGATATCATAAGTCACCCTGGGACTATAAAACAAGTCATAAAATAAAGAGCATTCATCCTAATGCAAAGCATATCACGATTGATCATCTTGTTGAACTCGAACATAATGAACTTCCAGCGAGAGTATATACAGTAAATAAAGAAAAAGATCTGAAGACATGGATGAGCAGCAGTATTACCGGTATTATTACAGATGAAGTTGAACGTGCAGTGCATTTAAAACGAATGAAGAAAATCGAGAGCTGAATTTACAGCATCTCGATTTTTTGAATATAATTATTTACGAAACTTTTGCTGTGCTCGTTTACTTTTCTTTTCGATGTGCAGTATATATCCACCAACAAAACTAACACCAAGCACCATCAAAACAAACCCAATAATAAATTGTAGCCAAATATAATGGAGTTCTGGCACAAGAATACCAAAAAGTGCATCTCTCATCCATTTAATACCTAATCCAGCTAAATAGATGGGAATGACAAGCACCATCAATGCAATAACCTTTTTCAAAACATCACCAATTTCATTTTTATATATCGTTATTATAACATGATTGTATCAATTTGATAGCCGAAAAATATGCTGCAATCTAATAACACTTCGTAAATTGAAATATTTATTTATTAGTACTATAATAAAAATGTAATCAGTTACATATTTTGATTTGAAAAGGGGAATAGTAATGATATTTGAAACATTGGAGCGATACGATTATGAACAGGTTGTATTCTGTCAGGATAAGGCGAGCGGTCTTAAAGCAATCATTGCAATACATGATTCTACGCTAGGTCCTGCACTTGGGGGATGCAGAATGTGGCCATATAATAGTGAAGAAGAAGCAATTGAAGATGCGCTTCGATTAGCTCGTGGAATGACGTATAAGAATGCAGCAGCGGGACTTAATCTAGGTGGTGCGAAGACGGTTGTCATCGGAGATCCTAAGAAAGATAAGTCTGAAGCGATGTTCAGAGCGTTAGGACGTTATATTCAAAGTTTAAATGGTCGTTATATTACTGCAGAAGATGTCGGTACATCCGTTACAGATATGGACACGATATATGCAGAAACTGACTATGTTGTAGGATTATCAGAAAGTTATGGCTCTAGCGGTAATCCAAGCCCGATGACAGCATTAGGGGTATATCGTGCGATGAAACGTACGGCCAAAGAAGCATTTGGCGATGACAGCTTAGCAGGTAAGACGATTTCTGTACAAGGTGTAGGAAATGTGTCTTACACTTTATGTAAATATTTACACGAAGAAGGTGCGAAACTAATCGTTACAGATATCTTCCAGGAATCAATTGATAGAGCGGTGAATGACTTTGGAGCAACAGCAGTGAAGCCTGAGGAAATCTATTCTGTTGAAGCTGATATCTTTGCACCTTGTGCATTAGGTGCCGTTCTAAACGATGAGACAATTCCGCAATTGAAAGTTAAGGCAGTGTGTGGATCTTCGAATAACCAGCTGAAAGATATGGAGATACATGCAGCTATGCTTAAAGAAAGAAATATTATCTATGCACCAGACTTCGTAGTGAACTCTGGCGGGGTGATTAACGTAGCTGATGAGTTAAGCGGATATAATCAGGACCGTGCCACGAAAAAAGTCAATGAAATCTATGATCAGATGGATAAAGTATTTGAAATTGCGAAACGTGATAACATTTCCACAGCATTAGCAGCAGAACGATTAGCTGAAGAACGTATTGATCAGATGATGCGTGTACGCAGTACGTTTAGCTTAAATGAACATTCATTGATTTCAAGACGTTAGAGCTACTCTGAGCACCTGCAAAAGATTTTTGCAGGTGCTTACCTATAGGTATTAAAATTTCACGGATTAATCACTAGATTTAACAGGCTTTATTCGTTATGATAGTTGTATCAATTTATAAGAGGTGTTATATCGATGGATATGAATTTTAATATGTATATGGAAGATTTTGTTAACACAGCCCGTCAAGAGATTGAAAATGCAGGATATAAGCAATTAACGACGTCTGAAGCAGTAAAAGACACATTCGATAAGCCGGGTACAACTTTTGTTATGATTAATTCAGTTTGTGGATGTGCAGGCGGAATTGCTCGTCCAGCTGCAGCACATGCTGTTCACTATGATAAAGTACCAGATCAGCTTGTGACTGTATTTGCAGGCCAGGACAAAGAAGCAACAGCTACAGCGCGTGAATATTTCGAAGGTTATCCACCAAGCAGCCCATCATTTGCATTACTTAAAGATGGTAAGATTATCTCTATGATTGAAAGACATGAAATTGAAGGTCATGATCCTATGAGCGTTATTACAAACATTCAAGCATTGTTCGAAGAGCATTGTGAAGAGCGTTAATAGATGAAGATTAGACCTTATCGTATTGGATTCAGAACGATAAAGACAGCATTCGGGATGGCCCTGGGTGTAATTATCTGTAAGTTATTAGGACTTGATAATTACGCATCAGCAGCCATCCTGGTTGTTTTATGTGTGAAGAATACTCGTGTAAAGTCATTACAGGCAGCCAGTGCGCGTTTCTTTTCGTGTATGCTAGGATTACTGTTTTCTTATCTATTCTTTACACATCTTGGGTTTAATCCGGTCGTGCTTGGTTTACTTGTATTATTCTTTATTCCAGTGACTGTTATGTTCGGTATTGAAGAAGGTGTCGTCACAAGCTGTGTCATCATTCTACATTGTTTTAATTTTGGTTATATAAACTGGCATGTAATAATCAATGAAATAACTTTAATTGTCGTCGGACTTGGTATTGCATTATTGCTTAATCTATATATGCCGGACTTATCAAGGAGATTGAATGAGTATAGGAAAGAAATTGAAGCGGAGTTTCAGGTCATCGTCTCAAAGTTGAGTGATGCGCTTATCTATCCAGAAATAGCATTAGATAAACAACAGATTGTTAAGCTGCATGGGACGATAGAACGTGCTAAATCTGTAGCCTATACAGAAGTTGAAAATCACTTTACAAGAAATGAAAATTCATACTATCATTACTTTGATATGCGTGAAGCACAGCTTGAACTTTTGTTGCGGATGGTGGACCTAATTAACCAGATGGATCATAGTGATAAGCTTCATGTTAATTGTAGCAAGCTCTTACAAGACTTATCAAGCAACATATCAAGCAACAATTTCACTGCTATGCGATTACATGATCTGTATGCTATTATGCTGGATATTGATAAGTATCCTTTACCGATGAATAATAAACAGTTGAAATCAAGAGCAGCTTTAATCCAGCTTCTGAATGAGATTGAGCAGTATCTTGAGATTAAATCAAATTTTGGATCACTAAGACTCTACTAAAAAATCAGGACGCAGTCCTGATTTTTTAGTTCATTAAATATGGTAGTACACTGCTTAAAATAAGTGCAGATACGATAAGTACAAGTAAAATGATGATTGTAAAACGTAAAAAATTTTTGTTCAAGGAAACCATCCTTTCATAGGTATTAAAATAATTATAACAAATGTCTCCTTCCAATGCTTAGACTTTTCTGTTTACGCAACCTTTGGTACATTAGTAGTAACGAAAAAAAAGGAGAGATGATATGAATACTGAACGATTAGTAGAAACATTTAAAAGTCTTGTCAAGATTGATAGTGAAACAGGGCATGAAAGAGCAATCGCTGACCACCTTAAAAATGTATTTTCAGAGCTCGGACTACAAGTAGAAGAAGATGATACTCAGCAGAAGACAGGTTTTGGTGCGGGCAACCTTTTTATTACGTTAAAAGGAAATACAGATCAAAAACCGATATTATTATCTTGTCATATGGATACGGTGACCCCTGGTCAAGGTATAGAACCAATCGTAACCGATGGTATCATCCATACAGATGGGAGTACTATTCTCGGTGCAGATGATAAAGCAGGTATTGCAGCAATTATCGAAACGATTCACACATTGCAAGAAGAGCATCGTGACCATGGTGAAATTCAAATCGTGATTACTGTAGGTGAGGAGTCATCACTAGTCGGGGCTAGAGCTTTAGATGGTAGCAAATTAGTTGATGGCTATGGATTTGCACTAGATGCAGGTAACAAAGTCGGTACAATCGTCAATAGAGCGCCTAATAATGCTTCTTTAAATGTCAACATTAAAGGTGTTACAGCACATGCTGGTGTTGAGCCTGAAAAAGGTGTAAGTGCGATTAATATTGCTTCACGTGCAATCAGTAATATGAAGCTCGGAAGAATAGATGGTGAAACCACTGCAAATATTGGCCGTATAGAAGGTGGAGAAAAAACGAATATTGTAGCTGACAGCTGCTCTATCCTCGCTGAAGCAAGAAGCCTGGATGAGGAAAAGATGCATCAACAAGTACAGCATATGAAAGAGGCATTTTTAACAGCAGCCGCAGAACTTGGGGGGTCAGCAGAGGTAGAAGTTACTGTGAATTATCCATCATTCCATGTACCTGAAGAAAGCCAAGTAATAAAGATAGCACAGCAATCAGCACTTAATATCGGTCGAACGCCTGAGGTGGTATCCAATGGTGGCGGTAGTGATGCCAACTTTATTAATAGCTATGGTGTTCCAACAGTTGTTCTTGCGGTTGGTTATGAGAAGATTCATACAGTAAATGAAAGTATTGCAGTTACGGAGATGGAGAAATTGACAGAACAGGTCCTTGAAATCATTAAGCTTGTTTAATCAAAGTGACATTACAATATGTTATAATGAAATGGAATAATTATTGAAAGAGGTAGAGTATGAGTAAACAACAAATAGGTGTTATTGGTCTTGCAGTTATGGGTAAAAATCTTGCATGGAATATTGAATCGAGAGGTAATTCTGTTTCAGTCTATAATCGTTCAAGTGACAAAACAGACTTAATGATGAAAGAATCAGCTGGTAAGAACATTCATCCGACATATACTTTGGAAGAATTCGTAAATAGTCTTGAAACTCCACGAAAGATTATGATGATGGTTAAAGCAGGACAAGCAACAGACGCGACAATTGAAAGTCTATTGCCATTATTAGATAAAGGTGACATTCTAATTGACGGCGGCAATACCAATTATAACGATACGATTCGTCGTAATGTCTATCTTTCTGAAAAAGGAATCAACTTTATCGGAACGGGTGTTTCTGGTGGTGAAGAAGGTGCACTTCACGGGCCATCTATCATGCCTGGTGGTCAGAAGGAAGCTTATGAACTCGTTAAACCAATTCTAGAATCTATTGCAGCAAAAGCTAAGGATGGCAAGCCGTGTGTCGCTTATATTGGGCCAGATGGCGCAGGGCATTATGTGAAGATGGTACATAATGGTATAGAATATGCGGATATGCAGCTTATAGCAGAAAGCTATGATCTGATGAAGAATGTACTCAATATGTCACATCAAGAAATTGCAGAAACATTTAAGACATGGAATGAAGGAGAGCTAGATAGCTATCTTATCGAAATTACGGCTGATATCTTTAATAAGCTTGATGAAGATGGCACACCGCTTGTAGAGAAAGTACTGGACAAAGCAGGACAAAAAGGTACAGGTAAGTGGACATCAATTAATGCGCTTGACTTAGGGGTTCCATTAACGATTATTACTGAATCTGTATTTGCCAGAACGATATCCAGTCAAAAAGATGAACGTGTAATTGCGCATGAAGCTATTCAAAATGAAAAGAATAATTTTGAAGGAAATAAGGATGAATTCCTTGAAGCCATTCGTGAAGCATTATATATGAGTAAGATTTGCTGTTATGCTCAAGGATTTGCGCAGATGAAAGAAGCTTCAGCCAGCTATAACTGGGATTTACAGCTTGGTGATCTCGCAATGATCTGGCGTGAAGGGTGTATTATACGTGCGCAGTTCTTACAAAAGATCAAAGACGCATATGATCTTGATAATGATCTTCAGAATTTATTACTCGATCCTTATTTTAAAGGGATTGTTGAAAAATACCAGCAAAGCTTAAGAAAGGTTGCATCAACTGCAATTTTAACAGGTACACCGGTACCGACTTTTGCTTCTGCAATCAACTATTTTGATTCATATACTGCGAAAGATCTTCCTGCTAACCTTATTCAGGCGCAGCGTGATTATTTTGGAGCGCACACCTATGAAAGAAAAGACAAAGCAGGTACATTCCATACAGACTGGAAATAATATTTTCACCTATAAAATATAATAAGTAAATTAAAATAAACCAGAACAATACTGTCGCTGTACGGTATCGTTCTGGTTTATTTGATAAATGGATGTATAACCTGAACTTTCTTTCAATAAAATTGTCTCTCTATAGGAATCCATAGCTCTACTTTATTAAAGTTGTTGTCGAATGCATAATCTGAAGGAAGGACATATACAAACTGCTCATTCCTCAAATAATTAAGTTGAAGATCCACCTGTTTTTCGATAGAATACCAAATCTCACTGAAAATATAATCCAGATGTCCTCTTGAATGAAATACTGCATATTGAGCACGATTGATAGCGGAAGTTTCATAATGATAAGATCGTTCTGACTGAACACCGATAAATATATGAACGCCCGTTATATCAGGATGAAGTGTTACATATAATTTACCATTCGTACTCAAGTGCAACAATTCATCGATAAATCCATCCTGGTTTTCATTATAGATTAGATCAGGGATTAAAAATTGATTCGATAGATGCTGGTTATCTATTCTAACGGATTTTCCGACTAACTCAGTGTGATCAGCACGTTTTATACTATAATGCGCAGGTGGCTTCGTTGTTGTTGAGAGCTGCAGATAAAGCCGATGAACCATCTGGAGTTTCTCTGGATTTGCACGTGCTTGTATCGGAGAAGTTCCATGAAATTCACTAAAAGCTGTACTGAATTCATGAGCGCTCGTATAGCCGTACTTTTTTGCAACGTCGACAAGTCTATAGTTTCCGTTCAATAAATAGTTTGCAGCTTCTGTCATCTTCCTACTGTGAAGGTATTCCTCCACAGTCATTCCTGTGATCATGGTAAAGGACTGTGTAATATGGAATGCACTCTCTTCAAGGTAATTACTAAGATCATCAAGTGTAAATGGCTGTAATAAATGATCTTCAAGATATACGATTGTTTTTTGGACGGTTTCAATTGATTTCATCATTTCACACTTTCTAAATCTCGTAGTTAATAGCATAGATGTGTAGCATTTCCTGCTTATCTTTATCATAGTCCTCTAGCTTGATCGTATGAAGCAGGGTGACTTCATCGAAATATTGCAAGTAGTTAATATAACTAGCATCAGGATAATACAAGATGAGTAATTTTCTTTGTGAGTCCTTGATTGACAGTAGCGAATCGATAAACTTTTTGAAGATATGTACTGAAAAAGGATTGAATAGAAAGAAAATGCTATCCTGTGCTTTGATATTATAATCCAATATATCACAGTTGATTGCTTCGATATGGCATCGGTGATGCTTTGAATATGCCTGGATATTCTTTAATGCATGCATATAAAGCTGTTTGTTAATTTCAATGCCTTTAGTTTGAACTTGTAGCTGATGGGCCGCAAAGATTGGTACTCGATGCATCCCTGAGCCGATATCGACAAGCACGTCATCAACAGTTATCAATGGCTTGATCTTTTGGAATAGTTTTTCGAGATGTATATAGTCTGTCGGTTCATAGCGATGAATTGCACCACGAGAGTATGACTCATAATAAATTTCTGTCTGGATATTAAGCTGGTGATCAAAGTATGCATCGTTCATAAAGTTAAATCCTTTTTATGTTTAAGATAACATAAATAAATAGAAAATAAAATTATTACTTTGAATTATAGAGTTGAATCGTATTAAATAACACCTGAACAAAAACTGTTCAGGTGTTATTTAATGATAAGGCTGTATATGTTTAGAAGTCCCACCAATGAAAATTGTCACGACTAAGCAGTAATTCGCTCTTGATTGGTCCGTTGCTCCCTGCGGGGTAGTTTGGAAATGGTGCTGGATTATTATCCCAGTATTCCGCTACTGTATCAACATACGACCAGGTTGCTTTCAATTCTTCCCAATGTGTAAAGTTTGTCGCATCGCCACGTAAACAGTCGTAGATTAATCCTTCGTAGGCATCTACGGTATTCATCTTATCTTGTGTAGTCATCGCATAAGAGAGTTTTACAGGCTCTGTATCGATACCTTCTATATATTTACGAGCATTTAAATGAAGTTCAATGCCTTCATTTGGCTGAATATTGATGATCAGCAGATTTGAATCGAGTTCTTTATCTTTTTGATAATATAGATTCATCGGCATTTCTTTGAATTCTACAACCACTCTGATTTCTTTTTCTTTCATACGCTTTCCGGTTCTAATATAAAATGGTACACCAGCCCATCTGAAGTTATCGAGCATGACTTTCGCTGCAACGAAAGTAGGGGTGTTACTATCTGGTGCGACATTATCTTCATCACGATATTTTTTTACCTTCTCACCATTGATTTCACCAGCATCATACTGTCCGCGAACAAAATAGCTTCTGACATGTTCTGGTTTGATCTTGCGAATGGAACGTAAAGCCTTTACTTTTTCATTTCTGATATCTTCTGATGAGAGTGAGATAGGAGGCTCCATCGCCAGAAGAGAAACGATTTGCAGCATATGATTCTGAACCATATCTTTAAGTGCACCACTCTTATCATAGTAGCCACCTCGGTCTTCAACACCAAGGATTTCAGATGATGTGACCTGGATATTTGAGATGTATTTATTGTTCCATAATGGTTCGAACATAGCATTGCTAAAGCGAATAACCTCAATGTTTTGTACCATGTCTTTTCCGAGATAGTGATCGATACGATATATTTCTTCTTCTTTGAATGATTTACGAATCTGCTGATTCAACTGTTCAGCTGATTTCAGATCCTTACCGAATGGTTTTTCAATGATTAAACGTTTGAAACCATCCGTCTTTGTAAGGCCACTTAATTTTAAATGATCGGTAACAGTACCAAAGAATTCTGGAGCCATTGCTAAATAAAATAGACGGTTACCTTGCAGATTAAATTCAGCATCCAAAGTTTCTGAAAGAGCTTTGAGCGATGCATAGCTTGCTGCATCATTTACATCATGCGGCTGGTAAAATACGTGTTCCATAAAGGCATCAATCTTATGTGTATCAGCTACGAAGTTCTCGATAGATGCTCTGATTTCGGCTCTGAATTTATCGTTTGACCAGTCGCGTCGACCTATTCCTATGATTGCAATTTGGTCATTGAGATTTCCCTGTTGAAAAAGGTGGAACAGGGATGGAAATAATTTACGATGACTTAAGTCTCCTGTCGCACCAAAAATGGTAATTAAGCAGGGAATGTTTTGCTTTTTTATATCCAAGATAACTAACCTCGATTCTATTATTATTCTTTATATTTTTTCATAGAACACATAAAAATACAATTAAAACATGCTATAATTACGTGATGAAAAGGTGGTTTTTAATTTGAAGATTATTTGCTTAGGAACGAGCGCCGGATTACCTACAAAAGAAAGAAATACGCAGACGACAATCCTTTCTTTAAATCCACTCTATAATGAATACTGGATGTTTGATTGTGGGGAAGCAGCACAACATCAAATATTACATACTAGCATTAAGCTTGGTAGGCTTACGCATATATTTATTTCTCATCTGCATGGGGACCATATCTTTGGACTACCAGGAGTATTAACTTCAAGAAGCTTTCAAGGGGGTCAGGACAAAAAACTGACATTATATGGTCCGACCGGGTTAAAACAGTTTGTTGATACAGTTCTGACGATCTCCTGTTCACATCTTAATTATCCTCTTGAGATTATCGAGATTGATCATGGTGACGAATTTGTTATCAACGATATCGAAATAACAGTCGGAGCACTAAAACATGGCATACCTTCATTCGGATATAGAATAGTAATGCCTGATACTGCTGGTAACTTAATAAAAGAAAAGTTGATAGCTGAAGGCATCGCTCCAGGTCCAGTCTATAAAGAGTTTAAGTTGCATGAACAAGTCACACTGAATGGGAAAATCTATAACACTAAGGATTTTAAGACTGCCGGAAAAAAAGGGAAGAAGCTCGTGTTCTTTGGAGATACAATGCCTTGTGAAAACGAAGTTTCTTTGGCAGAGAATGCAGATGTTGTTGTACATGAATGTACATATCTCGATGAGGATATAGAATTAAGTCATAAATACTATCACAGTCATATTGATGATGTCCTATCCTTGGTGAGTAGCGGGAATGTGAAGAAACTTATTATCAATCATGTCAGCAATCGCTATACTACTAAAGATATAAATCGATTATCAGCTGAGATAAACACTAAAACAGAATGTGAAGTTTTTATTGCGGATGATTTTTCCGAGTATGATATTGAATAAATTCAAATGAAGGTCTATTAAGAACAGATACGATTAAAATCAAAAAAGACGGAAGGAAACAAAGATTATTTCTTTCCGTCTTTTTGATTTTATTCATGTATATCGGTGTCATGACTTTTTATTCACTTAGTTCCTTGCTTCTGTTCAATGCCTGTTCTAAACAATCAATAAACATCTCTTCTATTGGATGCTTACGCAGAGCATCTAATCCGGCTTTAGTTGTTCCACCTTTAGAGGTAATGTTTTCGCGAAGCTGATCAATTGAAAGTTCTGAGTTTTCCAGCATTCTTCCAGTCCCTATGATTAAGTTTCTTACTGCCATGTCCGTATCATCAGGAGACAGTCCAAGATGCTTTGCAGCTTTTATATATTCTTCATATACATAGTAGAGAAACGCGGGGCCACTTCCTGTTATTGCAGTGACATCATGAAGAGAGTCTTCTTTCACTTCGATAGATGTTCCGAATGCTTCCAGTAATGCAGTAAGATTTGATTTAGCGTTTTCACTGAAATTATCAGAATAAGAAATGCCGGTAACCGATTGTTGAACGTGTGCATTCGTATTCGGCATAATGCGTGCAACCGGGTTATGTGTATTTAATTTATTCTTGATTTGATTGATTGGGATACCAGCCATCATTGATACAAAGTGGTTTTCTTCAAATAGATAAGGTTTGATTCGTTGTGCTACTGAATCAAAGTCGTACGGTTTTACCGCCAGGAAGACGAAATCAGCATCTTTTAACAGAGCCTCGTCATCATAGCTATAATTTATTTGATAAAGTTGATTAAAGCGTTTTAACTCTTCTTCATTAGAGCGGTTCGTGATAAATATATCCTTGCCTTGAATCGTTTTACTCTCAACAAGTCCGATAAAAATGGCGCTTGCCATATTACCAGAACCAAAGAACACGATTTTCATACTATCCCTCCATAAATTGTTCATAGCATTTATTATAGTGTAAACTATATATAATTTACAATTGCGATGGTGAGGATTATGAGTAAAAGAATATTGATAACGGGTGCCTCAGGAGGCATTGGAATTAAACTTGTTGAACAGCTTTTAATAGAAGGAAACACGGTATATGCATGTGCGAGAACATTAAATAAACTCTTTCATCTAAGAGAATCATTCGCTGAGCGATGTGTATTGCTATATGCAGATTTTAAGTCGGAGGAGTCAACTTTGGCTTTTATTGATGAGATATATCGTATTGATATTGATGTTGTAATATTTTGTGCGGGCTTCGCAAATTACCGATCGCTTGTGTCGATGACCCCTGAAATAATGAATGAGATGCTGTTCGTCAACTATCAAAGTGTGGTCTATATTATCAGGTCGATGTTAAATGAACAACGCACCCCCCATTTTATTATCCTTGGGTCATTGGCAGCTTATACAGCGAATCCTGGAGGGGCTATCTATTCTGCTTCTAAAGCTGCTATGAATCAAACGATAAATGCTTTGCGACTCGAGATGCCTGAGATTTTATTTACTGTAGTTAACACAGGTCCAGTTGATACAGAGTTTATTTTCAAAGCAAGTGGCAATGTATCTCGCTTAAATCGTCTGATTATGATACGTAGTGATACACTGGCACAAGAAATAATAAAAGCAATACACCATCCACGAATAGAGATTAATCGTCCAATGTGGATGTATATGGCCTTAAAAATATATAACTTCGCTCCACGCACCATCGAAAAGTTGTTGAAACCATTTTTTATGACGAAGATAAAATGATTATTGCTGAGCTGGAGGTAATAGATTGTATGTTTCAAGAAAGTTTTGTACGACTTTCTTATATGTTAAAGGATTGACGTTATAGCTCGCGGCATGACCACCATGTTCCGGATACCAGCGCATCTTAGGTCCAGTCTTCTTGTTGTAAAGGTCAACAGAATGTGTATATGGAATAAACGTATCTGGTTTTGAATGTATGAACAGGATAGGTTGTTCGACATTGTGTATAACATTGATAGGTGAGACCTGGTTTAAGGTAAAGTGTGTTCTTAGTCTTAATATCCGATTCATGGAATAGAGGAGGAACCCGCTCCCTAATCTCGACTTCTGTTCGATGAGCTGAGTCAGCAGCTGACTAAAGTTACTAAAAGCACAATCGGAAATATAGAACTCTGCTTCATTTGCGAGCTCTCCAGCATAGAGCAATGTCGTTGCTGCACCCATAGACTCACCATGAATACCAAACTTAATATCGTAGCCATGATGCTCCTTTAAGAAAGTGATTACGCTTTCCAGATCGATTTTCTCATAGTATCCATATGTTGAGTGATTACCTTCGCTTTGGCCATGTCTTCTGTGATCGAAGATGATACCGTTAAAGCCTAATGATATGAATAGATTCAAATATTTTATGCTTGTAATCTTATTTTCAGTCACACCATGACAAAAAATCATCCAGTAATTATGTTCATAGGGTTTAACCACTGTTCCGCTAAGATTGTAGCCATTGCGTGAGGGGATTGTAACATCGATTGGATTCAATGCTTTAAAGGCTTGTTCATCCAGCCGTTTTGCTTTGATCTCTCTTCTTCTGATCACCTCAACATCTCTTAGCTTAAAGTTCAGAAGATAATTTGAAGCAATAATACCAGTGATGCTGGAAGTAATGCTGCTCGCAACAGATAGACCGAACAATGTATTCATCAGTGTTCTTGATTTCATTTAATGTGATCCTTATAAACAATATCTTTAAAAAATGTCCTTACTTGTTCGATGTTTGATGCTTGTTGCTTCATCGCATTTTCAAAATGCTTAATATTTTCCAGCAACTGTTCCTTGCTTGATGCGCCGTTTACAATCGATGCTACCGGATACTGCAGTAAATATTGATACGCAAGTTCAGTTAGATTTCCCAAGTGTTTAGCTTGATTGATACTCTGTTTTAATTCTTCATAACTCGAATCTAAAATGCCGTCTTTAAATTTAGTATCTAATATACGGGATGCATGATCTGTCAGTAGACCTTTCATTAAAGGACCTCTTGCCAATATTCGAACATCGTGCTTCTCGATACTTTCAACTAACTGCTCTGGTCTATTATCGATTAAACTGAACTGCATCATTATTGTGTCGATATTGCTATGTTCAAGGTAATAATCAATAACGTTCGGTCTGATAGAGCTTATTCCATAAGCACGAATTAATCCTTCTTTCTTTAAGCTTTCAAACGTGTCTATGACTTCATCCTTATCATCTTCAATTGTCCCGCCATGCAGCATATATAAATCCAGATAATCTGTCTTTAAACGCGCTAAGCTGTCAGTAATACTAAGTTTTATATGAGATTTAGAAGGATTCCATTTGACTTCATCGTTAATCATATTAAACTCATTCCCAACTTTAGAAGCAAGGGTTACTTCATGTCTGAGCTTGTTAGAGTTCAAAAATTCTCCGATAGTTTCCTCGTTACGTCCTTTTTGATACAGGTCGGCAGTATCAATATAAGTAATATTATTTTCTAACGCCGACTTTAAAATTATATCTGCCTTCGCTTGTGTTTGAGGGAGATTCATTGCTCCTAAGCCAAGCTGTGAAAATATAAGCCCGCTTTTCGTATGATTTTTCTTCAAGATTATTCCTCCATTCGTTATAATAAGTATAGTTTAACATGACTAAGGAAAGAGAGTGAATTGATATGGATTTGACGGAACGTACGATTGACAAAACGCAAATATTTGACGGTAAGGTGATTAAGGTTGAAGAACATATCGTTACATTACCTAATGGCAAAGAAACAGTGAGAGAAGTTGTAAAACATCCAGGAGCTGTTGCGATTCTTGCTGTTAAAGATAATAAGATTCTATTTGTAGAACAATTTCGCAAGGCAATGGAGAAATGCCTGATTGAAGTCCCGGCAGGAAAGGTTGAACCAGGAGAAGAAAGAATAGAAACTGCTAGGCGTGAACTTGAAGAGGAAACTGGGTATACGCCTCTGCAATTATCACTTTTAAAAGAATTCTATGTATCTCCAGGTTTTTGTGATGAATTTATTTCGCTTTATTATACTGATACTTTAGTTCCATCTGATCTCCTATCTCCTGATGAGGATGAGTTTGTCAGTCATCATTGGCTGACATTAGATGAAGCCTTGCGCTGGATAGATGAAGGTAAGATAGAAGATGCGAAGACGATTATTGCGATATTAAATTATCAGCTCAAACTAAGAAAATAAGGTATAAATTAATTATCATTTAATAATCATTCTAATCTGAGAATAAATTTATTTGCATTAATTCTCAATTACTGATATTTTATATATATTAATCGTTACCTTTAGGAGTGAGGATATGCAGGAAAGAATTAATAGAATAAAGGAGCAGTTACATGAAGCTTCTTATAAACTAACCCCTCAAAGGGAAGCGACAGTTACTGTATTATTAGAGAATGAAGCAGATCATCTAAGTGCGGAAGATGTTTTTCTGAAAGTAAAGGAAAAATCTCCTGAAATTGGACTTGCAACGGTTTATCGGACACTAGAGCTTTTAGCTGAACTGAAAGTTGTAGATAAAATAAATTTTGGTGATGGGGTCGCACGTTTTGACCTGAGAAAAGAAGGTGCAAAACACTTCCATCACCACCTTGTGTGCATGAATTGCGGTGCGGTGGAAGAGATTGAAGAAGATTTACTTGAGGATGTTGAGAAAAAGGTTGAACGTGATTATCACTTTCAGATTATGGACCACCGTCTGACCTTTCATGGAATATGTAGAGTGTGCAGTGAAAAAGGTTTCAGAGCAGATGAACTTAATAAACGTATCAATGAATAAAGAGACTGCAGTCTCTTTTTTTTATATATTCATATAAAATATTATGGTAAACTTAATCTATAAAGAGGTGAGGATATGCAGGAAATCATAGATGAATTTTTACACTTTATTATGATTGAAAAAGGGCTGAGTGAAAATACGATTGCAGCGTACAGAAGAGATTTGAATCATTATAAGAAGTTTTTAGAAGAATCACATATTGGTTCTATAGATAATATCGATAGATTTACGATTTCATTATTTCTCGGCAAGCTAAAGGACGATGGTAAATCTTCAAAGACGCTTGCAAGAGTCACTGCATCAGTTCGAGGATTCCATCAGTTTGCACTTAGAGAAAAATATGCAGTGAAAGATCCTACAATAATTCTAGAACCTCCAAAGTTCGAAAGGAAACTTCCTGATATACTCACGGTTGAGGAAGTTGACATTTTCTTATCTTCACCGGATACTTCTAAAGTGACAGGTAGAAGGGATCAGGCAATGCTCGAACTACTATACGCAACAGGTATGCGCGTGTCAGAACTTATCAATCTTGATGTTGCGGATGTAAATACTATAATGGGATTTGTTAAAGTGACAGGTAAAGGTAATAAGGAGCGCATTGTCCCTATAGGAACACATATGATTAAGCTGATGGATGCTTATATTGCGAACACACGTCATAAGATGCTTAAGAAAGAAATGACAGATAGCTTATTTCTGAACTTCCACGGGAAGCGTATGACAAGACAGGGCTTCTGGAAGATTATGAAACAGGTTCAGGCGGAGTCAGGAATACAGAAAAAGCTGACACCTCATACGTTAAGACATTCGTTTGCGACACACCTGCTTGAAAATGGTGCAGACTTACGTGCTGTACAGGAGATGCTTGGACATGCTGATATTTCATCTACGCAGCTATATACACATATCGATACGAAACAAATTCGTGAAGTTTATAAAAATACACACCCGAGAGCATAGGAGAAATGTATGAATAAAAAAAGCGCAAGTAAAAAAAAGGTATTCAAACCACAGGAACAACGACAGATACTGAAAGCATCTGAACACAACGATGAAAAGCCTCGTAATAATATGATGCTGCTAACCTTTATTACCATGATGGCCGTTGTGTGGGGACTCGTCTATTGGCTTTTTATTGTATAATGCACTGTGTCTGGCCAAAAGGACTTCTGTTCTATCACGTTTCAAATGTTTGTGAATGATATTTTCGTGGATATCTGATGAAATGTGATGATCTTTATCACTCAATAATGAACGAACTTCTGAACGCGCTGGAAGAGTGATCTGCTTATATACTGCTGAGTTTATAAGCAGATCAATCTCGGATGTTAATCTCGCAATATCAATAAATTGTTCATAATGGGAATCAATATAAAGTTTGAGGATTCGCTTTGCTTTCGACAGTGAGCGATGTCCCCCTGTAATATTGCCACGGCGCATATGATACTGACCAGTTGCAAGTAGTATTAGACCAACTTCAAAGTCCTGCTTGGTAAATTCGGGTTTATTTTTCCAGAATTCTTCTAGTAGTTCATGACATTCGAAATAATCTCTCAGATATTCAAAATAATAGACGTACTCAGCAACAATAGTTTTCAATTTAACCACTCCAGAATATAGGTGAAATAATGTATGAAGTAAAACTGGCGTCCTTTCACGGACCACTCGATCTACTGCTACATCTTATAAAGCAGTATGAAATCGATATCTATGATATATCGATGAAGATTCTAACTGAACAATACATCAATTATATCAAAGATGTCACTGATTTAGATATCAATGTGCATGGTGATTACCTCGTAATGGCGAGTGAGTTATTGCGCATCAAAAGCAGGATGCTTCTGCCAGAAAGTACAGAAACGGTTGAAGAAACCGAGGATCCAAGAGAGGGTCTGATGAACCAGCTTATTGAGTATCAGAACTATAGAATGTTAGCAGAAATACTCAATGAAAAAAAGAAGGAAGAAGAGAAGTATTTTATTAAACGTGGGAATGATCTTTCTCGATTCGAGAAAGTTGATACCTCGTTAGAACTTGAATTGATGGATCTTATAACGGCATATTATAAGGCAAAGCAAAGACAGCACGTAGTAAAACCTACAATATCAATGGCAAGGGACACCTACTCAATTGAAGATGCAACTAAAAATATTATTGAAAATTTGCAGCAAAAGCAAAGTATTACGTTTGCTGATTTTGTAACTTTTTCCGAAACGAAGACGCAGATTGTCACCCTTTTTATGGCTTTATTAGAACTAATGAAGACGGAGACGGTAAAAATACGTCAAGAGCGTACATTTGGTGACATTTATATAGAAAGGGGCAGACGTTATAATGGTTGATAAACTGGAAATAATAACCGGATTATTGTATGCAGCTGGAGATGAGGGTGTGGATGAATCGACTTTATGTGAAGTTGTACAGCTAACACCAGTACAGATAAGTGATATGACTAGGAAATTTCACCATAGTGTATTAGAGATAAGAAAGTTAGGAGATAGTTACTTTCTTATGGCTAATGACAGTTTAACACCGTATCTACAGCACCTTGTTACACATACGAAAGAGAAGAAGCTGACCCAGGCGTCTATGGAAACTTTAGCGATTATCGCATATAATCAACCTCTAACGAGACAAGACATAGAAATTGCACGTGGAGTAAATTCCGATGGACCAGTAAAGACACTCATTGAAAAAGGACTTATTAAAGCAAATGAACAAAAAGATGCTCGAGCTAAAGTATTGGTAACAACACAGGAGTTTTTAAGAGCATTCGGCTTAAAAAGTCTGGATGAGCTTCCGATGGACGAAGAGGGGAATACAGAATCAGATGAAATTGAACGATTCTTTAAAAATTTAGAGACGGAGGATGAATTATGAATGAACAGTTAGAAAGATTGCAAAAAGTAATCGCAAAGAGTGGTGTTACATCAAGAAGGAAAGCTGAAGTGCTGATTACTGAAGGGAAAGTAACGGTAAACGGACAAACTGTGACCGAGCTCGGCACAAAAGTAAAACCAAGTGATATCATCGAAGTAGAAGGCATTCCACTAGAGAACCCAGAGAAAATTTATATTCTTTTCCATAAGCCTACAGGTGTCATCACAAGCGTTTCTGATGAAAAAGGAAGAAAGGTCGTTACAGACTATTTTCCAGGCCTCAATTTAAGAATCTTTCCAGTTGGACGTCTGGATTATGATACGTCGGGCTTACTCCTATTGACGAATGATGGAGACTTTGCAAACCAAATGACCCATCCTAAATATAAGATGAAGAAAAAATATGTTGCTAAACTAAAGGGATTTTTGTTGCGTGAACAAGTAAAGCAACTTGAAAAAGGTATTATGCTTGAAGATGGTAAAACTGCTCCTGCACTTGTAAAAGTTAAATCTCAAGATAAAGAGAAAAACACGACATTAGTTGAAATTACTATTTATGAAGGCAGAAATCGTCAAGTCCGTAGAATGTTTGCTCATTTTGGGCATGAAGTCGTTAAACTATCACGTATTGAGTATGGTCCGCTAACACTAAAAGGGTTAAATGCAGGAGATGCAAGGGAATTAACTCCCCATGAAGTTAAGACTTTAAGAAATATGGCATTAAATAAATCGTAGTCCAAAATTCACATAGTTGCCACAGACTATGTGTTTTTGCATGTTATAATAAAAATTATATTGCAAAAAGGAGAATGGGTTTATATGCAAAAATCACAGAAAAAGTGGATTCAGTATATAATAATGCTGCTGATATTAGTGGCTATCGGTTTTATATTATATGTGAGTGTTGCTAAAGATGGTGAGAAGGTTGTTAAAGTCGGAGATAAGGCACCATTATTTGAACTTAAGAATTTAGAAGGTGAAAAAGTAGCGTTAAGTGATTATAAAGGTAAAGGTGTTATTCTAAACTTCTGGGGTACATGGTGTAACCCATGTAAAGAAGAGATGCCTGATTTAAACCGCATGAACAAAATTTATCACTCTAAAGGTGTTGAAGTACTTACAGTACATGTGAAAGATTCACCACAGCAAGTAAAGCAGTTCTTTAGCGAACTGCCTGAAGAAGTAGAGTTAATGGTTGCGCTTGACGGTTCAGGAGATGTGATGAGAGCCTATAATGCAAATGACTTACCAAATACATATGTTATAGATAAAAATGGTATTATAAAGGCACACCATAAAGGGCAGATGTCACGTGTAGACATAAAAAAATATATGGATATGGTACAACCATAAAGGGGTGCAGTATTAAATGAAAGACCAATCAATTCAATGTACATGTGGACATATTAATCCGCCTGGTACACAGCTTTGTCAAAATTGTGGTCGCTTAATCAACGATAATTATGATAAGAAGAAAATTGCTGATGTAATGCGCTATGATGGACAGGCTATCCGTAGTAAGACGAAAAATAAATCATTGGCAGATAAAGTGTGGAACTTTTTCGCTTCTGTAAAGACGGGAGTTATACTACTCGTATTGACGGTAATTGCTTCTGCAATCGGTACGATGTTTCCACAGCAGTACTTTATTCCGGTTGGGGAAGATCCCTCAACCTTCTATCAGGACAAATATGGAACACTTGGACTGATTTATTATAGATTAGGCTTTGATAATCTTTATACCTCCTGGTGGTTCTTAATCTTACTTGCGCTTGTTGCATTCTCAATTATTGCAGCAAGTATCGATCGAGGTATACCACTTCATAAATCGTTGACGAGACAGACAGTAAAAAAACATCCGTCATTTTTTAAACGTCAAAGACTCACTTTGCACGATGATAGATTAGATATGTCACTCATTGAGACATTGAAGGACAATAAATATAAAGTACGTGAGGAAGCAGGTTTCATTCTTGCAGAAAAAGGAAGAATCAGTAGATATGGACCATATATCAATCATACTGGATTAATAATTCTGCTTGCTGGAGCAATGCTGCGTTTTGTACCAATGTTTTATGTAGATGAATTCGTAGGTGTCGGAGAAGGAGAGACGAAAGTTATTCCTGGTACTGAAAATCAGTATTACATAAAAAATAATCAATTTATCTTTGAACAGTATGATAAAGAATCCATGTCTAATACAAACAGTAAATCAGCTGATGCGACAATGAACAAAATCGCTAAAAACTATGAATCAAAAATTACGCTATTTGAGAATAAATCTGACTCATCAGTTATTGGTAGTAAACCAGAACTTGTAAAACTAAAAGATGATAGTATTCGCGTCAACCATCCAGTAAAGTTTGGTCAGTTTGCACTCTACCAAAATAGTTTTGATCAGTCGCAGTTAAAAACAATGATTTTTAAAGTACAAGATAAACAAGGTAAGCAAATCGGAAAAAACTTCGAGGTCGAGCTTGATAATCCGAACGATGATTACAAAATCAGTGATACGTTGAATGTGCACCTACGTAACTATGCACCTGATTTTGATAAAATTACGGAGAATGGGGCACTAGCAACAAAATCTCCTTTACCTAATAATCCAGCGTTTGTCTTTGAAGTGAATGATGGAAAAAAATCAGAATACAGCCTGCTAAAAATCCGATCATCACAAGATATATCGAAAGATAATCAGTATGACGTTAAATTTGTCAGCGCGACGAATAAAACAATAACATATTTAACGGTCAAGAAGGATCTGACACTCCCTATATTATTTGTAGGATTCACAATTTTCCTATTTGGACTTGCGATAGGGTCTTATATTAATCATCGTAGAATCTGGATTAATACGAATGAAGGGATGCTAGCAGCTCATACGAATAGAAACTACTATGGATTCAAACGCGAGATAGATACGATGTTACATAAACATCATTTACGAGAAGTAAATGATAAGTATGAGGTGGAGGATAAGAATGAATAATGAAACTTTATTAAATTTTAGTAGTACTTCTTTATACGCAGCATTTATTCTATATTTAATAGCGATTTTACCTTTTTCAGCAAGTATTAAAGCAAAATCGAAACGCTACGAAAATATGGGTATCTTATTGACAACGATTGGTTTTGTATTGCAGCTTGTCTATTTTATCACGAGATGGATTGCTGCGGGCCACGCACCAGTAAGTAATATGTATGAATTCTTGACGATGTTCGGGATTATGATGGTAGGCGGATTTCTAGTTATCAATTATATCTACCATACACCGATACTTGCACTCTTCTCTTTACCGATTGCGATGCTTGTTATCGTCTATGCAAGTATGTTTTCTAGAGAAGTATCACCGTTAATTCCAGCGTTACAGAGTAACTGGCTTGCGATACACGTTATAACTGTAACTATCAGCTATGGTATCCTTTCAGTAAGTTCGGTGGCGGGATTGATCTATCTTCTGAGATATGTTGATGCGAAAGAGAAATCTAAAGACGCATTCTGGCTTGAGGTAGTCATGTATTTCATCGTATTAGTTTTAGCATTTATATTAACAACGATTGTAATGAAAGGTATTGTTGATTATAAGGAAGAATATTTCTATCAAGACAAAAATGGCATGAATGCAGTTGCTGAATACCATTTACCAGGATTAGTTACATTCAAGGATAGTACGCCTGTTGTTAAAGTTGATGGGACGAAAGAAAACTATAAAGAAGTTAAACGCTTTGACACAGGAATCGAATTACCACCTGTAATCAATGCGCAGAAATTAAATACAGTCGTGTGGTCAATCATCATCGGTTCTATCCTTTATGGGATAATCAGGCTCATCACACGCAGAACTATTTTTTCGATAATCAAACCTTTGACTAATAAAGTTTCGTTGAGATTAATGGACGAAATTTGTTATCGCTCTGTCATCATCGGTTTTCCGTTATTTGCTCTTGGAGGATTATTATTTGCGAGTATTTGGGCACAGATTGCATGGAGTAGGTTCTGGGGCTGGGATCCTAAAGAAGTCTGGGCATTAATTACGTTCTTGTTCTATGCCATTTTCCTACATTTAAGATTAGGAAAGGGCTGGGAAGGTAAAAAATCAGCATGGCTTGCCGTTATTGGTCTCGGCATCATCTTATTTAATGTGATTGCGGTGAATCTAATCATTGCAGGTCTCCATTCCTATGCATAATGAAAGGGTGAGCATAATATGAAAGAAAAGATTTTAATAGTTGATGATGAAGATAGAATTAGAAAGCTTGCTAAGATGTATCTAGAAAGAGAAGGCTATGAAACTGTAGAAGCAGAAGATGGAGAGCGTGCGCTTGAACTAGCGCTAAGTGAAAACTTTCATTGTATCTTACTAGATATCATGCTGCCAGGTATGGATGGTATTCAAGTATGCAAACGATTACGTGAAGAGAAATCTACACCTGTTATTATGCTGACTGCAAAAGGAGAAGAGCATAATCGTGTAGAAGGCTTTGAAATTGGAGCAGACGATTATATCGTCAAACCGTTCTCTCCACGAGAGGTTGTACTACGTGTAAAGGCAATTTTAAGGCGTTCGCAATCAACAATGTTCTTACAACAGGAAGCGCATGCGAAAGATCTGATCGTTTTTGATTCACTAGTGATAGATAACGATGCACATAGAGTGCTTGCAGATAATAAGGAGGTTAATTTAACTCCAAAGGAATATGAACTATTACTTTTTCTGGCTAAGAGTCCAGATAAAGTATTTGATCGTGAGCAGCTGCTTAAGGATGTATGGCATTATGAGTTTTATGGCGATTTACGAACAGTTGATACACATGTGAAGCGATTAAGAGAAAAATTAAACAAAGTCTCACCTCATGCTGCAAATATGATTCATACAGTATGGGGCGTAGGATATAAATTTGAGGTCAGAGACTGATGAAATATATCAATAGTGTCGTCATTAAACTGTGGTTAACTATATTGTTTATAGTAACCACAGTTTTAATTATATTATCGGTTGCACTGATGAGTTTTTTTAATGCTTACTTGATGAGTGAATCCGCACATACATTAAAGCAGCAGGCAGAGAAAGTTGAACTCGTCCTTATGAGTCGGCATGACAAAAGTGATGCAATGAACTATGTGAAAGAACTGATTGAAAATCCCGCTGGACTTATATTGATTACTAATGAGCAGGATCAACATAAGACCGTTGAGGATCCATTAAAAGCATTGATGCTAAAAGAAATTCAGACGAACAAAGCATTTGATGCTGTGTATAAAAAAGATGAGACCGTTGTTCAGTCTATTGAAGTCGAATATCAAGGTAGTAAACATGAATATCTGCTCGTAGGATACCCTTCTCAGGCATTTGAATATAATGGAAGTGCAATATTTATTTATCAAGATACCAATACGATATCCGATGCTTTCAACTATATTGCAATTATCATATTTTTAGTTGCGCTCGTACTGCTAATTTTGACGACCATCTTTGCATTTTTCTTATCTACACGTATAACCAAACCATTGATTCACCTGAAGCAAGCGGCTTTTAAACTTGCACGAGGTGAGCGAAATGAGAAAATCAAGGTTCAGTCACGTGACGAAATTGGAGAACTTGCACTTGCATTTAATAAGATGGAAGAAGATATTATCTTGAATATGAACCGAATATCTTCTGAAAGAAACTTGAGAGATAGATTAATCAATGCAATGGAGGATGGTGTGCTGAGTTTCAATATGCATCTAGAGAAGCAGCTTCAAAATCCAATGGCAAAGAAATTTCTGGATGATATTAATCAACAGCAGATTGAAGCTTTAAGTGATACTGTGAATCAAGTGATGCAGTCTGAAGATACAATATATAATGAAATTACAACGAATGATAGGCACTATGTGCTTATAGTTTCTCCGGTTGATAACCCAGAAATAAAACAAGGTAACGGAGCAGTGGCTATCATTAGAGATATGACTGAAGAGAAGAAGATTGATCAAATGAAGCAGATGTTTATTGCAAATGTCTCTCACGAACTGAGAACACCGATTCAAATGCTTCAAGGATACACAGAGGCCATATTAGATGGCATTGTCAGCGAAAAGTCTGATGTGGATGAATTTTTAAATATTATTCTTGACGAATCTAAGCGTCTGAATCGTCTTGTGAATGAACTGCTGAATGTAGCTAGAATCGATGCTGGTGAACAAGTCCTGAATTTAGAAGCTACTGACATAGAGGAGCTGATAGAAAGAACTATAATGAATTTCAAACATGTGGCGGAGAAGCATGAGACAGAACTTCAAACTCATTATAGTCATCATTCTAAAGCATGGCTAGACTATGATAAGATGATTCAGGTGATCACCAATATTATTGATAACGCCCTACGCTATACTGTTGCAGGAGATGTAATCAGTATTCATACTGATGAAGACGATGAGAATCTCATCATCAGAATTTCTGATACAGGTGTGGGTATAGCGCCGGAACATATCGATAATATATTTGAACGTTTCTACAAGGTGGATCAGGCTAGAACGAGAGGTAAACATGGTACGGGATTAGGATTATTTATCGTCAAATCAATTGTAGAAGGTCATCATGGCAGTATAAATGTTGATAGCACGGTCGGCAAAGGTACAACATTTGTTATCTCAATCCCAAAAGTTGACGATACAAAGAATAACAAGTAAGATATACACTATAAAAAATATATCATTCATCTTCGGGGTCGGTGCAATTCCGAACCGGCGGTTACAGTCCGCGACCTGATCACTCAGCTGAACTGGTGAAATTCCAGTACCGACAGTACAGTCTGGATGGGAGAAGATGGAGGGTTTCCTCCTCTTTGTAAGATGGATAGAAGGAGAAGGAAATGACACAGATTAATAAGACAAAACGACTCATTACGGTGAGTCTATTAAGTGCGGTTGCTTTTTTACTCATGTTTTTAAAGTTCCCGTTACCATTTTTACCACCATATCTCACTATTGATTTAAGTGATATTCCTGCGATTATCGCACTTTTCACTGTTGGACCGTTTGGAGCGATAGGAGTTGAAGTTATTAAGAACTTGCTGAATTTCTTGATAAATATGGCTGATCCAGTTGGGCCTGTTGCAAATTTTCTTGCAGGCACATCATTGATACTTACTTTATATGCAGTGACAAAAGGGAAAAAGCACCGTTTAATTGTTGGATTTATATGCGCAACAATCGTATTGACGATGGTAATGAGTATTATGAATTATTTCGTATTATTACCGCTTTACGGTATGATAATGAATTTCAGTGATATCTCTAATAACTTAAAGGTAATTATTACAGCAGGCATCATCCCGTTTAATATTATCAAAGGTATACTCCTTGCGATATTATCAATCATATTGCTCAATGTACTGCCTAAAACAACATAAAAACAACCCGGACTATTACAGAAAATAATCTCTATTTTCTGTAATAGTCCGGGTTTGTTATATTATTCGAACTTCAGTGCGTCACCATCAAATGATTCATCAGCCACTTTGATTGAATCTGTAGGACAACCTTCAAATGCATCGATCATATCTTCTTCAAGTTCTTCAGGTATTTCCTGAGTCCCTTGGTTGTCATCTAATATTACGTATGCAATACCTTCGTCGTCGTAATCATATATATCTGGAGCTGCAGCACCACAAGCACCACAAGCAATACATGTATCCATATCAACAATTGTATATTTACCTGCCAAAATTTTCGCCTCCCACCAATTTCATGATAAAATATATAAACAATATACATAACTATTTTAGTGATTGTTTAATGGTTTTTCAACAAAAAGATTCAGGAGATGCATATGAATTCTATATCAACTTACATACGGACACATTATCGTGAAGATAAATCTATAAAAAGCCTATGGAATATTGTAACAGGAGCAAGAACACAGCAGACATATTTTGACGCATCAATGCAGCATCTGTTACCTGTTTACGAGATTGCACCTGGTTATCCTTTTGAAGCATTCACAAGTATGTTAAGCCATTATGATAAGCAACGAGAGCACATACTTTTTCCTTATTTTTATCTTGCATCTGAGATGAGTTTTGAGACGCTAAGTCTACTTATCCAGGCCTCTTCTGAAATGAGTTACGGCACAAATAGGTATGTGCCAGTCTCGAACAACCTGATTGTACAGTCCCGGGTTAAAGAAGTTATCAGGCAGGCGAAAGCTCATGACTTCAATCTTCTGCAGCTAGATTTCTTTAAACTTGTAGACTTGGTCCAAGATAAATTTAAACATAGCTATTTCGTATACAAAATAACGGGTCATGATGTACATCCAAGGAACGATGAACAATTGGCACGCTTATTGAATATTGAAACATCCCATTTGAAATTTAAGTTGTTGGCAGAGAAAAACTATATACTGCATCTGCTTCGTAATGAATCATTCCATCTATTAAATCAACTTTATTACAAGGTGCCTTTGCATAAGAATACGGCAAGAACGTACCAGCTGATTAACAGCTATTCTATCAATGAAACTGCTCGTTTGCTTCGTTTAAGAGAGCATACGATTCAGGATCATATTATTGAAATGATGATTAAAGATTATCCAGTAGAATTCTCACGTTTTATTAACGCGGATGAACTGCAGACAATTGTTAATCTTTATAGTCAGTTAACACATGGAAAGCTAAAATCATTTTATGAGCATTCAGAGGTTAAAGATTATTTCAAACTGAAGATTGGCATTGCATACGCCAGTCTGATGGAAAGGAACGATCATGTCCATTGAACATTTGTTAAATAAGCGTTTTGGGATTAGAAAGTTAAATGAGGAACAAAGGATAATAATTGATAGTATATTGAATAATGAAGATGTATTAGCACTGATGCCTACTGGAAGTGGTAAATCAATCACATTTCAGCTGCCGGTTGTATTTACCGGAGGAAGAGCACTCGTTATTACCCCATTAATCGCTTTGATGGAGGACCAGGTGATGCAGCTGAAAATGAGTAAAATTAATGCTGTAGCTATTCATGGAGGGCTGTCACGTGCAGAACTTTCGATAATTACGCATCGAATTGATAGCTATCAATTTATTTATTGTTCTCCTGAATGGTTACAAAGTGAACTTGCAGAAGCATTATTCTCTCATATAAAATTTACGCATGTTGTACTAGACGAAGCACATTGCATTTCCCAATGGGGATTCCAGTTCCGCCCTCATTACTTACTTGTGAATGAAGTGATTGATAGACATAATGCACAGGTAATCGCTCTAACAGCTACAGCAACAAAAAAGATTATACTTGATATCGAAGAGATTATCGGAAGGTCATTGAAAGTACATGACTTTCTCAAAAATAAGGACAATATGTATTTATATAAGTATGAAGTACATGAAGATGATAAGCTCAAATTTCTGCAAAAAGTACTTAGAGAGAGTGGGCCTTCTATTATCTATTTCTCATCAAAGAAGGTATGCGATGCCATATACCAAGCGCTTTCTGAAAATTTTATTGTGGATAGATATCATGCAGATATGACCTATAGTGAACGAACTGAAGTACAGAGTCGATTTATGGAAGACGAAGTACAGGTAATATGTGCAACCAGTGCTTTTGGAATGGGAATCAACAAGAAGAACATCCGTACGGTGATTCACTATCATATCCCGGCATCAATCCTTCAGTTTATTCAGGAAATTGGTCGTGCGGGAAGAGATCATCACTCTTGTCAATCGATACTCCTATATAACAATCATGATATTGCACAAGCATCAAGGCTGCTCGAATTAGATGCTATTGACACAGTTGATCTGCACAATTATGCTCTGCAAAATATTTATGATGCAGAAAAGAAAGAAAAGCTTGATATTTTTCATCGTAAGTTTGCTAACAACGTTATCGCTGATAAAATAAAGGCGCACCAATATGAGCAACAGCAGTTATTGTCAAAGATGCTTGCGTATGCGCATAGCATTAATTGCCTCCACCATGAACTTTCTGGGATGTTGAAGGCATCTTCGAATAATTCAGATGAATCTTACAGACGTAATCATTGTCATAAGTGCAAAGTGACAGAATTACAAAGATATGAAAGTATTACGAAAAGTATTCAACTGGAGCCTGTGTCATTAATTTTAGAAAGGTTATTTTTATAGCTGTAATACTTTACTAAAGCAATACTGTTTGTCTATAATAAGAATAGACTATAAATTGATGAGTGGGTGGATAAACGTGTCAAAAAATGATTTTAAAGATGAATTTGAAAAGAATAAACAGAAGATCGAAAGACAACAAGAAGAGGCAGTTGAAACTGAAGAAGTAAGTTCAGAAACATATGAAGCAAAAAAAGAAACTGAAGAAGATATTTTTCCGCCTCGTGGAGCCTCACGTCGTAGCCGTTCACAAGAAAGAAAGAAACGTGAAGACAAAGCTGACGATAACAAAGAGGAAGGTATCATTGGCGCTGGCGCTAAGAAACAGAACAAAAGAAATAATAGTAAAAAGACTGATAAACAAGTCTCGAACAGTAAAAAAGCAGCTGGTGCTGCAGGGGCAGCAGGAGCTGCTGCAAAAGTAAATAAAGCAAATGCTAAGACCATGGAAGAAGCGCCTGCAAAGGACAAACAGCAAGAAGATAAAGAGAATAGTGGACTTAAGAAATTTATTCCGCTGATTGCTGCGATTTTAATACTGTTGCCAATTATGTTGTTGCTTGCGAATTACATCAATTCTCAAAGTGATAATAAACATAATAATACCGAACAAGTAGCAACGAATGACAAGAAAACTGCTGAAGATAAAACGAACAAAACTAAGGATCAGACTGCTAAAGAGAAAGCGTCAGAAAAAGCAGCACAGGAAAAAGCAGCACAGGAAAAGACAGCTAAGGAAAAAGCAGCACAAGAAAAGGCAGCTAAGGAAAAAGTGGCAGAAGAAAAAGCGGCAGAAGAAAAAGTAGCACAAAAAGCTGCTGATGAAACAGAAGCGGCAAGATTAGCAGAAGAAAAAGCAGCACAAGAAGTTCAGGATAATGCATCGCAACCATCAGCCGCATCAAACAATGACAATCAGCAAACTCAGGCAACACACGTTGTTAATGCGAAGGAGAATCTTTACCGAATAGCGATTAAATACTATGGCAGCGGCTCTCCAGAAAATGTTGAAAAGATAAGACAGGCAAATGGGATTTCAGGCAATAATCTTTCACAAGGTCAGACGTTAGTTATACCGGAATAAAATAAAGGGGGCGGTACTATGTATTTAAAGTCAATAATGATACCTAAAGAAAAATGTTACGTTGCAAATCCAGATGACACAGTTAAGAGTGTGTTTGACAAACTTGAACACCATGGTATTGACGGGATGCCTGTTGTTGAAACAGGAAAATATATTGGCACAGCAACACGTTATAGCATTTTTAGACATTTCTTCTTTATGAAGACACCCAAACTAAGAGATGAATTCATTGAAAACACAAAGATTAAGGATATCCTTCCTCTTGATGAATATAGTGTTAAAGATGATGCGTTATTCGAAGAGTCTTTCTTAACACTACAAGATTTTCCGATTTTAAGTGTTATCAATGAACGCAACGATTTTTTAGGCGTGGTGTCACGATTTGATGTTATGGAGCAGTTTAAATCTGCATTTGGAATGAATCAAAAAGGTGTGCGCATTGCCATTACATCAATAGATGCAGAAGGGCGTATCATGCGTCTTGCTTCAGCATTGAAGAAGTATAAGTTAAATGCTATTTCTTTTGTAACGTTTGACGAAACAGATAAGATGCATCGAAGAATGATTGTTAAAGTTGAAAATAATAAAAATATTAAGAAGTTTACAAAGTATCTTAAAAACAATGGCTTTAAGATTCTCGATATACAAGAACATGACGAAATCTAGAGGGGGCTCTTTTGAGCCCTTTTTTATTTAAGAAAGGTGAAAAAAATGAAACACGTACAAAGTATTATAATTGGAGCTGGTCCATGTGGATTATCAGCAAGTATAGAGCAAAAAAAGAAAGGTATAGATAATATTATTATCGAAAAAGGGAATGTCGTTGAAGCAATCTACAATTATCCGACACACCAGACTTTTTTTTCGACGAGCGAAAAATTGAGTATCGGTGATATTCCGTTTATTGTTGAAGAACATAAGCCGCATCGAAATCAAGCACTTGTCTATTACAGAAGTGTAGTGAAATATCACGATTTAAAGATTCATTCTGGCGAAGAAGTTCTAAAAGTGGAGAAGCATGAAGACGAATTTATTATCACGACAACTAAAGCACACTATACATGTAATTACGTTACAGTTGCGACGGGTTATTATGGGCAGCCGAATACATTGGATGTGCCGGGTGCTGATTTAGATAAGGTGCAGCATTACTTCAAGGAAGCACATCCTTATTTTGATCAGGATGTGTTGATCATTGGTGGTAAAAACTCTGCAATTGACGCTGCGATCGAACTCGAAAAAGCCGGTGCACGAGTGACGGCTGTGTATCGTGGTGATACATATTCTAAGAGTGTGAAACCCTGGATACTACCTCTTTACGAATCCCTTGTTAATCATGAAAAAATTAAACTCTATTTTAATAGTCATGTAACATCTATCAATGATTCTGAAGTGATCATTCAAACCCCTGACGGAGAAATGGCAATCAAAAATGATACTGTTTTTGCGATGATTGGCTATCATCCTGATTACACTTTCTTAGGTGATATGGGGATAGCGCTCATAACGAATGAATTTGGTACAGCACCATTCTATGACAGAGAGACGATGGAGACGAATATAGACAATTTATATATCGCAGGTGTCATCGCAGCAGGAAATGACGCAAATACGATATTCATTGAAAACGGAAAATTTCATGGCGGACTGATAGCTGATGATATTATAAAAAAAGAAATACGTGGACAATAATTTGTCCACGTATTTTTAACGTTTGAAATAATCATCAAGAAGAGCGTCATTTAAACCATTACTTATTGCAACGATGAGTTTTAGACGCGCTTTCTGACCGTTAAGTCCGTTGGAGAATATGAGTCCCATCTTCTGTAGCTCATATCCCCCACCTTCGTATTGATAGTTGCCACTTGCAATACCATTGAAACATCGGGATACGATGACAATCGGGATATTTTTATCGATTAGATATTGAATGCCGTCTAATGAAGAAGGTGGCAAGTTTCCTTGTCCAAGCGCTTCTATAACAAGCCCGTCATATTCTTGATCAGCGAAGAATTTGATTAAGTTTGAATCCAGATCGCTATGGGCTTTAACGAGTCCGACTTTAATCGCTTCATTGACTTTAACAAACGGGGGATGTGTCAATGGATGATGATGGAAATAAATATTGTTTTTCGTGATGATACCGAGTGGTCCGTAGTTCGGACTTTGAAAAGTGCTTGTATTTGATGTATGGGTCTTTGTTACGTTCATAGCTGTATGAATTTCGTCATTAAACACAACAAGTACGCCTTTATTTTTGGCATCATCATGGCAAGCTGTACGTATTGCGGAGATGTAATTATACAGACCATCTGCCCCGATTTCGTTGGATGAACGCATTGCACCGGTTAAGATTACTGGAATTGAAACGTTGAGCGTCAAATCTAGAAAATATGCTGTTTCTTCGAGCGTGTCAGTGCCATGTGTGATGACGATACCATCATAGTTCTCTTCATATATTTCATTGATAATTGACTTTCTTAATATATTCATATGTTTAAGCGTTATATGGGGGGAAGGGATTTGAAATGGGTGTTTTTCGGTAATGTTTGCGATTGACTGAATGATTTCGATATTTGACATAGGGTTTGTGTCATTCGTTGTGACGACACCTTGTGCATTTTCAGACATACTGATTGTTCCACCTGTATGCATTACGAGAATATTTTTCATGTTAGTCCTCCAATATACATTGATATAGCTCTATGATAAAATAACTAAGATTAAACAACAAGGTAGGTATATAAATGAATAAGATAAATATCGCAATAGATGGACCTGCAGCAGCAGGAAAAAGTACGATTGCTAAGCGTGTTGCTGAAGCATTAAGCATGATTTATGTGGATACAGGTGCAATGTATCGTGCGATTACACTCGCACATTTAGAGCAGCCTGAAACAGAGATCGATAAGTTAGTTGATCATATAGATTTAAAGCTGGTCAATAGATCTGGTCAGCGCATTTATCTTAATGGGAGTGATGTCAGCGATAGAATTAGAGAACACGATGTTACATTGAATGTGTCCAGAATTGCTAGTATTGAAAGTGTTAGAACGAAACTTGTGAATCTTCAGCAGAATATGACTGCGAATAAAGGTGTTGTTATGGATGGGCGAGATATTGGGACGAAAGTTATTCCTGAAGCTGAACTAAAGGTGTATATGGTAGCCTCTGTAGAAGAACGTGCAGAACGTCGTTTGATTGATAATAGAAATAGAGGTATTGCCTCAACATTCGAAGAGTTGAAAAGAGATATTGAACGTCGTGATCACCTGGATATGACACGTGAAATCTCACCGCTGACAAAAGCAGAAGATGCTATTGAAATCGATACAACAGGAAAGTCAATAGAAGAAGTAACAGCGCAAATTATTGAATTAGCAAAAAGCGCAATGTAAAAAGCGTATTTCTTGACTTTCACCTCAATTTGTAAGAAGTTTATAATAACACTAGTTGTAATTTCAAGGAGGAATCCATAATGACAGAAGAATTTAACGAAGCAATGATTAAAGAAATTCAAGAAGGAGACAAAGTTAAAGGAACGGTACAAGCGATTGAAGAGAAACATGTCGTTCTTAACTTAGATGGTGCGAAATATGATGGTATCATCCCAATTAGTCAACTTTCAAGTCTACATATTGAAAACGCTGAGGAAGTCGTTCAAATTGGCGATGAAATTGAAGCATTTGTTACTAAGATTGAAGATAAAGAGGAAGATGGTCATTACATCTTATCTAAACGCCAGCTAGATGAATCTGAATCATTTGAGTCATTGAAAGAAAAGTTCGAAAATGGTGAAACGCTAGAAGCAGAAGTTAAAGAAGCTGTAAAAGGCGGTCTTGTGGTAGATGTCGGTCTTAGAGGATTCATTCCTGCATCATTAATCTCTACGAATTATATTGAAGACTTCTCAAGTTACGTTGGTCAAGTATTGACTTTAAAGATTGAAGAACTAGATCAAGAGAAGAACCGTGTTATCTTAAATCACAAAGTAATCGAGGCTGAAGAGAACAAAGTGAAAAAAGAACAGCGTCTTGATGAAATTGAAGTGGGCTCTGTAATCGAAGGCGAAGTTTTACGTATTACAAACTTTGGAGCTTTCGTAGATATCGGTGAAGTAGATGGACTTGTGCATATCTCTCAGATCACGCATGACCATATCGATAAGGTTGAAGATGCGCTATCCATCGGTGATAAAGTAAAGGTTAAAGTATTAAGCGTAGATAAAGAAGCAGAACGCGTTTCTTTATCGATGAAAGCTGCTTTACCTGGCCCATTTGAAACGATTGAAGAGAAGTTTAGTATTGGAGACATCATTGATGGAGAAGTTGTTCGTCTAGCAAACTTTGGAGCTTTCGTTGAAATTGATAAAGGATTACAAGGCCTTGTGCATATTTCTCAAATTAGTCACGACCATATCGGTAATCCGTCAGAAGTGCTTGAACCAGGTCAAAAGGTTAAAGTGAAGATTCTGGACATTAATAAAGAAGAGAAACGTATTGGACTTTCTATTAAAGCGACTCAAGAACAAGTAGAAGATTTTGATACTACATACTTGAGCAATGATTCAAATCAAGAGAATCAAGATGCACCGACACTTGGTGATGTGTTTGGAGACAAACTTAAAAATTTAAATCTTTAATAGAGTTCAAAGGAGACAATGGCGCTTGCCTTGTCTCTTTTTTTTAAATATTAATAAATGATAAACTATGTTAAAATAATAGGGATATTATTTGAGAGGATAGATAAAATGACAAAACCAACGATAGCGATTGTAGGTCGTGCAAATGTAGGGAAATCTACAATTTTTAATAGAATCGTCGGGGAACGTGTTTCGATTGTAGAAGACACACCCGGAGTTACAAGAGATAGAATTTATTCGAGCGGAGAATGGTTGACACATGAATTCAATATAATAGATACAGGTGGGATTGAACTGGGTGATGAGCCTTTCCAGGAGCAGATTCGTGCTCAGGCAGAAATTGCGATTGAGGAAGCGGATGTTATCATCTTTATGGTGAATGGGCGTGACGGAATTACGAATGAAGACGATTTCGTTGCAAAACTATTATTTAAATCAAGCAAGCCTGTTGTACTAGGTGTCAATAAAATTGATAATCCCGAAATGCGTGCAGATATATACGAATTCTACTCATTGGGATTTGGGGAACCTTTTCCGATTTCTGGATCACATGGTCTAGGTATCGGTGACTTACTGGATGAAGCGGCAAAGCACTTTCCTGAGCAGCAGGAAGAAGATTATGATGATGATGTTATCAAATTCTCGCTAATAGGAAGACCTAATGTGGGGAAATCGAGTTTAATCAATGCAATCCTTGGTGAAGAGCGTGTTATCGTATCACCCGTTGCAGGTACAACACGAGATGCAATAGATACGGTATACACTTTCGAGAACCAGGAATATGTGATGATTGATACAGCTGGAATGCGTAAAAAAGGTAAGGTATATGAGGCAACGGAACGTTATTCTGTATTGCGTGCCTTAAAAGCAATCGAACGTTCGAACGTCGTGCTGGTTGTTATCGATGCTGAAGAAGGTATTATTGAACAGGATAAGAAGATTGCTGGATATGCCCATGAAGCAGGTAAAGCTATTGTTATCGTTGTAAACAAATGGGACACTGTTGAAAAAGACTCGAAAACGATGAAGAAGTTTGAAGATAAAGTGCGTGAAAACTTCCAGTTCTTAGATTATGCGCCGATTGCCTTTGTTTCTGCAAAGGAGCGCAAACGTCTGAATACATTGTTCCCGCTAATTAATATGGCAGGGGAGAACCATCGTAAACGAGTTCAAAGCAGTACGCTAAATGAAGTGATCACTGATGCTGTTGCGATGAATCCAACACCGACCCATAAGGGCAGTCGATTAAACATCTTCTATACGACACAAGTTGCGATTGAACCACCGACTTTTGTATTCTTCGTCAATGATGTTGAGATGATGCATTTCTCATATCAAAGATTTTTAGAGAACAGAATTCGTGCAGCCTTTGGATTCGAAGGAACACCATTACATTTAATTGCAAGAAAGAGAAATTAGGAGTGATTGTATGCTACAAGTTTCAGTAATCGGAACAGGTTCATGGGGTACCGCACTAGCGAATGTACTTTCAGAGAATCGACATGACGTTTTAATGTGGGGGAAGACTCAGGCTACCGTTAACGAAATCAACACACATCATACGAATGCAAAGTATCTTAAAGACACTCAGCTGCACCATGCACTGAAAGCAACTTCAAATATTCAGCAAGCAGTACTGCATGCTAAGATAATCATAATAGCTGTTCCTACGAAAGCAATTCGTTCGGTAATGCAGCAGATTAATGAGGTTGCGAATGAAAAGAAAGTTTTTATTCATGTTTCTAAAGGGATAGAGCCCACAACATTTAAAAGAATCTCTGAAATGATAACTGAAGAGATGGATCCTGAGAAGTTTCAAGGTGTCGGTGTTCTGAGTGGGCCGAGTCATGCTGAAGAACTTGCGCTTAAGCACCCCACAACGGTTGCTGTAGCAAGTGACGATAAACAGATTAGGCAGATTGCACAAGATATTTTTATGAATTCGTATTTTAGAATCTATACAAATGATGACCTGATTGGTGTCGAAATTGGAGGTGCGCTTAAGAATATTATCGCACTTGCAGCTGGAATCACAGATGGCCTTGGCTATGGAGACAATGCTAAAGCAGCCTTGATGACACGTGGTCTCGCTGAAATCACACGCCTTGGAACGAAGATGGGGGCAGATCCATTAACATTTCTTGGTCTTGCAGGGATCGGTGATCTGATTGTGACATGTACATCAGTACATTCACGAAACTGGAAGTGTGGTAATATGCTTGGTAAAGGTGCTTCGCTCGATGAAGCGCTGGCACAAATGGGTATGGTCGTCGAAGGGGTCCGTACGACACAAGCTGCAAACGAAATGGCGCAGGCATTTGGAGTTGAGATGCCAATTACACAATCATTATATAAGCTGTTGTTTGAAGGTCTTGATGTCAATGAAGGAGTTAAGAATCTGATGAACAGAGAAAAAACGAACGAATAGAGGTAGACTATGTTTAATATTTCTAGAATGGATTTAATGTGGGTATCATTTTATTCGCTTGGGCTAATGCTTCTTGCAATGATGCTTATATATATCGCAAGGTTTAAGATTGCTAATAAACCATTGAATATGATTGTTACGTTTCTTGCATATGCAGCATTACTTATAAGTGCACTGCTCATGTTTGTCGTGTTAGGTGGTTCTAGTCATGCGTAAATCTTTATTATTATTACTGGTTTCTATGCTGCTCGGTGGGTGTATGTATCCTAAAGAAGAGCTTGAACAAAATCAAGTCGCACCTCAAGATCAGCTGAACATGGTTCAAAATGCTGTTGAAAGTTATCAGAAGGATACCGGTGGATTACTGCCACTGAAAGATAGGGATCAGACTTATGAAATCTATTTGAAGCATCCAATTGATTTTGGAAAGTTAAAACCAAAATATCTTTCGCAGTTACCAGGATCATCATTTGAAATGGGTGGCTATTATCAGTATGTGATGATGGACGTAGATAAAAACCCTAAGGTGATGCTTATAGATCTTAGAACATCAGATACTTTAAAAAATTTAAGAATTCGACTTGAAACGAAATCGAATGAATTGGCTTTAGGAAAGAAGATAGGCCCAAACCTTTATAAGATCGACTATAAGAAATACGGTCTTGATCAATATCCGACAGTGAAGAGCCCTTATTCAGGTGAGGCATTACCTATCTATATCAACGGGGGTAACGAATTTAAGATAGATTACTCCCTTGATCTAGGTCGTGCATTACAGAAACATAAGGTAAAACAAGGGGAGGATATCCGATATATTCTCTATCAGGACAATCCAATATTACCTGCTTATTCAGTACCTTATACTGTAGATGATAAGAATGAACCCGTTTTCAAAACCGTACAACGTTAAAAAAATGTTGATAATATACAATAACCGTTGCAGTGACAGCGTTTATTGTGTTAAAGTCATAACAGAATGATATTTTATATCATTTACATAATGTTGGGGAGGTGAATTGACATGAATAAAACAGATTTAATCAATGCAGTTTCTGATAGTGCAAACTTAACTAAGAAAGAAGCAGGTTTAGCAGTTGATGCTGTTTTCGAATCAATTCAAAAATCACTATCTAATGGTGAGAAGGTACAATTAATTGGTTTCGGTAACTTTGAAGTTCGCGAACGTGCTGCACGTAAAGGACGTAATCCGCAAACTGGTGATGAGATTGAAATCCCAGCAAGCAAAGTTCCAGCATTCAAAGCTGGTAAAGCATTAAAAGATGCAGTAAAATAATTGCATCTAAAGCCCACTATGGGCTTTTTTTATTTGTTCTTATACCATTTTTTATGAATTATCGTTATAATAATGGAAGGACAAAAATTGAGGTATGGCAATGAAATATTTAGTTAACCTAGAAAATCAGATTAAAGAGCTAAAAAAACGATATACTTATTTTCAGATGATCAACTTTGAGCAGGAAATCATCGATATTGTCAGCAATCTTAAAGTAGATGACAACGTCAAAAGTGCAATCGTTGTTATTGATACAAGTATGCGTATGCAAAGTGTAATCAATGACGGTAATAAGGACAGGCTCGTGCTATCTACCGACATATTAAGTGCATTGTTTTATCGTTATTTATCACAGCCGTTTTTACAAGATGACTTTAAAGTTTTAACGCGATGTGTCACGCGTATTAATGAATTGAAAGAATTGCGATTAACCATAACTGAACAAGATAGATTAACAGAAATAGATCAGGAAATTCATTATATGTTTGTACAACCTTATATGAATGATGAGAAAGTGGTGGCTTATGAGTAAACAGCTAAATGGACAAGAAAAAAGTGAATTAGTGCATGATGTTTTTCAAAATGTATCAACGAAATATGATCGACTAAACGATATAATAAGTTTCAATCAGCACAAATCATGGCGTAAATATACGATGAAACAGATGAAGGTTAAAAAAGGTGCAAAAGCGCTGGATGTATGCTGTGGTACAGGAGACTGGACAATACAGATGTCTCAGGCAGTAGGTAGTCATGGCCACGTTACAGGCTTGGATTTCAGTGACAACATGTTAAGTGTCGCACATAAAAAAACGGATCATATTGCTAATATTAATCTTATTCATGGTAATGCGATGGATTTACCATTCGAAGACAATACATTTGACTATACGACAATTGGTTTTGGATTACGTAATCTGCCGGATTATAAGAAAGGCTTAGAAGAAATGTATCGTGTATTAAAACCTGGAGGAATGATTGTAGTCTTAGAAACAAGTCATCCGACGATGCCAGTATTTAAACAAGGATATAAGCTGTATTTTAAATACATTATGCCTTTCTTTGGTAAAGTTTTCGCGAAATCAATGAAAGAATACAGCTGGTTACAGCAAAGTGCATTTGAATTCCCGGATAAATACACGTTAGCGCATTTAATGGCTGAAACAGGCTTTACAGATATTAAATTCAAAGGCTTTACAGGTGGCGTAAGCGCGATGCATCTCGCATACAAACCAAAAGAAAACTAGAATGGATGATTGCTGTGAGTTATAAAGCATTTTTACAACCATATATATATGAAGTCGAACAGAGATTACAGACGTTAATTCAAAGTGAATCTACAGTGATCACCAATGCCTCTATGCATATATTAAATTCTGGCGGTAAACGCGTGAGACCGATGTTTGTATTGTTAAGCGGATTTCTAGCTAAGGGTGAAAAAGAACATTTGATTCGTACAGCTGTATCGCTGGAACTTATACATATGGCAAGCCTTGTTCATGACGATTATATAGATAATAGTGATAAACGTAGAGGCAATACTTCTGTGCATATGGCTTTTAACAAGGACACAGCAATTCGAACAGGACATTTCTTATTGGCTCGCGCATTAGAGAATATTGCAGAAATTAATGATTCACAGTATCATCAAATATTCAGTAAAACAATATTAGAAGTTTGTTTCGGTGAATTTGATCAGATGGCAGATCGCTTTAACTATCCGATTACATTCACCGAGTATTTAAGACGCATTAATCGTAAGACTGCAATTCTCATTGAAGCAAGCTGTCATCTGGGGGCTGTGAGTACGAATCTTGATTCATATACAACCTATCATGTTAAGCAGTTCGGGCACTGCATTGGTATGAGCTACCAGATTATCGATGATATCCTGGATTATACAAGTGACGAAGTGACACTCGGTAAACCGGTCGGAAGTGACATCCGAAATGGACACGTCACCTACCCGCTTATAGCAGCGATTGATGTATTAAATCAGCATGAAGATTACAGACTGGAACAAAGCGTAATGCAATTACAGCAATCTTCAGATGAAGCGGTATTTGATTATATCATTGAACAGGTGAAACGATATGGTGTACATTCTTCGGAAGTACTGAGCAGAAAATACGGTGATAAAGCGAAATTTCATCTAGATCAACTGCCAGACAGTAACATCAAAAGCTATTTAATACAAATTCATGAAAAAATGTTGAAACGTATCTATTAGCAATTGCAAGAAATCGCTTACAATGTTAAACTGTTTAAGGATTTACTAAATTAAAAGAGGTAGGGATAACCATGGAAAAAACATTTTTAATGATTAAACCTGACGGTGTAGGTCGCGGTCTTATCGGAGAAATCGTAAGACGTATTGAAAACAAAGGCATCAAAGTTGTAGGTGCTAAATTAATGACAGTGTCAGAGGATTTAGCTAAAACACATTACGGTGAGCATAGCGAAAAACCATTCTTCGGCGAATTAGTGGAGTTTATTACTTCAGGACCTGTATTTGCAATGGTACTTGAAGGTGACAACGTTGTTGAAATCGGACGTACATTAGTGGGTAAAACAAACCCTGCTGAAAGTGCTCCTGGAACAATTCGTGGAGACTTTGGTATGACTGTTGGTAAAAACATCATCCATGGTTCAGATTCCGTTGCATCAGCTGACAAAGAAATCGCATTATGGTTTAAAGAAGAAGAAATTCTATCCTATGACTTAGTGACATCTGCTTGGGTGTACTAATCAATTAACAGCAACACAAATATTATAGCTATAGGCTTTTGATAAGCTTATGGCTATTTTTAGTATATAAATGATGAAAAAAAGGGCAGAAAAAGGGCGAGAATACTCTATTGTATGATTGGCTAATTAAATATAATATATAGATAACAAATCAATATATAAGGAGTAAATATGATTAACTTAAATATTAAGAATATCGGTAAAATTAGAAATGTTGACATAAACATAGATGGAATAACTGTTGTTGGTGCGAAAAATGATAGTGGGAAAAGTACAATTTCTAAAGTACTAGGTACCACGTTTATTAGCATGAATAAATATAAAGATAAATTTCAGATGTATAGAATAAAAAATATACAACAAATTACAAATAGAATAATTGATTTACTCGAAAATACATTAATCGATAACAGTATAAATATAAATGAATTACCAATCGATTTACGTGAATTAATTGATTTTGAAGATGGAGGAATATTTAACTTCAGAACCTTTAGAAGGTTAAATAAAAAAAGCTTTAAAGATGGTTTAGAAATATATTTAAATGCATTAAATAGTTTATATGATGAACTAAAAGAGTATATTAC
>NZ_PPRM01000115.1 GCF_002902665.1 Macrococcoides caseolyticum
GAACAGTGCTTTATTTGATATAATATTAAAAAAGAATGAAATGAATTATTTAGACAATAAGAATATTATTGAGGTTTCAAATTATTATCATGAAAGAATTAATAATTTAGTAAATAAAAATTATTTACTTGATTCAAAAAGATTCCTAGAAAAATCTCTAGAAGGAAAACGTATAAAACACGAAATGGCATTAGAGATGGGAATACTTGACGCCATTCAGAAGAATAAAACTTTGTTTGGTAAATGGGACTATTTAAGTCATCAAGTAATTGCTTCTCCCTTTAAGCCAATAGACTACATGGATAAAATGGATGTTTTTGGATACAGATTTATTGAGGGCTATAATACAATTTCAAAATATTTAATGATTGAAATAAAAAGTGGCATAGCATCAATTGAAGTACTAAATCAGGCAATGAAATATGTAGATTGGATAGGAAATGAATATTCACATGATTATGAGATGATTGAAGCATATATAGTTGCTTTAGATTTTACTGAAGAAGTATTACAAACCAAAAATAAGTTTGCTAGACGTATGTATACAATTGGAAGAAACCCAGTTGAGACGAAAGAATGGGTAAACTTAAAACTTATACAATATGAATTTCTTGATAACGAATTAAAATTTAAAGAATTAGAATAAGAACAAAGGTTTTCTTATTCTAATTACTATACTTAGCTTTGTAGCTTATAGGTTTTAGATGAAGTTGATTTTCTAAATCACCATTTACAATATAAAACTTTCCTGTATTATTTATTACGTCATATTCATATATTCTGAATAAGTAATATTTATCATTTTTTAATTTTTTCGTTTGTCAAAATAAGCTAGACAATTCCTCATCTTCGATGAAACTCATAAATACTTCCAATGGTGTTTTATAGCCCAGCGATTTT
>NZ_PPRM01000116.1 GCF_002902665.1 Macrococcoides caseolyticum
ATCAATATAATAATTTCAAAAATATCAACCATCATTTTCCCCCTCATTACTTAATTAATTCAACTTTACTATAAATTGAATAAAATTAAAATATTTTTTAATTTTATTAATAATTTTATCTATATATAGTTGAATTATAATTAAGTTAATTATAAAATAAAATCAAGAGGTGGAAGCAAATGGATAAAAATGAGATTCCAGAGTGGGTTTTAAAACTCGATAAAGAAGATATTGAATTCATGCGTAATTTTACAATTGAATCCGGATCATTAAAAAATATTGCAAAATTATACGATGTTTCCTATCCCACTGTACGAATAAGACTTAATAATCTAATTCAGAAGATAGAACTTGCTACTAAAGAAGAGCAATCATCGTTAATTAGTTATGTAAAATCTTTGGCCATCGATGAAAAGATTAGCCTAGAAGATGCAAAGAAGATTATCAGTATTTATAATAATGAAAAGGAGTAATAGGTATGCCGGATTATATTACTAATATATTAATTTTTGTCAGTATTTTTGCAGCACAGTTCTTTTTATCACGAACGAAGTATAAATTTTTAGCGCTCATAGTCCCAGTGTTTGCAGTTATATATGCTATATACTATTATCAATATGCCAATATGCCGCTTTGGGCAGTATTATTT
>NZ_PPRM01000117.1:0-51954 GCF_002902665.1 Macrococcoides caseolyticum
ATTCCATACTATACACCTCATATATATTATAAATATATCATTTTGAATTAAACGTATTCATGATATGATATTAACAAACAAACAAGAATAGGGGAAATGAAAATGAGCTTAAAAAAGATTTTAACAATTGCTGGTTCTGATACAAGTGCTGGAGCTGGTATGCAAGCTGACTTAAAAACTTTCCAGGAATATAACACATACGGTATGGTGGCTTTAACCGCTGTAGTCGCAATGGATCCAGAAACTTGGGCCCATGATGTTACACCGCTGCCAATTGAATTATTAGATAAACAAATTAAAACTGCATTATCTATCGGCCCTGATGCCATTAAAACAGGTATGTTAGGAACTGAAGAAATCATCCAGCGTGCGGCCAAAGCTTTTGAAGATTCTGATGCTGCGTATTTCGTAGTGGACCCTGTTATGGTATGCAAAGGGGAAGATGAAGTGCTTAATCCTGGCAACACGGATGCTATGATTAAATATTTATTACCACTTGCTACAATTGTGACACCGAACTTGTTCGAAGCAGGTCAATTATCTGGTTTAGGTAAACTAACAACAATCGAGCAAATGAAAGAAGCTGCTGGAATCATTCACCAACGTGGTGCAAAACACGTTGTCATCAAAGGCGGAAAAGCTTTAGAATCTGATGAAGCATTAGATTTATATTACGATGGCGATACTTATACATTACTGACAACTGATAAATTCCAATCATCATATAATCACGGTGCAGGTTGTACATTTGCTGCTGCTACAACAGCAAACTTAGCATTAGGTAAATCTCCACGTGAAGCGGTAATTGCTGCTAAAGGATTTGTCGCATCAGCAATTAAACACGGATGGAAAATGAACGAATTTGTAGGACCAGTACAGCATGGTGCTTACAATAATGTTGAGAAGATTGAAGTAACAACGAAAGAAGTGTAATAAAAAGGTTGTGACATGAGTAATATTACGAAAAGATGGCAGGAAATGTTCTTTGTTTCCAGTCATCTTTTTTGATTTAACTCGTGTCTGCTCGTGAAACGCCATCAATTCGAGCATAAAGCATTCTACATATGGATATCACTCAGTTTTTTTGCGCCTTTTTTTCTTATGCAAGCTCAAAAGGTATAATTTTTACAATTTATTTAGTAAAATAGTCTAGTATAAACTTTGAGGAGTAATGAAGATGGAATTAATCGAAAAACAACAAGTACAGGAGCTATTGAATCAATTTCAAGAGAAACCTGTCTATTTACATGTAGAAACAACGAATGGTGCTTATGCAAGTCACTTTGATCAAAAAGTGTTCAATGCAGGTACATTCTTACGTAATATTCAAGTATCATATATTCAAGGGATTATTACTGGCGGCGGAAAAGAGCCTTTCCGTGTTGGTTTAAAATTGAATGGCGGTTGGATTTACGTGCAAGGTTTAACACATTTTGAAATTGATGAAGAAGGCCGTTTTTTAATGGCTGGTTTAAACTATCAAGGTCAGCTTGCTGCAGCGCTTGAAATAAGCGAAACGCCATTTGAGGTTTAAGGGGGAAATGATGATGGAACAAGAAAGACAAGTGCTCGTAATCTTCCCTCATCCGGATGATGAAGCATTCGGTGTATCAGGTACGATTATGAAACATATAGATGCAGGTACGCCAGTTACTTATGCATGCTTAACGCTAGGGCAAATGGGGAGAAACCTAGGTAATCCGCCATTTGCAACCCGTGAATCATTACCAAAGATTCGTGAGAAAGAATTAGAAGAAGCTTGTCGCGTGATGGGAATTACCGACTTACGCAAAATGGGTTACCGTGATAAAACGTTAGAATTTGAATTATTAGACGACTTAGTCGACATGGTAACAGGATTAATCAATGAATTGAATCCTTCAAAGATCATTTCGTTCTATCCCGGTTACTCTGTACATCCAGACCACGAAGCTACAGCAGATGCAGTAGTTGAAGCGGTGCGTCGTATGGAAGGTGAAAAGCCTAGATTACATTTAGTCGCTTTCAGTAATGATACTGTTGAGAATATCGGAGAACCGAATGTTGAATATGATATTACGGGATATGAGGAAAGAAAGATGAATGTATTAGGTGCACATGCTTCGCAAACAGGACCAATGCTAGAAAATTTAGCGGCAAATACACAAGAAGCAGAAGCGGCAAAAGATATGTGGCTTCGAAAAGAACGCTTCTACGAATACGAAGTTTAATTAGGAGAATGAGATGGATCAATATAATTTAAATACACGTGAAGGTCGATGGAAACATTTCGGTTCGGTAGACCCTATTAAAGGGACTAAACCTACTGAGAAAGAAAAGATGACAGACCTGCAAAGTTCGAAAAAAGATTTTTTATTTGAAATCGATCATGTAGGTATTAAAAATTTAACATATCCCGTCCGACTGGATGGTTATCAGACAGCAGGAACATTTAGCCTATCTACGCATTTAGCTAAAGATGAAAAAGGCATTAATATGAGCCGTATTTTAGAATCCGTTGAAGCCCATTATGACAATGGTTTATCGCTTGATTTCGATACATTAAAAACAGTATTAATTACTTTACAGACAGTAATGTATCAAAAAGATGCGACTGTTGATGTAGATGCAAAATGGTTCTTTGACCGTTTCAGTCCAGTAACAAACCTACGTGCCATCGGACATGCTGATACACGTTTTTCTATGACAGTTGAAGGTGATACGACAGTTAATAAATCGTTAACATTGACTGCAATGGTAACAACACTTTGCCCATGCTCTAAAGAAATCAGCGAATACTCTGCTCATAACCAACGCGGTATCGTGACAGTTAAAGCTGACTTTGCACCAGAAGGTGAATTACCAGCAAACTTCAAAGAACGCATCTTAGAAGCGATGGAAGTTAACGCTAGTTCAATGTTATACCCAATATTAAAACGTACAGATGAAAAATCAGTAACGGAACGTGCATATGAAAACCCACGTTTTGTCGAAGATTTATTACGATTAATTGCAGCTGATTTAGTAGAACTTGATTTCGTTACAGGTTTTACAATTGAATGTCGCAATGAAGAATCTATTCATCAGCATGATGCGTTTGCGCGTTTGAGCTATAATAAATAATATGCTTACTGAAAAAGAAAAGATGCTACAAGGTGCTATGTATAATCCTTCTGACGTACAACTTGCACACGATAGAATGATTTCAAAACTTATGACACGTCGTTACAATAATCTACTAGAAAATGAAGTAAATGCTCGCTGCAAACTTATTAAAGAAATCTTCGGAACCACGGGCGAGCACATTCATGTCGAAGCGAATATACGTGTTGATTATGGCTATAATATTCACGTAGGTGAAAACTTTTATTCAAATCATGATTTAACGATTTTAGATGGTGCGTCAGTTACAATTGGCGATAACTGTATGATAGCTCCAGGTGTGCATATCTATACAGCCACTCATCCGATTGATCCTATTCAACGCAATAGCGGTTTAGAGTATGCAAAGTCGGTTGTGATTGGTGATAATTGCTGGATTGGTGGACGCAGTATCATTAATCCAGGTGTAAAGATAGGTAATAATGTCGTTATCGCGAGCGGTGCAGTTGTAACAAAAGATATACCAGATAATGCTGTCGTTGCAGGCATTCCTGCAACAGTAATCAGGCAAATAAAATAAGCAGCCAGACGGCTGCTTATTTTATTTCTCCATTCATAACTTGCATAATTGCGCGTCCTACACCACTTTCTTCATTATCCCCAGCCATATATCTAGCAATCTTTTTAACTTCCTCTGCTCCATTTGACATAGCAAATGAATATCTGGCACGTTCTAACATCGAAATATCATTTAAGTTATCTCCAATGGCCATCACTTCATCCATAGTGATATTCAGTTTTTCACATATAGATTCCAAAGCAATTCCTTTTTGTGCATTAGTATGCGTAATTTCTATATTTCCTCTTGATGATGAAGATATTGCTAAACTATTATACTCAGCAAGTTCAGTCTTTGCTGCATCTATCTTTGACAAATCACTAGAGAATGCCAGAAATTTCAGAACAACTTCGCCCTCACGTTGATATATTTCTTCATAGCTATCAACTTCCTTTAAAGAACCGTTATCTATACGCTTTTGTATTGATTTACGAATCTTTTCAACGTCTGGAGTATGCCCCATTTTCTCCGCAATATCTAAGTAAATTTCAAGATCCTTCTCTTTATCCTCAGTATAGATACGGGCACTTGTATATACTTGATAGTATAGATGATGTTTTTTAAGTATTTCTGTGATGAGCCCAATCTGTTCATCACTAATCTTAGAAGTATAAATTATATTGAAGGCTTCGTCACGTACTTCGGCACCATTCAGACAAATAAAAGGGACTTTAAGTCCAGTCGGTTTCACAGGCGTATTCGCTTCATAAAATGCACGTCCTGTCGCAATAGCCACCGTGACACCTTTCGACTGTGCATATTTAATCGCTTGAATATTTTCTTCTGAGATTTCATGCGCACTATTCAATAACGTACCATCCATATCTGTTGCGATTAGTCTAATCATCATTTCATCTCCTATCATTAGTACATATAGTGTATCAAATTCAGTGACTTTTATCTAAAGATGTCCCTCTTCAAGTTTCTTATTCTTCTCGAGTAATTTATTATTTCTGAGTGTTTTAAAGAAATCTTTGAGTAACATACTACACTCATCATGTTTAATACCTGCAATTACTGTTGCCTGATGATTGAATCGCGATTCATGCAACAAGTTCATGAGCGATCCACTACAACCACCTTTTGCATCATGGGCACCATATACGACAGTCGGAATCCTGCTCATTACAATCGCCCCACTACACATTACACAAGGTTCAAGCGTCACATACAATACACATTCCTCTAAACGCCATGAGCCAATATTTTTACTTGCTTCATTTATTGCAACAACTTCTGCGTGCATCAATGGATTTTGTGACGATTCTCGTAAATTATGTCCACGTCCAATAACTTCCCCATGCTTTATAACGACTGCTCCAATAGGTACTTCATTGATTTTATATGCTTTTTTTGCTTCATCAATCGCCATCTGCATAAAGATTTCATGATTCATTTCTTCATCCGCCTTATTCGTTTTATGGTACAATACAAATACTATTTTATTTTAACATTTGAGGAGAGAAATATGGCACCTTTATTTATAGCGATAGAAGGACCGATCGGTGTCGGCAAAAGTTCACTGACTAAGAAACTATCATCCACATTAAATTTAACCCCTATCTATGAAATCGTTGAAGAAAATCCATTCCTATCTGATTTTTATGAAGATATTGATAAGTGGAGCTTTCAGACAGAAATGTTTTTCCTATGCAACAGATATAAGGTTTTAACAGAATTATCAAATGATATATCTGCAGTCAGCGATTATCATATTCTAAAAAATAAAGTGTTCGCAAACAACACTTTGAATGAAAAAGAGTACAGGATGTTTGAAGACATCTACGATATATTGACACGTGAAGTTCGTAACCCTGACATTACTGTGTTTTTAACCGCTGACCTAGAGGTACTGAAACAGCGTATTCAATTACGTAATCGCGACTTTGAATCTCATATCGAAGACGATTATTTAATAAAGTTAACCGAAGATTATAGACGTGTATATGAATCAATGAAACATGATCATCAGACGTTACTTATCGATACAAGCGATATGGACTTTGTAAACAATGCAGCAGATTATGAGCATATCGTACAACAAATAAAAGATATTATAGGAGCTTAATATGTATACAATCCCTAATGATGCAATCATCACTATCGCTGGTACTGTCGGAGTCGGAAAAAGTTCGTTAACAAAAGCACTGGCTGAGAAGCTAAACTTCAGAACTTCTTTTGAAAAAGTAGATAACAATCCTTACTTAGAAAAATTCTACAATGATTTTGATCGCTGGAGCTTTCATTTACAAATCTATTTTCTTGCAGAACGTTTTAAAGAACAAAAACGCATGTTTGAATATGGCGGCGGTTTTATTCAGGACCGCTCAATCTATGAAGATGTAGATATCTTTGCTAAGATGCATGAAGAAGGCGGCACGATGACGAAAGAAGACTTCGCAACTTATTATCAGTTGTATGAAGCAATGGTAATGACGCCATATTTCCCGCAACCCGACTGTTTAATCTTCTTAGAAAGCGATTATGAAGATGTGATCAATCGTATCGCGGAACGTGGTCGTCAAATGGAAATCGAAACAGATGAAGCTTATTGGCGTGCATTATACGCACGTTACGTCGAATGGATTGAAAACTTCAATGCATGCCCTGTCGTAAGAATTAATATCAATGAATATGATGTATATGGTGACATCGATTCACTTGATCCAGTGATCGAGAAGATTGCTAAAGTGATCCACACACATCGTGCAATCCATAAAAGATAAATATAAAAATGGTACGGTAAAACATTACCGCACCATTTTTATATTGGTTTATAACCCTAACCTATCAACAATCTCAGCCACACTATTTAATACTATATCCGCATTTCGCAAATCTTGTGCATCGCCAGAGCCTGATAATACGCCTATGATTTTTCTGACTTCAGCATTCTGACCAAGTTCAACATCCATCTCAGTATCTCCTACCATCATCGTATTCTCCTTGGCAATATTTAAGTCATCCATTATAAGCTGTAACAATTCTTTTTGTGGTTTATGATAATCTGATGAATCGCTCGTGATAATCTTATCGAAATATTCACGAAGACCATATTTGTCTATAAATAAATCCATCGATGCAGTGTCATCGGCTGATACGATAGCAAGAAGGTAACCTTTATCATGTAGATATTTCAATGTTTCCTGAACACCTTCAATAATTTCGATGTCTTCCGCTTCATTGTCAGACGTTGCATGTTCAATCTTTTTAAGTAACCAGCTGGCCATTGCATCACCATTCGGAAGCTTTTCTAAACTGGATACGATTGTCTTTGTCGTTTTTGCACGAAGCAATTCATCAACTTGACCTTCGACAATACCGAAAGCATCCTTTATTTCAGATTTTGGCACATGGATATTTGTGCGTATTGAAAATTCATTAATCAAGTCATCTGCTAACTTAACCATTGGGTGTCCTAATTTCATTAATGTCCCATCTTTATCAAAAATGATCAATTTCATCATAATCTTGCTCTACTCCCTAACTTCGCTTTTATTATTTTTCACCGTTTCACGTAAAAATATCTCACTCTAAATTGAGTGAGATATTTTGTTTATTTGATTTCTAAAGCTAAATCCCCAGCCTTCACATGATTAAAACGTCGTGCAACACCGTAGTGTAATACATACGTTACGACAAGCGGCAGAAAGACGCCTGCAATCATAAACTGTGTAAATGCGACAATGCCTTGATCATTTAAAATCTGCATCGGTGCGATGAACCCGCATAAACCGATCCCACCAATTTCATAAGGTACGCCCAGCTTAAACCATAGAATCGCAACAGGTCCACTGACAGCAGCTGCGACAAGAGGGGCAATCGTAATTTTAGGATTATTTACAATGTTCGGGAACTGAACCTTAGGTGTACAAACGAGTTGTGCCAAGAAGCCGCCTAGATCATTATCCTTTAACCCCATAGCTGTGTATCCGACGAATTGTGCTGAGATTCCAACGAGTGCTGCCGCTGAAGATGCTGGATCAAGTTGTAAGACAATAACCAGTGCTGCTGAAGATGCTGGTGTCATTACAATAACTGCAAATACAAGTGCAATTACTACAGATGAGATAAGTGGTTGTCCTTCTACAGATTGAGCAATTGATTTCGAAATAACGACTAATGCAGGTTCCACAATGCGCGCTAGATAATAACCTACTACACTACCAGCAAGCACTGCAGATACTGGCACTGCCATCATATCGAGAATGGTCTTTCCGGTCACTTTCTTACCCACATAAGTTGCTACGATTGCACCGATAATTGCACCGATAGGCAGTCCTGTCTGGATTGTAAAAGCTCCATCTACTTCTTTCAGTGCATTACCACCGATTGTTGCAGCAACCATAGCAGAAACTAATGTAATTCCATTTGCGCCCAAACTATAAGCGATAGCTCCTCCTAGTGCAGGTGCTAAAATTAACATCGAAATCGTACCGAAAAGAACTAACAAATCAATATGTAATAATCCCCCCATTGACTTTAGTAACATTCCTACCCCGAGCGCTACAAAGATTCCTGCTGAGATACCTTGTGCCCCTTTTTCGAATCGATCTTTAAAATAGTCTTTTCTACTCATCTCATGTTTCATAATCATTCACTCCTATTTTATTTTTTTACATAATATGACCTTCTTTATCGTTACAAATATGAATATCCATAGTTGAACCACTCCTTAATAATTATTCTGCTAATACACACCATCCAAAAGGATCTTCTTTAGAACCACTTTGAATACTAGTATAAGCACTATATAGTTCTTCGGTAATTTTACCTGTATTGCCATCGCCAATCGTTAATACATCCTCTTTATATTTAATCTCGCCAACAGGTGAGATTACGACTGCTGTTCCTGCACCGAATACTTCTGTTAAACTACCATTCTTTACACTATCCACAACTTCCTGAATACTAATGCGTCGCTCCTCCACTTCGTACCCTAGATGCTCTGCAAGCTCTAAAATAGATTTACGTGTAATACCCGGTAATATACTGCCATTCAGTTCAGGTGTGACGAGTTTATTATCGATAACAAAGAAAATATTCATACTTCCTACTTCTTCAATATAAGCCTGTTCTAAACCATCCAGCCACAACACTTGATCATAGCCTAATTTTTCAGCTCTAGACTGTGCTATTAAACTCGCAGCATAGTTTCCTGCTGCTTTAGCAAATCCTACACCACCTCTAACAGCTCTAACATATTCATCTTCGACATAGATTTTCGTTGGTGATAGTTGTCCGCCACCATAATATGCACCGACCGGAGATAAAAGAACGAGAAATTTATAGTTAATGGCTGGTCGTACACCGAGGAAAGGTTCGTTCGCAAATACAATCGGTCTAATGTATAAAGATTGACCTGCACCATTTGGAACCCAATCTTTTTCAAGTTCAACAAGTTGTTTGAGCGCTTGCACCATTTCTTCAACATCTATCTGTGGTATTTCTAAACGCTCACATGATCGATTCATTCGTTTAAAATTTTGATCAGGTCGAAATAACTGAACACCATGTTGCGTCTTGTAAGCTTTCAGCCCTTCAAATACTGCTTGGCCGTAATGAAGTACTTGTGAAGCAGGACTCATAGAGATCTCTTGATAAGGTATTATTTTTTTATTATGCCAACCTTCTTCATTTGAGTAATCCATTGAAAACATATAATCTGTAAAGAATTTACCAAATCCTAAGTTTTCAGGATCAGGTTTTTGTTGTTTGTGCATTCGTTCTTCCACTTCAAATACTACTACCATTTCATCCAATCCTTTCAAAATCTATTATTAATGTCCCTTAGTATAACAACTCCAAATTCGATTTTCAATAAGTTTTTAGAAAATTCTAATTCTTTTATACAATTAAAACGCTTTCATTATTCAGTTAAAAAAATCCAAAGAGATGGGTAGCTAATACCACACATTTCTTTGGATTTTTTATAAGATTCATCAATTATTTATTTTCTTTTAATTTAATTGCATTTAACATTTCCTTCGTCATTGCATCTAAATCAAACTTAGGATCAAATCCCCACTGTTTCTTTGCTTCTGTTGCATCAATTGAATCTGGCCAGCTTTGTGCAATACCCTCACGCACCGGATCCACATCATAATCAAGTTCGAAGTCTGGCACTAATTTACGAATGCTTGCAGCAATCATTTCCGGATCAACGCTCATTGCAGTAACATTAAATGCATTACGGTCTTTTAGGTTTTCAGAAGGTGCTTCCATCAACTTAATGATTGCATCAATCGCATCATCCATAAACATCATATCCATGAAAGTACCACTGTTTATGTATGAAGTATATTTACCTTCACGAATTGCTTTGAAGTAAATCTCTACTGCATAATCAGTTGTACCACCACCTGGTTCTTTAACATGCGAGATAAGTCCTGGGAAACGTACCCCACGCGTATCTACACCAAAACGGTGGAAGTAATAGTCACATAATAGCTCACCAGAAACTTTATTTACACCATACATTGTTGTAGGACGTTGAACTGTGACTTGCGGTGTGTTGTCAGCTGGTGTGCTTGGTCCAAAAGCACCAATCGAAGATGGCGTAAAGAATTGCATATTATATTTACGTGCAACTTCCAATGCGTTAAGTAAGCCACCCATATTTAAATTCCATGCAAATACTGGATCCTTTTCAGCTGTTGCGGATAAGAGTGCTGCCATATGCATAATCGTATCGGCATTAAAGGCTGAAGCTAACTTATCCATACGCTCAGCATCCGTTACATCTAGTTCTTCAAATGGCCCTTCTAATACTTTAGCACCTGCTTCAGGACGACGCAAATCAGTAGCTAATACATTATCCATCCCATAGATTTCTCTTAATTTTAATGTTAATTCTGTACCGATTTGACCCAAAGCACCAGTAATCATAATCTTTTCCATTTCATTCTCCCCTTATACATTTGTTTTCTCCAAACGTACAAATTATTAATATATTAAGTATTACCCCTTGATTTTACATTAGAAACGCTTACATGTCCACGATAAGAGTACATTCATTTTCTTTTGTATATGAAAATATATAAAAAGGCTAGAGTTACACTCTAGACTTTAAACTATTTAATAATATTTAATTCTTTTCCTACTCGCTCATAGATTGCTAACGCTTCATCAAGCATTTCTTTCGTATGTGCTGCTGTCGGCATGTTACGCACACGCCCTGTTCCACGTGGCACTGTTGGGAAAACGATAGATTTTGCATATACGCCTTCTTGCATTAAACGTCTAGAGAATTCTTGAGTTGTCTTCTCATCACCAATAATACATGGTGTAATCGGTGTTTCAGAATGACCGATATCAAAGCCCAATTTTTCTAATCCTGCTTTTAAGTAGTCTCCATTTTCCCATAATTTATCATGTAATTCTGTAGATTCCATAATTATTGTTACTGCTTCCGTAATCGCACGTGTATCGGCAGGTGCAAGAGAAGTAGAGAATAAGAATGGTCGTGAAGCCACTTTTAACCAGTCGATTAAATCTTTAGTTCCTGCTACATATCCACCTACTACCCCGATTGCTTTAGATAATGTACCGATTTGGAAGTCAATCTTATCTTGAAGACCAAAGTGCTTAACTGTTCCTGCCCCTTTACCCATAACACCTGATCCATGTGCATCATCTACGTATGTAATTAATCCAAATTCTTCAGCAATTTCTACGATTTCAGGAAGCTTTGCAACATCTCCATCCATTGAGAAAACGCCATCAGTAATATACATTACTTTATTATATAGACCAGACTCAACCGCTTCCTTTGCTTTCATACGTAAATCAGCCATATCTGAGTGATTAACACGAATAATCTTCGCTTTTGATAAGCGACAACCATCAATGATTGAAGCGTGGTTTAATTCATCAGAAAGAATTGCATCATTTTTATCCATTACTGCGCTAATAGCAGCCATGTTACAGTTAAAACCAGATTGATATGCAATCGCAGCTTCTGTACCTTTGAACTCTGCTAGTTTCTCTTCTAATTGCACATGTAAGTCTAAAGTACCATTAATCGTACGAACTGCGCCCGCGCCTACACCATGAGAATCTAACGCTTCTTTAGCAACTTTCTTTAAACGCTCATGTGTTGCTAGTCCTAAATAGTTATTAGAAGATAGATTGATAAGTTCTTTACCGTCAATCTTAATTTTAGCACCATTTGGTCCTTGTACTACATTAATTTCATTGTATAAACCATTGTCCTTTAGTTCGTCTAAACGTTCCGTTAAGAATGATTGTAAAGCTTTAGTCATAAATTGACACCCCTTTTCATTTTCACTATCATCATAACACAACTATTTTAGGAGTTCTAATGAACTTGCTATTGAAAACTTGCATACAAAAAAAGTTTAAATATTCTAAACTTTTTGATACACTAGAAATATTAAATTTTTTTTGGAGTAAGGAGCGTTGAAATGGACATTGAACAATTAATTGCTAACGATTTTGATAAGATGGTGGAGGTCAGAAGATATCTTCATCAGCATCCTGAAATTAGTTTTCATGAAGAAAAGACATACGCATATATATTAGATTCTTTAACTCACCTCAAACATTTCAAAATTAGAGAACATGTGGGCGGTAAAGGTATTGTAGCAAACATATCAAATGGAGAAGGTCCGTCTATCGCTCTACGTGCGGATTTTGATGCATTGCCGATACAAGACCAGAAAGATGTAGCTTACCGCTCTAAAAATGATGGCGTTATGCATGCTTGTGGACATGACGGACATACTTCAATTCTACTCTCTGTTGCAAGACTTCTAAATTCAACTTATGAATTAATAACGGGGTCGGTCACGCTAATTTTTCAATTTGCTGAAGAAGTCGCTCCAGGTGGTGCACATGATATGGTAAATGACGCAGCGCTAGCTGGTGTTGATAAAGTTTATGGTAATCATCTATGGTCTCCTTATGAACAAGGTGCTATCTATTCAAGAAAAGGTGCTTTAATGGCTAGTCCAGATACGTTTCATATTACTGTCCAAGGAAAAGGAGGTCATGGAGCTCACCCCGATACAACAGTAGATGCCATTGTTGTTCTAGCCGAACTCATTATCAATTTGCAGACAATCGTTTCACGTAATGTGCCTCCTACTGAACAAGCTGTTCTGACAATAGGTAAAGTCGTCGCAGGCGATACTTTTAACGTCATCAGTGATAGCGCTTATTGTACAGGTACAGTACGGACTTTTAACCCAGAAGTTAAAGCGTTGATAAAAACAGCAATGGATAGAGAAATAAAAGGCATTACCGCAGCTAAAGGAGCAGGTTATACATTCGATTATATTGATGGCTATCCTGCAGTAATAAATGATACGCAATCGGTAGAAGTCATACAGCGCGCTGCACAACATGCAGGGATTGAATATAAAGAAACTGAGCAATTAATGATCGGTGAAGACTTTTCATACTATATACAGCATAAACCAGGCGCATTCTTTTTAACTGCAGCAGGAAATAAAGCAAAAGGGATTACCGCTCCTCACCATCATCCTCTCTTTGATTTTGATGAACAAGCTATGATTGATGCTGTAAAGTTATTCCTACTTATATTAAAAGAGGAGCATGTGTATGATAACATTAGTCAATAAATACTATGATGAATTAGTAGCAATAAGACGACATTTGCACATGCATCCAGAGCTCTCTTTCCAAGAAGAAAAGACACCTGAGTATATCGCAGCATTTCTTGAGGAGCAAGGTATTACAGTAGAACGTAATGTCGGTGGTAGAGGAGTTGTCGGACGGTTAATCAAAGATGAATCTCTTCCGACGCTTGCGATACGTGCAGACTTTGATGCACTACCAATACAGGACGAGAAAGATGCACCTTATAAATCACAAGTCCCTGGTGTGATGCATGCTTGTGGACATGATGCACATACAGCCGTACTTATGATTACGGCAAAGATTCTCGCAAAGAACTTTGATAAAATAAACGGCAATCTTGTTTTTATACATCAGCATGCTGAAGAAGTAGATCCTGGTGGTGCAATACAAATGATTGCAGACAATTGTTTAAAAGGGGTAGATGCTATCATCGGACAGCATGTCTCTAGTGATCTAGACGTAGGAAAATTAGGCTATAAATACGGGACTGCAACCGGAATACCTGATGATTTCTGGATTACAATAAAAGGGAAAGGTGGACATGCAGCTCATCCTGACACTACGATTGATCCTGTGGCTGCTGCTATCAGACTGTGTAATGATCTTCAATATATAGTTTCACGTAAAACAAGCGCGACTACACCTGCTGTCATCTCGGTAACACAACTACAAGCCGGAGACCAAAATAATGTCATCCCTGATAGTGCTAAAATAGCCGGTACCATAAGAACATTTGACCCGACAACACAAAAGTTGATGATAGATGAATTAAAAAGATGTCTTGAAGGACTTGTTACTACGATGGGTATTACCTATGACCTTAAATATAGTAAAGGCTATCCACCCGTAGTAAATACTACCAATGAGACTGACCTTATTGTTAATGCTGCTAGAAAGATAGAAGATATCGAGGCACTTGTCGAACTAAAACCTTCTCTTGGCGGAGAAGATTTCTCTTATTATTTACAACGTGTTCCGGGTTCTTTCTTCTATACAGGAACACGTAACGAAAACTTTAAAGCTGATTTCCCGCATCATCATCCGAAATTTGATATTGATGAGAAAGGCATGCTCAATGCAGTTAAAGTATTTTTACAAGCTACTGAAGACTTTTTCAACAAGGAGGATAAATAATGAACTGGATAGATGAGGTCATTAACTATAAAGAAGAACTTATAGAAATTAGACGTTACTTACATATGAACCCGGAACTCTCTTTTCAAGAAAAAAATACTTCTAAATTTATAGAAGATTATTTAACTGAACTTAATATTCCAGTAGTAACAAATGTCGGAGGCTATGGCCTATACGGCAAACTTTCGGGACAAAGCGATGGACCAACAGTATTACTCAGAGCAGACTTTGATGCATTGCCAATTAATGACCAAAAAGATGTTCCTTATCGCTCACAAGTGCAAGGGGTAATGCATGCATGTGGTCATGATGGGCATACTGCGATGTTACTAATTACTGCGAAAATTTTAAAGAAATATGAATCCGAAATTAAAGGGAATGTCGTATTATGTTTCCAGCATGCTGAAGAAGTACTGCCTGGCGGTGCAAAGTCCATGATTGAAGCTGGGATATTAGAAGGTGTAGACTTCGTGTTTGGTACACATTCATCTAGCAGTATGGAAACCGGTGATGTCGGCTTTATTACAGGACCATCATACGGTTATGCAGATTCTTTGAAGATTACTATACAAGGAAAAGGTGGGCATGGTGCGACCCCCCATGTAACACATGATTCTATCGTAGCAGCAAGTCATTTAATCTCTCAGCTTCAGACAATTATATCACGTAGCGTAGATCCTATTGAGACAGGCGTTGTAACTATTGGTGAGTTTAAAGGCGGAGATGCGTTTAACGTTATTGCTGATCGTGTTACATTAACAGGTACAGTACGTACATATAAAGAGGAAATCAAAAATATAATTATTCAGCGATTGCATGAAATTTCTGAAGGAATAGAAAAAAGCTTTAATGTGAAAATTAATCTTGAATACACCCATGGATATCCTGCACTTATCAATAGCGAGAAAGAAACATTATGGCTCAAGAATATTGCTGAAAATATACCATCCATCAATAATGTTGTTACTACCACCCCTAGTTTAGGTGGTGAAGATTTCGCTTACTTCTTAAAAGAACGTCCGGGATGTTACTTTAATACAGGAGTAAAAAACACGTCAATGCAAGCAGATTATCCTCATCATCATCCAAAATTTGATATGGATGAAAACGGTCTGTTAAATGGTCCCAAAATATTCTTAGCACTCATTGAAAAAATGAACGAACTAAAATAAAAAAGCTATGAGGCGTGCCTCATAGCTTTTTCTATATCACAAAATGTGATAATTATTTTTCGATTACAGATACAACGCCTGATCCTACAGTACGTCCACCTTCACGAATTGAGAAACGAGTTCCGTCTTCAATCGCGATTGGAGAAATTAATTCAACGTTCATTTCGATGTTATCTCCAGGCATTACCATTTCAGTACCTTCTGGTAAGTTAACTACACCAGTTACGTCAGTTGTACGGAAGTAGAACTGAGGGCGGTAGTTAGTGAAGAATGGAGTATGACGTCCACCTTCTTCTTTAGATAATACGTAAACTTCAGCTTTGAATTTAGTATGTGGAGTAATTGAACCTGGTTTAGCTAATACTTGTCCACGTTGTACGTCTTCACGAGAAACACCACGTAATAAAGCACCGATGTTATCTCCAGCTTCAGCGTAATCTAATAATTTACGGAACATTTCTACACCTGTAACTGTAGTTTTTGCTGGTTCTTCAGTTAAACCAATGATTTCAACTTCTTCACCAACTTTAACTTGTCCACGCTCAACACGTCCAGTTGCAACTGTACCACGACCAGTGATTGAGAATACGTCCTCAACTGGCATCATGAATGGTTTGTCAGAATCACGTTCTGGAGTTGGGATGTACTCATCAACTGCGTCCATTAATTCCATGATTTTGTCTTCGTATTCTTCAACGCCTTCTAATGCTTTTAAAGCAGATCCAGCGATTACAGGTACATCGTCACCAGGGAAGTCATATTCAGATAATAAGTCACGAACTTCCATTTCAACTAATTCTAATAATTCTTCATCGTCAACCATGTCAACTTTGTTCAAGAATACTACTAATGCTGGTACACCAACGTTACGTGATAAAAGGATGTGTTCACGAGTTTGTGGCATTGGACCGTCAGCAGCAGATACTACTAAGATACCACCGTCCATTTGAGCAGCACCAGTAATCATGTTTTTAACGTAGTCCGCGTGACCTGGGCAGTCAACGTGAGCATAGTGACGTTTTTCAGTTTCATACTCGATGTGTGAAGTATTGATTGTGATACCACGTTCTTTTTCTTCAGGTGCGTTATCGATTTGGTCGTAAGAACGAGCTTCTCCACCTAATTTTTTTGATAAAACAGTTGCGATAGCAGCTGTTAAAGTAGTTTTACCGTGGTCAACGTGACCGATTGTACCAATATTGGCATGTGTTTTCGAGCGATCAAATTTTTCTTTAGCCATTTTGAAATCTCTCCTTAGTTTTAAGTTAATAGTATTTATTACTCATGAGGGATTCTCACCCTCATGAGGGAATTCATAATTCATTTATAAAACATTTAGTGATAAATTGCAATATATTAAGCACGAATGCACAATAAATACGGATTATTCACCTTTGTTTTTCTTAATGATATCTTCAGCAATTGATTTAGGTACTTCTTCATAGTGATCAAATACCATTGAGTAAGTACCGCGACCTTGCGTATTAGAACGTAAGTTAGTCGCATAACCGAACATTTCTGCTAATGGTACGAATGCACGAACAACTTGAGCGTTACCGCGAGCTTCCATACCTTCAACACGTCCACGACGGCTTGTTACGTCACCCATAATATCTCCCATATATTCTTCAGGCATTACGATTTCTACCTTCATCATAGGTTCTAAGATTACAGGATTACATTTTTTAGCAGCTTCTTTAAGTGCTAATGAAGCAGCTACTTTGAAAGCCATTTCAGATGAATCGACATCATGGTAAGAACCATCGAATAATTTCGCTTTAACATCGATTAATGGATATCCAGCTAATACACCGTTTTCCATTGCATCTCTAAGACCAGCTTCAACTGAAGGAATATATTCACGAGGAATTACCCCACCGACGATAGCATTTTCGAATTCGAATCCGCCACCGACTTCGTTTGGTGAAAATTCAATATGAACGTCACCATATTGTCCACGACCACCAGATTGACGTGAGAATTTACCTTGAACTGCAGCAGCTGTTTTGAACGTCTCACGGTATGATACCATTGGCGCCCCAACTGTTGCTTCAACTTTAAATTCACGTTTCATACGGTCAACTAGGATATCTAAGTGTAACTCACCCATACCACCGATGATAACTTGTCCAGTTTCAGGGTCAGTATGTGCATGGAATGTTGGATCCTCTTCTTGTAATTTAACAAGAGCATTTGTCATTTTATCTTGGTCAGCTTTAGATTTAGGCTCAACAGATAAATGAATAACAGGCTCTGGGAATTCCATTGATTCTAGGATAACTTGGTTTTTCTCATCACATAAAGTGTCACCAGTTGTAGTGTCTTTTAAACCTACTGCAGCAGCGATATCACCAGAGTAAACTGTTGAAATCTCTTCACGTGAGTTGGCATGCATTTGTAAAATACGTCCAACACGTTCACGTTTACCTTTAGTAGCATTTTGTACATACGAACCTGAGTTTAATGTACCAGAATATACACGGAAGAATGTTAATTTACCAACGAATGGGTCTGTCATAACTTTAAACGCTAATGCAGCGAAAGGTGCTGAATCATCAGGTTTAGCTATGATTTCTTCATTTTCATCATCAGCAGCATGACCAATGATTGGTTTAACATCTAATGGTGATGGTAAGTACTCAATTGCAGCATCAAGCATTAATTGAACACCTTTGTTTTTGAATGCAGTACCAGCTAATACTGGATAGAATTCAACGTCACAAGTCGCTTGACGGATTGCCGCTTTCAGTTCATCAACTGAAATCTCTTCTCCACCTAAGTACTTCTCCATTAAATCTTCATTAACATCAGCAACTGCTTCAATTAATTGTTCACGCATTGCTTCAGCGTCTGCTAAATGCTCTTCAGGAACTTCAGTAACTTCAATATCTGTACCCAAATCATTTGTGTAAGTGTAAAGTTTCATTTCAACTAAATCAACGATTGCGTTGAATTGATCTTCAGCACCAATTGGCATTTGAATAGGATGTGCATTTGCTTGTAATCTGTCATGTAACGTGCCTACTGAGTAATTAAAATCCGCACCAGTTTTATCCATCTTATTGATGAATACGATACGAGGTACTCCATAAGTCGTTGCTTGACGCCATACAGTTTCAGTTTGTGGTTCAACACCTGATTGTGCATCAAGTACTGTAACCGCACCATCAAGTACACGTAATGAACGTTCAACTTCAACAGTGAAGTCTACGTGTCCAGGTGTATCGATGATGTTGATACGATGGCCATTCCACTGAGCTGTTGTAGCAGCTGAAGTGATTGTGATACCACGTTCTTGTTCTTGTTCCATCCAGTCCATTTGTGAAGCACCTTCATGTGTTTCACCAATTTTATGGATACGACCAGTATAATAAAGAATACGTTCAGTAGTCGTCGTTTTACCAGCATCGATGTGAGCCATGATACCGATATTACGCGTGTTCTTCAAAGAGAATTCTCTTGCCATGGGTATTCTTTCTCCTTCCAGGATTGGTTTATTTTATAGAAAGTATAGCCTAACAGTCACGTATAGACAGCAAGCTGCCAAATGTGACCGGAAAGGCTATAATTCATCTTACCAACGGTAGTGAGCAAATGCTTTGTTTGCTTCCGCCATTTTATGAGTATCTTCACGCTTCTTAACAGCACCACCAGTGTTGTTAGCAGCATCTAAGATTTCATTAGCTAAACGCTCTTCCATAGTTTTCTCACCACGAAGACGTGAATAGTTCACTAACCAACGTAAACCTAGAGTTGTACGACGCTCAGCGCGAACTTCTACAGGTACTTGGTAGTTAGAACCCCCAACACGACGAGCTTTAACTTCTAATACAGGCATAATATTGTTGATTGCTTCTTCGAAAACTTCCATTGCATCACGACCAGAACGTTCTTGAACTAAATCGAATGCATTGTATAAGATTTTTTGAGCAGTACCACGTTTTCCGTCGATCATAATTTTATTGATTAATTTAGTAACTAATTTAGAATTATGAATTGGATCTGGTAATACGTCTCTTTTTGCAACAGGACCTTTACGAGGCATATTAATATCCTCCTTTCTTCAGTATATTTTTTTGATTGTTTCATGTCTAGTAAGAAGATAACTTTTACACAAACGAAATATTCTTAATAGAATTCATCATTTATAATGCTTATTTTTTCTCTTTAGGTTTTTTAGCACCGTATAAAGAGCGTCCTTGCATACGGCCGTCAACACCTGAAGTATCTAATGCTCCACGTACAATATGGTAACGTACCCCCGGTAAATCTTTTACACGACCTCCACGAATAAGTACTACACTATGTTCTTGTAAGTTGTGTCCGATACCAGGAATATAAGCATTAACTTCGATATTATTTGATAAACGCACACGTGCATATTTACGTAATGCTGAGTTAGGTTTTTTAGGTGTCATAGTTCCTACACGAGTACAAACACCACGTTTTTGTGGAGATGCTAAATCTGTAGCTTTTTTCTTATGACTGTTATAACCTTTGTTTAATGCAGGTGCAGTTGATTTTTTAACTTTAGAAGTTCTTGGCTTTTTAACTAATTGGTTAATAGTTGGCATTCTAAATGTCCTCCTCTCTCTTCTTTAATTCCACACATCCAGGTGGTTCATTTTTAAGGTAAATAAAAATTTGTAAGAATACCGCCTTACAAAGCGGGTTTCAAGTGTGCAACCACTGTTGCCCTAACTTGAATTCCATATTGCTTTCCCAGTGTTTCTTTTGATTCACTGAATTCAATAGGTATTTCTTGCTGGTATGCTAGTAATAGCACATTAGTTAATAAGTGGATTTCAGTGTTCTGTGCAATCACAATGTGATCGACAGTTCCTTTCCTAAGTGACTTTAACGTCTCCTTAAGTCCCACAACATATTGACTAGAGTGCATAACTTTTTCATTAGACATTATTATCCTCCAAAGCTATAAAGCTACTCATCAACCTAAATAATATTACCATCTTTTAAACCTTACGTCAACTATATAAAAATAACATTTAAAAAAATCATTTGAATGTTACGAATACGTTATAAGATCGGTAACAATTCTTCTATAATCGATAGTTCCATAAGGTTGTTCTCTTACATTTTTCATAGTATCTGGAATCAATACTTCTCTTTTATGAGTAAAGATTGGCACCATATATTCCCTTAATAATGTCGTCTTTTATAAGGATCTTGAGTTTTAATTGTACTTTACTTAATTTATTTTTCTACATTTTTTGCATTATAGCATATTATTCAAAATTTAAGTAACTTTTTACTTCTTAAAAATATAAAAAAGACGAGACACAAATGTCTCGTTTTCTTTCAATTAATTATTAACAGTTGTTTCTTCAGTTTCTGGTACAACCTTATCATATTCAACGTCTCTGTAACGTCTCATACCTGTACCAGCTGGAATCAATTTACCGATAATAACGTTCTCTTTAAGTCCGAGTAAGTCATCTCGCTTACCTTTAATTGCTGCATCCGTTAACACACGTGTTGTTTCCTGGAATGAAGCTGCTGATAAGAAACTTTCTGTCTCAAGAGAAGCTTTCGTAATACCAAGTAATACCGGCTTCGCTGTTGCTGGGTGTTTTCTTTCTTTAAACACTTTTCTGTTCGCATCTGTAAATGTATGAATATCTACTAATGCTCCTGGTAAAAGATTCGTATCTCCTGCTTCGATAATACGTACTTTACGTAACATTTGACGCACCATTACTTCAACGTGTTTATCAGAAATTTCTACCCCTTGCATACGGTAAACTTTTTGTACTTCTTTAAGTAGGTAACTTTGAGTTGCATTTAAACCTGCAATTGCAAGTAACTCTTTAGGCTCAATTGAACCTTCAGTCATTACTTCACCACGCGCGATTTTCTGACCGATTTCAACTTTAAGTCTTGCGTTACCAGGCGCTAAGTACGTACGTACTTCATTTTCGCCTTTAACTTTAATTTCTTGCATACGATCTTTTACGATATTAATATCGATGATTTCACCGTTAATTTCAGAAATTACAGCTTGACCTTTTGGATTACGCGCTTCGAATAACTCTTGAATACGCGGCAAACCTTGAGTGATATCGGCACCGGCTACCCCACCTATATGGAACGTACGCATTGTAAGCTGTGTACCAGGTTCACCGATAGATTGTGCAGCAATTGTTCCAACTGCTTCACCAACTTCAACTTTTTCACCTGTTGCAAGGTTTTTACCGTAACATTTTTCACATACACCGTGACGTGTATTACAAGTAAATGCTGAACGGATGTGCATTTCTTCAATGCCTGCATCCACGATTGATTTCGCGATTTCAGGTGTGATTAATTGGTTAGATTGAACTAATACTTCTTTTGTTTCTGGATGTCTAACCGTCTCTCTTGAATAACGGCCTTCAAGACGTTCGATAAATGGTTCAATAAGTTCTGAACCTTCACGAATCGCTGATACCAGTAATCCACGGTCTGTACCACAATCTGGTTCACGAACGATAACATCTTGCGCTACGTCAACAAGACGACGTGTTAAGTAACCAGAATCGGCTGTTTTAAGTGCTGTATCGGCAAGACCTTTACGGGCACCGTGTGTCGAGATAAAGTATTCTAATACTGTTAAACCTTCACGGAATGATGATTTGATCGGTAACTCAATGATTCGACCAGATGGGTTGGCCATCAGTCCACGCATACCTGCTAACTGCGTAAAGTTAGATGCGTTACCACGGGCACCAGAATCACTCATCATGAAGATTGGATTTAAATCATCTAAAGAGTTCATTAACTTAGCTTGAATATCATCTTTTGCTTTTGTCCAGATTTCGATAACAGCCGCATAACGTTCGCTCTCAGTAATTAAACCTCGTGTAAACTGCTTCGTTACTTTATCTACTTTTTCTTCTGCAGCATCAATGATTTCCTGCTTATCTGGTAATACTACGATATCAGATACACCTACAGTAATACCTGCACGTGATGAATACTTAAATCCTAAGTCTTTCATTCTATCTAACATCATTGAAGTATCTGTTATATGGAACTTATTAAATACTTCTGCAATGATCTGACCTAAGAATTTCTTATTAAACGGTTTAACAAGTGGAGTTTCATCCAATAATTTAAGTAGTCCTTCTTCAGTAATATCAGTTGCATTGATAAAGTATCTGTCTGGTGTTCTTGTTTCTAAGTTAGATAAAGATGGTTCATTAATATATGGGAAAGATTCCGGCATAATTTCATTGAATATTACTTTACCAACAGAAGTTAACAATAACTGTTTATTTTGTTCGTCTGTAAATGTAGGATTGTTAAATGATCCTGCATAAACGGCGATTCTTGAATGTAAATGAACATAACCATTAACATAAGCCATGATAACTTCATTTGCGTCTTTAAAGATTTTACCTTCACCGATAGAACCTACACGTTCTAATGTTAAGTAATAGTTTCCAAGTACCATATCCTGAGATGGTGTAACTACTGGCTTACCATCTTTCGGGTTTAAGATGTTTTGTGCTGCTAACATTAACATACGTGCTTCAGCTTGTGCTTCTTTTGATAAAGGCACGTGAACGGCCATTTGGTCACCATCGAAATCGGCATTGTAAGCAGTTGTTACAAGCGGGTGAAGACGAATTGCACGTCCTTCAACTAATGTTGGTTCAAACGCCTGGATACCTAGACGGTGAAGTGTCGGTGCACGGTTTAACAGTACTGGATGTTCACGAATAACATCTTCTAACACATCCCATACTTCTGCTTCCATACGTTCAATTTTACCTTTAGCATTCTTAATGTTTGTAGCAATTTCACGTTCAACAAGTTCTTTCATAACAAATGGCTTAAATAATTCAAGTGCCATCTCTTTAGGAAGACCACATTGATACATCTTTAAGTTAGGTCCTACTACGATAACCGAACGACCAGAGTAGTCTACACGTTTACCAAGTAAGTTTTGACGGAAACGACCTTGTTTCCCTTTAAGCATATGTGATAAGGATTTTAATGGACGGTTACCTGGTCCAGTTACTGGACGGCCACGACGACCATTATCGATTAATGCATCAACTGCTTCTTGTAACATACGTTTTTCGTTTTGAACGATGATGCCAGGTGCACCTAAGTCTAATAAACGTTTTAAACGGTTATTACGGTTAATCACACGACGATATAAATCGTTCAAGTCACTTGTCGCAAAACGTCCACCATCTAATTGAACCATCGGACGAATTTCAGGTGGGATAATCGGTAATACGTCTAAAATCATCCATGACGGATCATTTCCTGAGTTACGGAATGATTCTACTACTTCAAGACGTTTAATTGCACGTGTTAAACGTTGACCAGTTGCAGATTCTAGTTCTTCACGTAACGAACGTAACTCCTGATCTAAATCGATATCAAGAAGTAAATCTTTAATTGCTTCAGCACCCATTTTTGCAGTAAATTGACCTGGGAATTTATCATAATATTCACGATATTCTCTTTCAGATAATAACGTTTTCTTCTCTAGACCCGTTGGACCTGGTTTAATTACCGCATAAGAAGCAAAGTAGATGACTTCTTCTAAAGAACGTGGTGACATGTCTAGCAATAATCCCATACGTGATGGAATGCCTTTAAAGTACCAAATATGTGATACAGGTGCTGCAAGTTCAATATGACCCATACGTTCACGACGTACTTTTGATTTTGTTACTTCAACGCCACAACGGTCACAGACCATACCTTTGTAACGTACACGTTTATATTTCCCACAGCTACATTCCCAGTCTTTTGTCGGACCGAAAATTTTCTCACAGAATAAACCATCTCTTTCAGGTTTTAATGTACGGTAGTTAATTGTTTCTGGCTTTTTAACTTCACCGAAACTCCAAGAACGGATTTTTTCAGGTGAAGCGAGACCTATCTTCATGTAATGAAAGTTATTTACATCAATCAAAGCCCTACCTCCTTAGTATATTAAAAATTTTTATATATCATAATGAAATTTAGAGATGATTCAGCCTCAGCTGAATCATCGGTTAATTCTTCCGAGACAGTGATTATTCAGTGATCTCAGCTTCTGGCATCGGCGCTTTAGCAATATTAATCTTCGAATCAACGAAATCGTCATCTTCTAAATCACGCATTTCAATTTCTTCATCTTTGTTATCCATTACTTTAACGTCTAAACCTAAACTTTGTAACTCTTTCATAAGTACACGGAATGATTCTGGAACACCTGGACGTGGAATGTTTTCACCTTTAACAATTGCTTCATAAGTTTTAACACGCCCTACAGTATCATCTGATTTGTACGTTAAGATTTCTTGTAATGTATAAGCAGCACCGTAAGCTTCAAGTGCCCATACTTCCATCTCACCAAAACGTTGTCCACCAAATTGCGCTTTACCACCAAGTGGTTGTTGTGTAACAAGTGAGTAAGGTCCAGTTGAACGTGCATGTAACTTATCATCAACCATGTGTGCAAGTTTAAGCATGTACATTACACCAACTGATACACGGTTATCGAATGGTTCACCAGTACGTCCATCATAAAGTACAGTTTTACCGTCACGTGCCATACCAGCTTCTTCGATTGTTGACCAAACATCTTCATCGTTCGCTCCATCAAATACTGGAGACGCAACATGCAGACCTAAGTTTTTAGCAGCCATACCTAAGTGCAACTCTAATACTTGTCCGATGTTCATACGAGAAGGTACACCAAGTGGATTTAACATGATGTCGATTGGTGTTCCATCAGGCATAAATGGCATATCTTCTTCTGGTAAGATACGTGAGATAACCCCTTTATTTCCGTGACGTCCACACATTTTATCCCCAACATGAATTTTACGTTTTTGAACGATGTAAACACGTACTAATTGGTTAACACCTGGTGGTAACTCGTCGCCATCTTCACGATTGAAGACTTTAACGTCTAATACGATACCATCAGCACCGTGTGGTACACGTAAAGAAGTGTCACGTACTTCACGTGCTTTCTCACCGAAGATTGCGTGTAATAAGCGTTCTTCTGCTGTTAATTCTGTAACTCCTTTAGGTGTTACTTTACCTACTAGGATGTCACCGTCACGTACTTCAGCCCCAACGAAGATAATACCACGATCATCTAAGTTTTTAAGTGCATTGTCAGATACGTTAGGAATATCTCTTGTGATTTCTTCAGGTCCAAGCTTCGTATCACGTGCTTCAGACTCATACTCTTCAATATGGATAGAAGTATATACGTCGTCTTTCACAAGACGTTCGCTCATGATTACGGCATCCTCATAGTTATAACCATCCCAAGTCATAAATCCAACTACAACGTTACGACCAAGTGCCATCTCACCAAGTTCCATAGAAGGACCATCTGCTAAGATTTCACCTTTCGTTACGATGTTACCAGCTTCAACGATTGGACGTTGGTTGTAACAAGTACCAGAGTTTGAACGTGCGAATTTCGCTAATTTGTATACATCTAAATCTGTTTCGATTTCTTTTCCGCCTTCTTCAACAATACGGCGAACTTTAATTTGACGTGCTTCTACGTGTTCCACACGACCTTTATATTTCGCGACTACTGCAGCTCCAGAGTCACGTGCAGCTACGTGTTCCATACCTGTACCAACAAATGGCGCTTCTGGATTCATTAAAGGTACTGCTTGACGTTGCATGTTCGCACCCATTAATGCACGGTTCGAGTCATCGTTTTCTAAGAACGGGATACATGCAGTCGCTGCAGACACAACTTGTTCCGGCGATACATCCATGTAGTCCATGCGTTCACGTGCCATAACTGTGTTATCTCCACGGAAACGACATACAACTTCATCATCTAAGAATTTACCATTGTCATCTAAACGCGCATTCGCCTGAGCAACTACGTAAGCATCTTCTTCATCTGCTGTTAAGTAATCAATTTGGCTTGTTACTGTATTTGTCTCGATATCAACTTTTCTATAAGGCGTTTCAATGAAACCAAATTCATTTACACGCGCATAACTTGAAAGTGAATTGATTAACCCGATGTTTGGTCCCTCAGGTGTTTCAATTGGACACATACGGCCATAGTGAGAATAGTGAACGTCACGTACTTCCATACCAGCACGTTCTCTAGTTAAACCACCGGGTCCTAACGCAGATAAACGACGTTTATGTGTAAGCTCAGCTAATGGGTTTGCCTGGTCCATGAACTGAGATAATTGAGAACTACCAAAGAATTCTTTAATAGATGCAATTACAGGACGGATATTAATTAATTGTTGTGGTGTTACAGATTCAGTATCTTGCAAACTCATACGTTCACGCACAACACGCTCCATACGACTTAACCCAATACGGAATTGGTTTTGTAACAATTCACCTACCGAACGTAAACGACGGTTACCTAAGTGGTCAATATCATCCGTAAATCCAACACCTGCTAGTAAGTTAAAGAAGTAACTCACAGAAGATAGGATATCTGCCGGAGTAATACATTTTACTTCATCATCTGGAAAAGCATTACCGATAATTGTTGTTGTACGTTTCTCTTCATCTCCATGAACGTAAACTTTAACGGACTGAATTTCGATTGGTTCATCTAATAAGCCATTATCTAAATCATAAACTTTTTGATTTGCATTACTTTCTAGCACATCTATAATTTGATCTAAATTACGTCTGTCTAATAATGTACCTTCTTCAGCTACGATTTCACCTGTTTCTGTGTTCACAATTGGCTCAGCTAACACTTGGTTAAATAGACGGTGTTTTAAATGTAGTTTTTTGTTCATTTTATAACGTCCAACGCTTGCTAGATCATAGCGTTTTGGATCAAAGAAGCGAGAGTATAATAAACTCTTAGCATTCTCAACTGTTGGTGGTTCACCTGGACGTAAGCGTTCATAAATTTCAAGTAATGCAGCTTCAGTTGATTCAGTATTATCTTTATCTAATGCGTTACGCAAATATTCATTATCACCTAATAGGTCAATGATTTCTTGATCCGTACTAAATCCTAACGCACGGAGCAATACTGTAATTGGAAGTTTACGCGTACGATCAATACGTACAAATACAACATCCTTCGCATCAGTTTCATATTCAAGCCATGCACCACGGTTAGGGATTACAGTCGCACCGAAGCTGACTTTACCGTTTTTGTCTACTTTGTCATTGAAATATACTGACGGTGAACGAACAAGCTGAGACACAATAACACGTTCAGCACCGTTAATAACGAAAGTACCTGTATCAGTCATTAATGGGAAATCACCCATAAATACTTCTTGTTCTTTAACTTCACCTGTTTCTTTGATGATTAAACGAACCTTAACACGAAGTGGTGCAGCATAAGTTGCATCACGATTTTTCGATTCATCTAAATCGTACTTTGGTTCACCTAATTTGTAATCTACAAACTCTAATGATAAGTTACCTGTGAAGTCTTCAATCGGAGAAATGTCTTTAAACATTTCAATTAAACCTTCTTTTAGGAACCAGTCATAAGATTTCGTTTGAATCTCGATTAAGTTAGGTAGTTCTAGAATTTCGGAAATTCTCGCATAACTTCTACGTTTACGATGTCTTCCGTATTGGATAAGTTGACCTGTCAACAGATTCACCCCTCAAAAAATTGTGGTGCACACTTATTCATATAGCGTTGTTAAGACAAAAAGAAAACGGAAATCAGATCATTCCATTTTCATTTTCTTTTGCTCATCCGACATCTATAAAAGATAGAAAAGTGCACACTTATTCATTTAAAATTTTACATTCTATTACTATAACAGACAGATTGTATAAGGTCAACCTTTTACACTCTTTAATATATAGTAGCCTTTGTCTTTCTTAAGCACTGTGACATTACCAAAAACCTCATCCATCTTTTTCTTAGCTGATGGCATTCCTTGTTTCTTTTGTATTACCACATATAGCGCACCTTGATGTTCTAATATGTTATAACTATCTGAAAGAATACGATGTACCACATCTTTACCTGCACGAATTGGCGGATTTGTGATGACTGCATCAAAAAATTCAGTCACTTCATTTAAACCATCGCTTTTGTATATATGTACATCTTTAACATTGTTATGCATCGCATTCTTTCGTGCAAGATTTAATGCACGCTCATTAACATCCACCATATGCAATGTACAATCCGGAAAATGTTTTGCGATCATCAACCCCATCGTGCCATATCCACATCCTACATCAAGCACACGGATTGGATGCACATCTTCCAAAAAGTTTTGACAAGCAAATTCGATCCAAAATCAACTCCACCTTTGGAAAACACACCACTATCTGTCGTAAGTTTTAAATCGTGGCGACCCATATTAAAACTAATTGTGCTTTCATGACTTTCTACCGTTGGTTCTTCACTATAATAATGACTCACCTTGACACCTCACTTATTTCTACTCAGCGCAATGCGCACTCAGTTGAAATTATACCAATATAAATTAAGAAAAACCCGTTATATACATAACGGGTTTTAAACAAAAGAGAAATTATTTAACTTCTACAGTTGCTCCAGCTTCTTCTAATTTAGCTTTTAATTCTTCAGCTTCGTCTTTAGAAACAGCTTCTTTAACAACTTTAGGAGCGTTGTCAACTAAGTCTTTAGCGTCTTTTAATCCTAAACCAGTTGCTTCTTTAACAGCTTTAACAACTTTGATTTTTGAAGAACCAGCAGATACTAATTCTACGTCAAATTCAGTTTTCTCAGCAGCAGCACCTTCGCCACCAGCAGCACCAGCTACAGCTACAGGAGCAGCAGCAGTTACACCAAATTCTTCTTCGATTGCTTTAACTAAATCGTTTAATTCTAAAACTGACATTTCTTTAATCATTTCGATAATTTTTTCGTTAGACATGTTTTATTCCTCCATTTAAATTTTAATTAGTTTTTATGAAACTTGTTTCAAGAGCTTACGCTTCTTCAGCAGCAGTTTCTTCTCCGCCTTGTTGCTCACCAACCGCTTTAACTGCATATGCGAAGTTGCGGATTGGAGCTTGTAATACTGAAAGAACCATAGAAATAAGTCCTTCTTTTGATGGTAAAGATGCAATAGCTTTAACATCTTCAGCAGACGTTACAGTTCCTTCGATGATACCAGCTTTAATTTCTAACGCTTCGTTTTCTTTAGCGAAGTCAGCGATAATTTTAGCTGGAGCAACAACTTCCTCAGTTGAGAACGCGATAGCATTTGGACCTGTTAAGAATTCATCAATTCCTTCAATTCCAGCAGCAGCAGCAGAACGACGAACTAAAGTGTTTTTATATACTTTGAATTCAACGCCAGCTTCACGAAGTTGTTTACGTAGTTCAGTTACTTGCGCAACTGTTAAACCACGGTAGTCAACGATGATTGTTGATACTGAATTTTTTAACTGTTCAGTAATCACGTCAGCTTTTTGTTGTTTGATTTCGATCGCTTTTGTACTCATTGTGACACCTCCATTAAGATTTTCGTGCTTTTCTAATAAGAATATTAAAAAAGCACTTTTCACCCATGGCAAAAAGTGCTTGAAATGTTCAAGTCAAATTTCACCTCGGTAGGATTATTAAGCTTAACGCCCCTACTGTCTTAGGTTATTTATAAAATACAAATTACACTATATCGTGAAACTTGAATCTTGTCAATTGTTTTTAAAAATTAGTTTCTTACTTCTGATGGGTCGATTTTAATACCAGGGCCCATAGTTGTTGTTACAGCAACTGTTTTGAAGTAAGTACCTTTAGATGAAGCTGGTTTAGCTTTAGCTAAAACATCTTTAAGTGTGTTAAAGTTTTCAACTAATTTATCAGCATCAAATGATACTTTACCAATTGCAGCATGAACGATACCAGATTTCTCAGCACGGTATTCTACTTTACCAGCTTTGATTTCTTGAACTGCTTTCGTTACGTCCATAGTAACTGTTCCAGTTTTAGGGTTTGGCATTAAACCTTTAGGTCCAAGCACACGACCAAGTTTACCAACTTCTCCCATCATATCTGGAGTTGCAACGATAACATCAAAATCGAACCATCCTTGGTTAATTTTATTGATGTATTCTGAATCACCAACGAAGTCAGCACCTGCTGCTTCAGCTTCTTTTAATTTCTCACCTTTAGCAAATACTAATACACGTTGAGTTTTACCAGTACCATTTGGAAGTACTACAGCTCCACGGATTTGCTGATCGTTTTTACGCACGTCAATTCCTAGACGGAATGCAACTTCAACAGATGCATCAAAATTAACAGTGCTCGTTTCTTTCGCAAGTTTGATTGCTTCTTCTACAGAGTAGAATTTTGTGCTATCAACTTTTTGAGCGGCTTCTTGATATTTTTTACCTTTTTTAGCCATTGTTCATTTCCTCCTTATAGTGGTTTTAGCGGAATTTCCTCCCACGGGCATTGCTATATACAATGCAAGAGCAGACGAGTTAACGTCTGCTTAAATCTTAATTCTATTATTTAATTTCTACACCCATACTACGAGCAGTACCAGCAACAATTCTCATTGCCGCTTCTACGCTTGCTGCATTTAAATCTTCCATTTTAGCTTCAGCGATTTCACGTACTTGATCTTCAGTTACTGTAGCAACTTTATTTTTGTTTGGTTCACCAGAACCTTTCTCAATTTTAGCTGCTTTCTTAAGTAATACTGCTGCAGGTGGTGTTTTAGTGATAAATGTAAATGAACGGTCTTCAAATACAGAAATTTCAACCGGAATAATTAAACCTGCTTGTTCTTGTGTACGTGCGTTAAATTCTTTACAGAATCCCATAATGTTTACACCCGCTTGACCTAATGCTGGACCAACTGGTGGTGCTGGATTCGCTTTCCCTGCAGGGATTTGTAATTTAACAACTTTGATTACTTTTTTAGCCACGATGTGCACCTCCTTGATATCGTGATGTGGTCACAGGGTATGATATTTACCCTCCCACTCATATACGTGCATTTGCACGACTATAAAATTTTACCACTTTAAACCCATTTTGGCAAGTGAAAATTTACATTTATTTATAAAATAAATATTATAATTTTTCAATCTGATCAAATTCAACTTCAACAGGTGTTTCTCGTCCAAACATATCAACGAGCACTGTTAATTTATACTTCTCCGCATCGATTTCTTTTACTTCACCAACTTGATTCGTGAACGGCCCACTTGTAACACGTACTTGTTCACCAAGTTCAATCTCGACATCGATTGTCTTTTCATTCATACCCATAGATTTCAAGATAAATTTCGCTTCTTCAGGCAATAATGGATTTGGTTTAGATCCAGCGCCAGCCGAACCTACAAAACCTGTAACTCCCGGAGTATTACGTACGACATACCATGATTCATCCGTCATCACAAGTTCTACGAGCACATATCCAGGAAACGTCTTTTTGAGGCTCGTTTTCTTCTTTCCATCTTTAATTGTTGTTTCTTCCTCTTCTGGAATCACAACACGAAAAATTTGGTCTTGCATGTTCATTGATTCAAGACGCTTTTCTAAATTGTCCTTAACTTTGTTTTCATATCCTGAGTATGTATGAACTGCATACCAGTGTTTTTTACTTTCCTCAGACATTTAATATGCCTCCTTATTTAATTAATCGAATTAATTCTGTAATCCCCATATCGATAAGGAAAAAGAAAATGATAAAGAAGATAACTGTCGCTACAACAATCGATGTGTCTCTTACAACTTCTTGTCCCGTAGGCCAAGTCGTCTTTTTCATCTCAGAAACTACACCTTGAAAAAAGTTTTCTTTATTTTCCATCTGGTCTTGCCTCCAATTTTATTGAATGATAAAAAATATACCGAACGTGAACATCCGATATATTTTTATTTATATTTACTTATTATACTGTGCATCATTTTGTTATAATCCTAGTTAAATATACAAATTATCTTAAACTTTGTCAAACGTCTCCATCATCCAGTAAATGTTTTCTAATTTTACGTTTTAGTCTTACAATTGCATTTTGAATCGTTTTTATAGACTCGTCTTCTAATAGCGCCATCGCCTTGATGGATAATCCTTCTTGTACATAGCCTAAAACTTTGCTTTCAAGCAGGCTAAGTTTTAAGTTTACTGGCGTAAGTGCGTCCGTTAATGCGTGGTACTCACTCATGACTTCTGGCCTTAATGCATTGACATCGATAATATGTTCAGCAACGGGGCGATTATAACGGTCTACCATATCAATACTGATTTCTTCTATATCACGTACGCCTTTATTTTGTTTCATCATATTTAACAATGCGAATTTTAGCATATGATAGTAATAGCGTTCGAAAGAATCATTGCGCTCTTTCTTGTAGTTCAGTGCTGTTTCATACAATGTTATTAAACATTGCTGATAGACTATAGAGCGTTCAATATAGTAATACTTTCTAATATAAACTTCTATCCCATTTTGCATACGCACAACTAAAGCCTCAAAATAATCCAGATTTCCATTTTGTATTTCATACACAATTTCTTTTAAAGTCATTACAGCGTAAGGAGAAGATTGTTCACATAGTGTTAAGTATGTTTTAAGCATGATGCCCCTCTAGTTTTTAACTATAGCGTAAATCGTTTTAAAGATTATTACAAACAATAGTTTTTACTCAAGAAATTAATGTTTTCCTCTTCTTATACGCTCTAACTTTTGCAAGGTTTCTTCATCTAGCACGATTCTAGTCCTTGGTTTTACTTCATGCATCTGTCTCATATCTTTTTCCACCATTATTTTTTCTTCTTCAAGATTCGCAATAAATTCTCGTGATGGTATGCGTAGTGCACCGCTACCAAAGATTGCATGCTGTTCTGACATATCACTCGTTACGACTTTAATCGTTGTAATATGCTTTTTATATAACTCAAAAGTTAAACGCTCAATCACTGCATCCGCGGTCTCATTCTCTTTAGAATAAATCACACGAATACCATGGAATATTTCTTCATGTTCATGAGACTTTACATCATACGCATCGAAGACCACGATGACATCATCTTCAATCCTAGCATTATAATTCGCAAGTTCCAGTAATAACTTCACACGTGCTTCTTCTAGTGAGTCCAATGCAATGGCGGATAGATAACGACTTTGCCCTATTACATTATAGCCGTCTATAATTGTATAAAATTCTTTCATCAGTCTATTGGATTCCTTTTACGATATACTTCGTACATCAGTAAACTTGCCGCAACAGAAGCATTTAAACTGTTAACATGACCCACCATCGGCAAATGAATCAAGAAGTCGCATTTCTCTTTCACCAATCGGCTCATCCCTTCACCTTCTGAACCAATAACGATTGCTAAATCTATATCAGCAGTCATTTTGCGATAGTCCACTGATTGCTTGGCATCCGTTCCCGCTACCCAGTAACCCGCATCCTTTAATTTATCAATTGCCTGATTAATATTATTCACTCGCATTACCGGCACATGCTCCACTGCGCCTGTAGAAGCTTTGACAACCGTTTGATTCAGACTTACAGAACGGCGCTTTGGTATCATGATGCCATCTATACCAATAGCATCGGCAGTTCTAATAATTGATCCTAAGTTGTGTGGGTCCTCCAGTCCATCTAATATCATAATTGTACTTAACTTATCAGACGCTTTATTGCTCAGAAAATCTTCAAGTTCCGTATACTCATAAGGAGATATCATTGCAAGTACCCCTTGATGCGGAACATCTGATAAATGATCTAGTTTTGATTTAGGAACTGTTTGAACGACAATCTTTTTTTCTTTACACAGATTCAAAAGATTGCTGATTTGAGATTTATTAATACCTTCTTGAATTAATACTTTATTGATTTCATGATCTGAAGTTACAGCGCTTTTTACAGCATGCCTGCCTACGATTATCTCATCAATTGTTTTCATCTTTACCCCTCTTTTCACACAGTGATATGATTTCGTTAAGCAGTGCATCGAGCCTTTCTTTATCTTCATTCAAATGCAAGTATCCGATGACCGCTTCTAATCCCGTACTTTTTTTGTAAGTTACGACGTCTGTATTTTTTGCTTTTGTATGACTCTTAGCGTTACGTCCACGCATTAATATGTCCATTTCTTTCGTTGTAAAAAAATTGTCCTCAACAAGCGCATCAAATGTCTGAGACTGACTCTTAGCAGAAACGAAGAATGTCGCATATCGATGCAGTTCATTTGGTTTACGATTTTTTTCACGTACAATGTAATTGCGTATATATAAATCCAGAACTGCATCACCTAAATATGCAAGCGTCAACGGATTATATAAACTTGCCTGATTAACCACGTTTATACCTCACACCTTGAGCCGTATCTTCAAGAATAATATTTTGTGCCTTTAATGCATCACGAATCTCATCTGCACGTTTAAAATCTTTATTCTTCCTAGCTTCTTGACGCTCTTCAATTAATCGTTCAACCTCTTCATCTAGCAATGTATCGCTTGTATCCAGTTTCACACCCAAGACTTCACTAAAAACTTCAAACACTTCGATAAATCGATTAATGACTTTTAAATCTGTAGATGAATTCTGGTTATATATATTAGCCTGTTTCGCAAGTTCATACCATGCAGTAATCGCATTAGCAGTATTGAAATCATCATCCATGGCAGTTTCAAATTGTTTCAATATGTTATCAATCACAAGGATTGTTTCAGCATGATCTACAACATCCACCGATATTGCCTGACGTTCTTTCATCGCCTGGTACGCATTTTGAATACGCTCAAGCCCTGCTTTAGCGCTAGCAACAAGCTCCATATTATAGTTGATAGGGTTTCTGTAGTGGACACTGATCATAAAGAAACGTAATACATTCGGATCAATTTCTTTAATAATGTCATGTACAAGAATGAAGTTTCCTAAAGATTTACTCATTTTCTCATTGTCTATATTAATAAATCCATTGTGTAGCCAATAATTAGCAAAAGTCGTGTCGTTGTGCGCTTCTGATTGTGCAATTTCATTTTCATGGTGCGGGAATGTTAAATCACTTCCTCCAGCATGGATATCGATAGAATCTCCTAAATGTTTCTTTGCCATTACAGAACATTCAATATGCCATCCCGGTCGTCCTTCTCCCCAAGGTGACTGCCAGCTGATTTCTCCTGGCTTTGCTGTTTTCCATAACGCAAAATCAAGCGCATCATCTTTGAGCTCCCCTGCCTGGATACGTGCACCTACTTTAAGTTCATCAATTGACTGGTGGCTAAGCTTACCATATCCTTCAAACTTACGTGTTCTGAAATATACATCGCCACCACTTTCATAAGCGTATCCTTTCTTGATTAATTCATCGATAAATTCAATAATGTCCTCCATATGATCCATTACACGTGGGTGATGTGTTGCAGTCTTACAGTTTAAAGCATGTGTGTCCTCAAAGTATGCTTCAATAAAACGGTCTGCGATCTCTGGCACCGTCTCTCCAAGTTCATTTGCCGCTTTAATCAGCTTATCGTCTACATCGGTGAAGTTAGAGACATAATCAACCTCATACCCTCGATATTCAAAATAACGGCGTACCACATCAAAACTGATAGCCGGACGTGCATTTCCGATATGAATATAATTGTAGACAGTCGGTCCACATACATACATTTTTACTCTTCCTTCTTCAATGGGTACAAACTTTTCTTTACTTCTAGTCAATGTATTATATAACGTAATCATCCTGAATCTCTCCATTTCTTGACGCCTCTATATGACGTTCTAGTTCTTTTAATTTTTCATATACCGGGTCGGGCAAATTCGTATGTTCAAACGACTTACCGACTTTCACCTTGACCCCATTTTGCCTTACAATACGTCCCGGTATTCCTACAACAGTAGAATAATCGGGAACGCATTTCAGAACAACAGAATTCGCTCCAATATTTACATTATTTCCAATCTGTATATTTCCCAGCACCTTAGCCCCAGCTGCAATTAATACGTTATCTCCTATATCAGGATGACGTTTCCCACGTTCTTTACCCGTACCACCAAGCGTTACTCCTTGATAAATTGTAACGTTATCACCAATCGTACACGTTTCACCAATGACAATCCCCATACCATGGTCAATAAATAAACGCCTTCCTATCTTTGCACCTGGATGAATCTCAATTCCAGAGAAGAATCTTGAAATCTGACTGATACTTCGTGCAATAAAGTACATTCTGCGATTGAAGAACCAATGGGCAATCAAATGCCACCAAACTGCATGTAACCCCGAATATGTCAAAAATACCTCAATACTACTTCTCGCTGCCGGATCCTGTTCAAAAACCATCGCAATATCATCTTTAATACGTTTAAACAACGGTATCCTCCCCCCTAACTAAAAAGAAGCACCTCTTATTACAGAGGTGCTTCAGCACGGTTCCACTCTTATTAATAGATAGCATCTATTCACTCATATTATATTCAATTTCATGCATGAGGTGCATTCAGTCATCTATTTATCGTATTCTTCCACCAGCCGAATACTCTCTAAAAGATAAATTGAAGACTTACTTAGTCTCATACCTTGATTATAAAGGATAGTGATAATTTTTCAACGATTTTATTTCACGTACTTTTGAACACGCGCTATTACTTTTTCTTTACCGAGCAATTCTAATGTGTTTGGTAATTCTGGCCCATGCATTTGTCCTGTTGTCATAACACGAATCGGCATAAATAAATTCTTCCCTTTTATACCCGTTTCTTTCTGTACAGATTTAATTGCTCCTTTAATACTGGCCGCATCAAATGTATCTAATGCTTCTAACTGACCTACCAAACTTTGAGCAAGTTCAGGGACTTGTTCTCCATTTACGACTTCAGACTCTGCTTCTCCAAGTTCAATTTCATCACGGAAGAAAAGTTCGCTTAGTTCAACAATCTCACCAGCGTAACTCATCTGCTCCTGATATAATCCAACTAAAGCTTTTGCCCATGCGAGTTCTTCATCTGTCGGTTGCTCAGAAACAAGTTCAGCTTTTTTCATATGTGGTAACGTCATTTCAAATACAGTATCTAGATCTTTCATTTTCATATACTGGTTGTTGATCCACGCTAGTTTTTGTTTATCAAAGAATGCTGGTGATTTGCTTAGACGTTTCTCATCAAACATTTCAATGAATTGTTCTTTTGTAAAGATTTCCTCTTCACCTTCTGGGGACCAGCCGAGCAGTCCGATAAAATTAAATAATGCTTCTGGTAAGTATCCAAGGTCGTGGTATTGTTCGATAAACTGAATGATCGAACCATCACGTTTAGATAATTTCTTACGGTCTTCATTCACGATCAACGTCATATGACCAAACGTCGGAATTTCGTATCCTAACGCTTCATAGACCATCATTTGCTTCGGTGTGTTTGAAATATGGTCATCACCGCGAATAACATGAGTGATCTCCATAAAGTGATCATCGATTGCTACTGCAAAGTTATATGTCGGGATACCATCTTTCTTAACAATAACCCAATCGCCAATGCCATTAGAGTCAAATGAAACTTCTCCTTTAACCATATCGTTAAACGTATATACCTTATCTTTCGGGACACGGATACGAATTGCAGGTTGTCTACCTTCAGCGATTAGCGCCTCTTCTTCTTCTTTCTTTAAATGCGCATGCTTCCCACCATATCTTGGCATCTCTCCACGCGCAAGTTGTGCTTCACGTTCTGCTTCTAATTCTTCAGCAGTCATATAGCATCGATAAGCTTTGTCTTCAGCTAATAATTTCTCGATAATTGGATTATAAATATCAGCACGCTCAGATTGACGATATGGACCAAAACCTCCATCTTTATCAATTGATTCATCCCAGTCTATCCCTAACCATTGTAAGAACTTTAACTGGCTTGCTTCTCCACCTTCTACGTTGCGCGCAGTATCTGTATCTTCAATTCGGATAATAAAATCTCCACCGTTATGTCTAGCAAATAAATAGTTAAATAATGCTGTACGCGCATTCCCAATATGTAAGAACCCTGTTGGACTTGGTGCATACCTTACTCTTACTTTACTCATTTTGTTCACTCCATTAATTAGTTTGTTTTTAATAATAATACCACAGCTTGTGCCTGTATACCTTCTTGTCGTCCTAAATAACCCATCTTCTCGTTCGTTGTCGCTTTGACGTTCACATTGAAAATGTCTGTATTTAAGACATTCGCAATCGACTCTCGCATAGCATCGATATGTGGACGAAATTTCGGTTTTTCTGCAATAATTGTCGCATCTAAATTCCCTATTTCATATCCTAATTTAAGAACATGCTGGTATGCCTCTTTTAATAAAATCTTAGAATCCACACCTTTGTACTTCGGATCATCATCCGGAAAAAATTTGCCGATGTCACCAAGAGAGACAGCACCTAAGATTGCATCTGTAATCGCATGCAGTAATACGTCGGCATCACTATGACCCAGTAATCCTTTATCGTGTTCTAGTTCAATGCCGCCGATGATCAAAGTTCGACCTTCGACTAATTGGTGTACATCATATCCATATCCAATTCTCATCAAATCCCTCTTTTCTTCAGTATTGCTTCCGCAAAGAACATATCTTCAGGCGTTGTAATCTTAATGTTATCATAATCACTTTCAACGATGTTAACCGGGTATAATCGTTCAACAAGCGATGCATCGTCAGTACCTAAAAAGTCATCTTCATCTGCTTTATTATATGCTTCAAGTAATAAATGATAGCTGAATGCTTGTGGTGTTTGAATCTGCCAAAGCTCTTCTCTATTTAATGTTTCTTCTACTTGAAAATCAATCACACGCTTAATCGTATCTTTCACTTTAACAGCGGCAACAACGCTTTTATTTTGTTGGACTTTTGTATATAACCTATACAATGTTTCTTGTGTAACAAAAGGTCTCGCTGCATCATGTACAAACACATACTCGCACGGCTGAATAGCTTTGAGAACATTATAGATGCTATACTGCCTTTCGCTCCCCCCTGCTGTTACTACTTCTATCTTGTTATAAGCTAGAGACATTGCTTTAAGCATTTCCAATTCGTCTTTTTGACCTGCTAAATGAATTGCACGACAATTGTCATCGCTCTGAAATGTTTCAAGTGTATGTTCAAGAATCGATTTACTATGTAGTTGTAATAGAATTTTATTTTTATCAGCCTGCATTCTTTTCCCCATACCGGCCGCGGGAATAATTACATCATACATATTAGTCATTCACTTTCTTCGTAAAAATAATTCGCCCTGAAGATGTCTGCAATATTGATTGCACTTCTACTTGAATTTGTTTGTTGATAAACTTTTTACCATGTTCTACAACAACCATCGTACCGTCTTCCATGTAGCCCACACCTTGATCTTCTTCTTTTCCTGATTTCGTGACGTTCAATAACATCTTATCTCCTTGAGCGACAATAGGTTTTATTGCTTCTGACAGATCATTTACATTCAGCACTTGGATACCTTGCACTTGGCAGACTTTATTCAAATTGAAATCTGTAGTAATCACACTAGCTTTCATGTCTTTCGCCATCGTAACAAGCAACTGGTCCACTTCTTTAATATTCTTATTCCCCGGAATAATATTCACAGGATGTCCTGTCTCTTGCAGTTCACTTAATATATCTAATCCACGTTGTCCCTTATCTCTCTTTATTCCATCTGTCGAGTCAGCTATTAATTGTAATTCATCTAGCACACCTTGAGGCACTACAATCGTACCATCTAAAAAACCACATTTCACAATTGATAAAATACGCCCATCGATAATTGCAGAAGTATCTAATAGTTTTGGGAAATCGAATGATTTTCTCTTATTAGGCTGAAAACGTTCAGGCAAGAAACTTAATATCTCACCACGTTTTTGAATACCCACTTGAAAACCTAAATATCCTAATACAACTGCTAAAATAATCGGTACCGTATTCTTAAGAAAAGGAAACCCCATAAAGTTAAAGATTAAACTGATCATTGAAGCAATCATCAGACCAATAATCATACCAAAAGTTGCGATAATCAAATCAATAAAATTGATCTTAAGGAGGAGTTTCTCACCTCTTATAATTAAAGCCACAACACGATCGACAAGCCAGTAAAATAAAAGAAAAAAGACAGCGATACCTACGGCCCCATCGATATATGGGTTAGATAATATATCAGGAACTTTAAAATCAAACAGTCCAACAAGCTCAGGTATCAAGAAGATACCTGCTGAAGCACCTACAACGAAAAATATTAATAAAACAAGCTTTCTTAACATCTATACACCTCCTTAAAATGCCATTTTTAATGCTTCGTTAATATTTGTTACACCAATCACTTCAATATTTCCGGGGAAATCCCAGCCACCAATATTATTTTTTGGGATGATGACACGTTTAAAACCGAGTTTTTCAGCTTCTTGTACACGTTGTTCAATACGTGCAACACGTCTCACTTCACCAGTCAGACCGACTTCTCCGATAAAACAGTCATCGCCTCGTGTCGGTTTATCATTATAGCTTGAAGCGATGCTTACGATAACACTTAAATCAACAGCAGGTTCATCAAGTTTTACACCACCCGCAACTTTCACATATGCATCCTGTTGCTGTAATAAATATCCTTGTTTTTTCTCTAGTACAGCCATCAATAGGTTCAGTCGATTATGGTCGACACCTGATGCCATTCTTCTTGGATTATGAAAAGATGTCGGCGTTACAAGTGACTGAACTTCAACTAGTAATGGACGCGTGCCTTCCATCGTTGCAACGATAGTTGAACCTGCTACATTTTTTGTACGTTCTTCAAGGAACATTTCTGAAGGATTCAGGACTTCTTTAAGGCCTGTATTCTTCATTTCAAATATACCCATTTCATTTGTCGAACCAAAACGATTCTTCACCGCGCGTAATATTCTGTAGCTGTGATGAGTGTCTCCTTCAAAGTAAAGAACTGTATCAACCATATGTTCTAGTAGCCTTGGACCTGCAATTTGTCCTTCTTTTGTTACGTGCCCTACGATAAATGTTGCAATGTTCATCTGCTTTGCGATACGCATTAACTCTTGTGTACATTCTCTAACTTGCGATACAGAACCAGGTGCACTTGTAACCTCTGGATGAAATATTGTTTGAATTGAATCGATAACTAAAAATTTCGGTTTCGATCGTTTTACCGTTTCGTGAATAATCTGAAGGTTGGTTTCTGCATAGACATCAAGCTCCCCTGCATCCTCTAATAGACGATCGGCACGTAGTTTCGTTTGTCTTACCGATTCCTCTCCAGAAATATAAAGTACGGGATGGTTTTGTGAAAGCATTGCACAAACTTGTAGTAGTAATGTGGATTTCCCAATCCCTGGGTCTCCGCCGATAAGTATCAATGAACCGGGAACGATTCCTCCTCCAAGTACACGATCTAGTTCCTTCATCTGCGTGTGATCACGAGGAACACTTTCTTTCGTTATATCTTTTAGTTTTTCAACTTTATTATCACTTTGTGATTCAGAAATCGCATTTTTAGGACCCTTCTGTTTATGTTCAATAACTTCTTCCATTTGATTCCATGCACCACAATTCGGACATTTTCCCATCCATTTCGGTGACTGATAACCACAGGCCATACATTCAAATGTACTTTTCACCTTTGCCAAAGCGATTCCTCCTCATTATGTATGTATTTATTTTAAAACTTTTTAACTAATTAAACAATTATAACAAAAAAGTCAGTACACAAGTGTTCTACCATAAGTAAAAACCCGAATGGTGCTCAGAAAATGTTCTTTATTTTCAGCACTATTCGGGTTTGATTATAGTAGTTTCTATACCGCTATTAATTAAGATTGCTAAGCTAAAATTATGTTACTACTCATCCACTATGCTCTTGCTTTATCAATTTTAAATGCATCATCCACATAATCTATATTAATATGATGTCCAGTTAATTCTTCACCTTTTAATAGTTCTTCAGATAACTGATCTTCAATGTGCTTTTGAATTGCTCTAGCAAGTGGTCTTGCTCCGTATTCAGGATCATAGCCTTCATCCGCAATTTTCTCTTTTGCTGCATCTGTCAATGAAATATGGATATCTTGTTCTTTCAGTCTGTTTGCAAGACCTTCAACCATTAACGTAACAATTTCTTTCAAATGATCTTTCTCCAATTTGTGGAACACGATAATATCATCAATTCGGTTTAAAAACTCTGGACGGAATTGTTTCTTGAGTTCATCCATCATCGTTTTACGGATAGTTTCATAATCCTGAGCTGCAGTCTGCCCGCCGAAACCAACAAATTTATTATCTTTAATTTCTTGAGCTCCGACGTTACTCGTCATGATAATAACCGTATTTCTGAAATCTACTGTACGACCTTTTGAGTCTGTAAGACGTCCATCATCGAGTACTTGTAACAGAATGTTAAAGACATCTGGATGTGCCTTTTCAATTTCATCAAATAAGATAACTGAATAAGGTTTACGACGTACCTTTTCCGTTAATTGACCGCCATCATCATGCCCTACATATCCTGGAGGAGAACCTACCATACGTGACACACTATGTTTCTCCATAAACTCACTCATATCTACGCGAATCATCGCATCCTCTTCACCAAACATTGCTTCTGCTAGTGCTTTTGCAAGTTCTGTTTTACCTACACCAGTAGGTCCTAAGAAGATAAAGCTTCCAATCGGACGCTTTGGATCTTTAAGACCAGCACGTGCACGACGCACAGCTTTAGAAATAGATGATACGGCATCTGACTGACCAATGACACGATTATGCAGAATTTCTTCCAGGTTCAACAGCTTTTGAGATTCAGTTTCTGCAATTTTAGCAATCGGAATACCTGTCCATTGTGCTACAACATTGGCAATGTCATCTTCAGTCACTGAAGTATTATTTGAACCTTGTGTTTTTTGCCATTCCTTTTTAGTTTCTTCTAACTTTTTCTCAAGCTGCGTTTGTTTATCACGTAAACTTGCCGCTTGTTCAAACTCCTGAGAATGTACTGCAGCATCTTTTTCATTTTTCACTTTTTCTAATTCCGCTTCAAGCTCTTTTAAGCTTGGTGGTGTTGTATAATTTCGTAAGCGTACTTTAGAACCTGCTTCATCGATTAGATCTATCGCTTTATCTGGTAAGAAGCGATCTGAAATGTAACGATCACTCATCTTAACTGCCGCTACAAGTGCTTCATCAGAAATTTTGATTCTGTGATGTGCTTCATAGCGATCGCGCAACCCTTTCAATATTTCTATTGCATCTTCTACATTCGGTTGATCGACTTGAACAGGCTGGAATCGACGCTCAAGGGCTGCGTCTTTCTCTATATATTTACGATACTCCTCTAACGTTGTTGCACCAATACATTGTAGCTCACCACGTGCAAGTGCAGGTTTTAATATGTTAGAAGCATCAATCGCTCCTTCAGCACCCCCGGCTCCAATTAAAGTGTGTAACTCATCGATGAATAAGATAATATTACCTGCCTGATGAATTTCTTCCATCACCTTCTTAAGACGCTCTTCGAATTCACCTCGATATTTAGTGCCTGCAACCACAGTACCCATATCTAAACTCATCACACGTTTTCCTTTTAATGTTTCTGGCACTTCATTATTGATAATTGCTTGTGCTAACCCTTCTACAATCGCTGTTTTACCTACACCAGGTTCGCCAATAAGCACAGGATTATTTTTTGTACGACGACTCAACACTTCAATAACACGTGTAATTTCAGCGCTACGTCCAATCACTGGATCAAGTGTGCCATCTTTTGCAATGACTGTTAAATCACGCGCAAGTTCATCAAGTGTCGGTGTATTTTGTGATTTTGAAGCATTCGCATCTTTGCCTGCCATTTCAGGACTACCAAGTAACTTTACAACTTGAGATCTTGCTTTTGTAATATTTAAGTCAAGGTTCGCTAGCACGCGTGCTGCAACACCTTCGTTTTCTCGGATTAAACCAAGCAGAATATGCTCTGTTCCTACGAAATTATGGTTTAATTTACGTGCTTCATCAAGTGATAATTCGATTACCTTCTTTGCACGTGGCGTATATTGTATTGTGCCACCCATGTCTGTGCCGTGACCGATAAGTTGTTCTACTTCAGATACAACTTTATCTTCTGTGATATTGTAAGCCGCTAAGACTTTTGCAGCGATACCATCAGGCTCTTTTACAAGGCCTAACAATAAATGTTCTGTTCCAATGTTGTTGTGATTTAAACGAATTGCTTCTTCTTGTGCATGTGCAAGTACTCTTTGAGCACGTTCTGTTAATCTACCAAACAATATAATTCCTCCTTATAGATGCGTACGTAGCATCTCTGCTCTTTTTTCTTCTATTGTGCCTTGTGTATCATATACAGTATCTAAAAAAGGTGCTTGAATTGCTACCATAAGTTCATTAAATCTAAACGGAATATCGATGATATCCATGTCAATTCCAAGCTTCACTTCACTTAGACGAAGGCTGGCTTCTTCTACCGAAATCTTACGGCTGTATTTCAAAATACCTAAACTACGATAAATTCTATCAATGGTTTCAATATGATCGTAATTATTCATTCGTTTACGCATATTGAGTTCTTCCTCAATAATCTGTTCAACAACTTGCTGAAGATCTTCAATAATACTTTCTTCATCTTTACCGAGCGTCAGCTGATTAGATACTTGGTATATATGACCTAATGCTTGTGTCCCTTCTCCATATATACCACGAATCGTAAAACCAAAACGATTGATAGCTTGAGCGATTCTATTCATACGATTCATAATAGAAAGTCCTGGTAAATGGAGCATTACACTAGCACGTAGACCTGTTCCTATATTAGTAGGACATGTTGTTAAATATCCATAATGCTCATCAAAGGCCATTGTTAGCTTTTCATCTAAAAGCTTATCAATACCTTGAGCACGCATATATAACTTCTGAAGAGATAGATCTTTACCAAGCACCTGTATTCTGATATGATCTTCCTCATTTACCATTATGCTTTCTGATTCATCATCGTTAATATAGACAGCACCACCGTTATTATCCAATAATTCTTTACTCATCAAATGTTTTGCGACAAGCATTAAGCGCTCTCGTTCAGATATTGTACTCATCTTTATTTCTTCATAATCATGAAGCACATTCCCTACCGCTTCAATAACGCGTTCTGCATCTCCCTCATTAAACATCATCGGATGCACAAAGCCTTCTAAATTACGTGCCAATCTGATTCTAGAACTCAAGATGACCGGTTCATCTTTACCACTTTGCATCCAGTCACTAAGTTCACTTTGAAGGTGTTTACTCAACATGAGTATCACCACCTTCCTTTAATACTTTTATTTCGTCTCTTACATTTACAGCTTCTTCAAAGTTTTGTACTTCTATTAATTGCTGTAGTTTTTCTTCCAGTGCTTCAATACGCTTTTTGAGTGCAATCTTTTCTTGAGACTTAAAAGGTTGCTGTCCGACATGTTCCAAATTACCCGCTTGAACTCTCTCTATTACTTGAGGGACATACTGACTAAATGCGTCGTAACATTCACTACAACCGAACTTACCGATATGCAACGCCTCTCTTAGTGAAAGACCACAGTTAGGACATTTATCAGGATGTGTTTGAAATTCTCCGCTATTAAGTAAATGTTTCAATAGCTGATTCATCGAAAATTCTTCTTCATAAGCCATACTGTACCTCCTAGTTGTATTGGATGATGGCAAGTACATTTTGTAATATATTCGCTCTAATATAATCACGGTACGGTACTTCCATCATTAAAGTATCTCTATGGATCGCTGACATAATCAACTTCTTCTCTCTTAATGTAATCAATTCGTTATCATATAGACCGGCAATAATACGTTCAGCATTTTGCTGTGAAACCTGCTTCCCTGTAAGCTTTTTAAGATGATTTAAAAAAGCTGACTTATCGTTTGATTCAATCTTTGTAATACGGATATAGCCACCGCCACCACGTTTACTTTCGATTTGATAACCATGTTCATTTGTAAACCTTGTTTTAATGACATAATTTAACTGTGAAGGTACACAATCAAACTTCTCTGCAATATGGGCACGCTTAATTTCCACGACGTCATCTGTCGCTTCTTCAAGCAGTTGCTTTAGATATTGTTCAATTATATCCGACATATTGTGCATGACATCACCCACCTTTGACCTTCTTTGACTTTATTATATTTTGATTTGTCATTTAGTGCAAACAATATGTTTATCTTTCATATTTGAACATATGTTCAAAATGAAATTAAAATTTGTTTAGCGCTTTCATAAATTATATAGTATGATATGTATAGTTAAAATTAATATTAAAAGGAGCGATATTATGAACTTTATAATAGGTATTATCGGACTTATTATCTTCTTGTCTCTCGCATGGATCATGAGTTCGGATAAAAAAGGTGTAAGATGGCAATATATTGGTATCATGCTTGTAATTCAATTTATACTTGCTTTCGTCTTGCTAAAAACAACAGCTGGGATTTGGCTCGTTACACAACTAGCAACCGGATTTGGTTATTTACTTAAGTATGCAGCAGAAGGTGTATACTTTGTATTCCCAGGTGTTAAAAATGATGGCGTAGCTAATTCATTTTTCTTTGATGTATTGTTACCAATCACTTTTATTTCAGCATTAATAGGTATTCTTCAATATTTAAAAATCTTACCTTTCATCATCAAATATTTAGGCTTAGTTATTTCAAAAGTAAACGGCATGGGTAAACTTGAATCCTTCAATGCAGTAGCTGCAGCAATTCTTGGTCAATCAGAAGTATTCATTTCATTAAAGAAACAACTACCATTTATACCGAAGCATAGACTGTATACTTTAACAGCTTCAGCAATGTCTACTGTTTCATTATCAATTGTCGGAGCATACTTTCAGATGATTGAACCAAGATTTGTTGTTACAGCCATCGTACTTAATCTATTTGGTGGATTTATTATCGCTTCAATCATCAATCCTTATGGAGTATCGGCTGAAGAAGAAGATGCGGTGATCATGACTGAAGATGAAAAGAAACAATCATTCTTCGAGATGCTTGGCGAATATATTCTTGATGGATTTAAAGTTGCTATTATCGTTGCAGCAATGTTAATCGGTTATATCGCCTTAATTGCAATGCTTAATGGTATTGTTGATGCATTTACACCAGGCGAAATGAACTTTCAGACTATACTTGGGTATTTGTTTGCACCTCTTGCATTCTTAACAGGAATCGCTTGGGACGATGCGGTGCGTGCAGGATCTATTATGGCTACAAAACTCGTTTCGAATGAATTTGTCGCAATGCTAGATATTCAGTCTATTGTTAAAGGAAAGACTGGCGAATTATCAGAACATGCGGTCGGAATCGTTTCTGTATTCTTAGTATCTTTTGCTAACTTCTCATCTATCGGTATTATCGCAGGTGCTATTAAATCACTTAATGATAAGCAAGGTGATGTGGTCGCTAGATTCGGTCTGAAATTATTATACGGCGCTACACTTGTATCATTCATTTCAGCAACAATTGCAGGTTTCTTTATATAAAAGATAAGTGGACTGTTTCATAAACAGTCCACTCTTTTTTATAATAATGTTGATTTTTTCTTACAAAATTCGTCTCTAATTAATTATATGTCAATATTTCTGATACATCATGTCTTGAAGATGGATAATGTTCTTTAGCTGCAATTCCAATTGCGATGAACATTACAGGTGTGTATCGTCCTCCGTCAATATTTAACGCTTGTAATACCGCTCCTCTGTCAAAACCACCAATTGGATTTGTATCAAAGCCATAATCTTTTGCGACAAGCATAAACTGCATTGCTGCCATGGCAGAATCCATCATTCCTTGAGTATGCATAAATTCATCTGGCGTCTGATCGAGAAGCTGTTGAATTAACTTCGTATTTTCATCTTTTATATTTTGATCCATATATCCTTCTTTTACATTTTGCTGCATAATTCTATCTAAGTCATTTTTATGGTTATTATCCGATAATACAAGTACAAAAGCTGAGCTCGTATCTAATTGACGGGTATTAAAATGAACATGATCTCTGATTGCTGCTTTCGCTTCATTGGATTCTACTACAACAAATCTCCAAGGCTGCAAATTTAAAGACGATGGTGCCTTCGTTGCTAATGTAATCATTTCTTCCATCGTTTCATGAGGAATTGTGATTTCTGGATTAAACTCTTTTATTGAATGACGTGATTCGATTGCTTGTTTTAATGATAAGTCTTTCATGTAAGAAGCTCCTTTTTCTATAATGATAGATTATATCATGCATATAAATTGTATCAAAATAAGAAGACTCCAATTGTATAATTGGTGTCTTCTCATAAAAATATTATTTCGTTACCATTTCTTCAATAAAATATTTCATTATCTTATAATCTTCTGTAAGCTCCGGGTGAAAAGATATACCAAGATATTTCCCTTGCTTCACGGCTACCATCTTATCTTCTACCGAACTTAATACTTCAACACCTGGTCCTACTGACACAATATGGGGTGCACGGATAAAGACTGCATCTACTTGATCTTCAATACCCTTAACATCAATATTAGCTTCAAAGCTATCGACTTGACGTCCAAATGAATTACGTTCAACTATAATATCTATCTTCCTTAAATGACCTTGCTCATAACCGACGATATCATTTGCAAGTAAGATTAATCCTGCGCATGTGCCATACATTGGTAGCTCACTTTGGCGTAACGCTTCAGTAAAGCCATATAGATCCATCAGACGGCGCATCGTTGTCGACTCTCCACCGGGCAATACTAATCCATCAATATCCGCTAGTTGTTCCACACGTTTTACAGGTATCCCCGTGTGACCTGCTAGTTCAATATGATGAATATGCTCTCTTACAGCACCTTGCAGTGCTAATACACCTATCTTCATATTACCAGCCACGTTCCTGCATTCTTTCTTCTAAAGAAAGTTTATTAATATCTAAACCTTTCATCGCTGCACCTAACTCTTTAGAAAGTTCACCGATTAATTTATAGTCTTGATAATGTGTTGTTGCTTGAACGATTGCTTTCGCAAATTTTTCTGGTGATTCTGATTTGAAGATACCAGAACCAACGAATACACCATCTGCTCCAAGTTCCATCATTAATGCCGCATCCGCTGGTGTAGCAACACCGCCTGCAGCAAAGTTTACAACTGGTAACTTACCTAAAGCTTTAATTTCTTTTAATACTTCATATGGTGCCCCTAAAAGTTTTGCTTCCGTCATAATTTCATCATCATTCATAACAGTTAGTTTACGTACTTGTGCATTTACTTTACGTAAGTGACGCACAGCTTCAACGATATTTCCTGTGCCAGGCTCACCTTTCGTACGTAACATCGCTGCACCTTCGCCAATACGACGTGCTGCTTCTCCTAAATCACGGCATCCACAAACGAAAGGTACTGTAAATTCATCTTTCTTTAAGTGGAATTCCTCATCTGCTGGTGTTAATACTTCTGATTCGTCGATATAGTCAACACCCATTGCTTCTAATACACGTGCTTCAGTAATATGACCGATACGACCTTTTGCCATAATAGGAATAGATACAGCATTCATTACCTCTTCAACGATACGGGGGTCAGCCATACGAGCAACGCCACCTGCTGCACGAATATCACTAGGAACACGTTCTAATGCCATTACTGCTACTGCACCTGCAGCTTCAGCAATTTTTGCTTGTTCAGCGTTGACAACATCCATAATAACGCCGCCTTTTTGCATTTCTGCCATACCACGTTTAACTTTATCTGATCCTACGATTTTACTCATTAATATACACCTCATATTCTGGATTTACACTACAATTACTAATGTATAATAGTTTCTGATATTATAAAAGTATCAGTTATCAATAAAATAAAGGGGTCAGTTTCATGGAGATACTTACATACAAATTCAGTGATCAAAAATATTTATATACGCAATTATATGAAAACATAAAAAGAGATATCTTATCTGGGAAATTAAAACATAAAGAAAAACTTCCTTCGAAACGTAAACTCAGTACACACCTGAACTTAAGTGGGACGACAATCGAAATCGCATATCAGCAATTACTTGATGAAGGATATATATATTCAGTACCAAAAGTAGGTTTCTTTGTAGAAGATATTCAGACGATAAATATAGCACCAGAAAGTAAAGCAGACATACCAGATTATCATCATAAGCAAAGACAATTATCTCTTAAGATAGAAGACAGTCACATTAAATCATTTCCATTTCACAAATTCAGAAAATACGCACGAGATGCATTTGAACAAGATCAGTATCATTTGTTAGAACGTGGTGATATTCAGGGGGAAGAAATATTACGCAATGAAATTAGGCGCTATCTATACCACTCTCGCGGAGTGAACTGTGAAAACTATCAAATCATTATCGGTAGTTCTACAGAACAGCTGTTTACACTCCTTACTAAAATATTAGGTAACAGCTCATATATATTAGAAAATCCTGGTTATCCACTCATTAGAAAAGTATTACAAAGTGAACATAAACACTATCAGTATATCGATGTTGATGAAGAAGGGCTCATAGCTTCATCACTTCCTGAAAATGTTGAAATTGTGCACGTTACACCAAGTCATCAGTTCCCAACAGGTGTCTTACTCAGTGCAAAGCGCAGAACCGAACTGATTAATTGGTCTAAACAAAAACAAAATCGCTACATTATTGAAGATGATTATGATAGTGAATTTAGATATAAAGGAAGGCCTCTCGCTGCATTACAAGGTATGAGCAATGAACGTGTAATATATATGAGTACATTCTCAAAATCTATCTTCCCAAGTATCAGATGTGCCTATTTAGTACTGCCTGATAAACTGCTGGAGTTGTATAAATCGATGTCAAAGCCGAATAATACTGTACCAAGACATATTCAATATATGATCGCTGCATTTATGAAAGATGGTGAATTTGAACGGAATATTAACAGAATGAGAAAGGAATATAAGAAGAAATTAGAGCTTGTACTTCAGTCTGTTAAAGAGACCTTTAAGCAAAGCAATATAACTGGCAGTGATGCGGGTATGCACTTCGTACTCGAGACGACAGAAGTTATCAATAAAGATAGTATCGCAATTAATACGATAGATGATTACTATTCTGGAGAAAAAACAAGTTATAAAAATCAGTATATTATCGGATTTGGAAGTATCGAAGACGATGAAATTTCTTCTGTTATTAAACGACTTAAAAATTAAATCTACAATAAATAAAAGTAACTACATGAAAATGCAGTTACTTTTTTGTATAAAAAAAAGAGACCTAACAGGTCCCCAATGTGCGGCTCATCGCATCCATCTATATATTGCCCGGCAACGTCCTACTCTCGCGGATCGTAAGACCAACTACCATCGGCGCTAGAGAGCTTA
>NZ_PPRM01000117.1:51964-59176 GCF_002902665.1 Macrococcoides caseolyticum
AATTTACTGATATTATTAAATATGCAATTATATGGAGGAAATAAAATGAAATCTACAGGTATCGTAAGAAAAGTTGACGAATTAGGACGCGTTGTTATTCCAATTGAATTACGACGTATTTTAGATATTGCTGAAAAAGATGCTTTAGAAATTTATACTGATGCAGATAAAATTATTTTAAAAAAATATAAACCTAGCATGACTTGTGCTGTCACTGGAGATGTTTCTGAAGACAACTATCTATTAGCTGGCGGTAAACTTGTATTAAGCAAAGAAGGCATCGCACAATTACTTAAAGAAATCAAAGAAAAAGAAGAGCAAGAAGAAAATTAAATATAATATACATTAAAAAAGGTGCCCTACGGCACCTTTTTTAATGTTCAATATGATAAATGTCATATACTTCATTCTTCTTCATATTTCTGTCAACTGCGGTTTGTTTGATTGCTTCTTTGGATTGCATGCCCGTTTCTATATAATGTATAACATGCTCATACACAGTTAGTTCTGTCCACCAATGTACTTTATCCGCTTCATTTACTGCATCGATTATGATTACAAATTCGCCCTTCAAGTTGATCTCATTGTCTAATTTATTATAGATTTCTCTTACATTCGCTGTTTCTACTTGTTCGAATTTCTTAGTTAATTCTCTTGCAATAGCTACTTCTCTTGTTGCATCAATTTCCATTATTGTTTCAATCGTATGTTTCACACGAAATGGTGATTCGTATATAATCGCTGTATGAGGGAGTTCCATTAAAGTCTGTAACCTCTTTTTCTTCTCCTTATCTTTACGGGGCAAAAAACCATCAAAAATAAATGAATATGAAGCAATGCCACTTGTCATAAGTGCTGAGAGTGCGGCATTTGGACCAGGTATCGTTTCTATTCTAATGCCCTTATCACGGCATTCTACTACGAGTTCATAACCTGGATCACTAATTAGTGGTAACCCCGCATCTGATACAAGCGCGATATGATTGCCAGATACCAATGTTTCAATCAGCTGATCAGTGACTTTATCTTTATTATGTTCATGATAACTCCTCAAAGGTGTATCAATATTATAATGCATCGTCAGTGTTCTTGTGACACGCGTATCTTCACAGTAAATATAATCTACTTCTTTTAATATTCTAACTGCTCGAAATGTGATATCCTCTAGATTTCCTATTGGTGTACCTACTAAGTATAATACCCCGGTCATTCTAAATCTCCTTTTATGAGCTTAAGTTTCTGAGCTCTTGTCATTTGTTTTATCGCATATTCTCTTTGCATAGCTTCGCGTTTTGAATCAAAGCTTTCATCATATACGCGTTCAACAGGTAATCTTACTCTTGTATATTTCGCACCTTTTCCGCTACTATGTACGGCTAATCTTCTATCTAAATGTGTTGTGTATCCTGTATAAAGTGAATCATCTGCGCATTTCAGGATATATATATAATGTTTATCCATAATAAATGCCATTCATCTCTGAACTATAAGTTCCGTCATCGTTATATATATAAAATGGCGGTTGTAATTTCAAATCTGGTTTACCACCTTTAATCCCCTCAACAATAACAGTAATCGCTTGCGTTTTAGATTTTTTGGAGTAAATTGGAATGAGTCGCTTCGGTTCAATGCCCCCCGTTCTCATATCTACAATAACATCTGCTAATCGATCAGCTCGTTGAACAATCACCATCTTGCCCCCTTGCTTAAGTAAATGGTTTGCAGCACGTACACAATCCTTGAATGTACACATTACTTCATGACGTGCAATACGATGCGCTTCCTTTAAATGCTGATAAGATTGATTCTCTCTGAAATAAGGTGGGTTGCATGTAACAACATCAAATTGACTTGGTAAGAATGTACTACCAACATCTTTGAGATCCATATGATGCATTTTTATTTGAGATACCAAATCATTATACTGGATTGTACGTACTGCCATATCAACCAATGCATCTTGAATTTCTATCGCATCTATAGTCATTGTTGTACGAGACGACAAGAGTAAAGGTATAACCCCATTACCCGAACAGAGATCCATTATTTGATCCTTTGCACGTAATTGTGTGAAATGCGCCAGTAATAATGCATCTGTGGAAAACGAAAATACATCATCATTTTGAATGATGGATAGATTTTCTTTTAAAAGCTGATCGAATCGTTCATTTTCTTTTAACATTTTTCCCTCCCTAATAAAAAAGGCACTTCGCCCTCTTTTATTTGTGATCAGATAATAAGTTTAAGCAGAAAATACAGCCCTCGCCCCCACGGTGTTTACCGAATAAGTCCGTGGGGCATATATGAAAACCTTCTGCATAAAGCATTGCAAGATTATCTTTACTTTGCAGTACTTTATGTTTCTTTGGTACTTTCGCCTCTTCTTGTTTTGGTTCATGTATAAACATCTGTAAGTTATCGTTTTCTAAATTTAACGTGACATTTTCCTCAATGAGTTCTACAACCATTGTTTTTAACTGTTCATAGCTTTCGTTAATTTGATTAATGTCTTTTTCAAGTTGCGAAAGTCTCATCAACATTTCGTCTCGATTCAATTCTAGCCCCCCTAAACTTCTACTTCGTCAATATGATATTCAATTGGCGCTTCAATTTCCGGTACCTTTATCTGCATTGTAACATCTAGGATATTAAGTCGAATAACTTTCCCTTTACCGTGTGGTGTATCAATAATTGCGCCGATATCTGGTAGTTTTTTTCTTGTTTCTTCATAATAATCATTTTCGTATTTCAGACAGCACATCAATCGCCCACATGCACCTGAAATTTTTGTAGGATTTAATGACAAATTTTGATCTTTCGCCATCTTAATGGATACAGGCTCAAAGTCTCCAAGATACGTTGCACAACATAGACTTCTGCCACAAGGCCCTATACCTCCCAAAATCTTTGCCTCGTCTCTAACACCAATTTGCCTAAGCTCTATACGTGTTTTCAAATCATATGCTAAACTTTTCACAAGTTCTCTAAAGTCCACACGTTCACTTGCAGTAAAATTAAATATAATCTTCCCTTTATCTAATGTGTAAGCTGCACTGACGAGGCGCATATCGAGTCCATGATTTTTAACATGATTTTTGCATATTTCAAGCGCAATATCGGCATCTACCATGTTCTGTTCATACTTTATAAGATCATCTTCAGTCGCTCTTCTGTGAATGACCGCAACTGGCATTACGACTTCATCTTCATTAACTTCTTTATTAGGTATTACGACGCGTGCTAATTCCATTCCACGTTTCTTATGATTGATTACGACATACTCATTTTCATTAAATTGTTCATGCCCTGGACTGTAATATTCTGTACGTCCAGCTCTGTGAAACTTGACACCTATAATTTCTATCATGCTCTAACCTCACCTACAATTTTGATTGCCATTTGCTCAAAAACTAATGCTGCATTTACATATTGTAATAACTTCTGCTTTGCATTAAGCGCTGCTTCTATCATATTAATCGATTGTTGAATCGTAATTTTTTGACTGATACGTTGTATGGCAACTTCATAATCAGGGTAGCTGCTTACTGACTGTTCATTCAGTTGAAGATATAATATATCTTGCAGAAATAATTGCACCATATCCAATGCAATTTGTTGATATACACGTTCTGAGATGTGTGATTGTAATTGCGAAACTTGAATAAGCCCCATCATATCACCATTTAATAATGTCTGTAGCCAATTTACGACCTGGTTTCGAATTTCTCCAAAGTTCTTCTCTGTATACCAAGAAATTGCCTCATCCTCACTCATCATTAATTTGGATAATGTCATTAGTAAAGGTGTAGGGATTTGCTCACTTAATGTTAATAAGATATCCTGTCTATTCTGTACTGAAATATGCTGACATCGCGAATGAATTGTCGGCAATATTTCATTTGGTGCGCTTGTTAACAATAATGCAATTGTATTCCCTGGTGTCTCTTCCAGAAACTTAAGAATACTGTTCTCGCCCTGTGTTGTCACTTTATCAAAATCAACAATAATATAAACTTTATATGATCCTTCAATCGGCTTTTGGTTCATTTTATGAAGTACTTCTTCAATCATCTCTTTTTTTATCGTAGCTTCATCAGTTTCCATAATAAAAAAATCAGAATGATTATGGGCCGCTATTCTAGTATGACAAACTTCATCATCGCCACAAATAATTGCTGAAGCAAATATAATTGCTTCTTCTTTTAATGCCTGCTTATTAGAACCTTCAAACAAATACGCGTGACTGAGCTTATTGTTTTTTATTGCTTGCATTAATTGTTGCATCTTAAACTCCTTTAAATATATTGAAAAAGCCGCTTAGCGCAGCTTAATTAAAACTGATGAAATTGTTCGATCGGCATAACAAATACAGTTGCTCCACCAACTTCTACCTCAACCGGAAAAGGAATATATGCATCGGCGTTTCCACCCATTGGCGTAACTGGCGTAATGGTCTGCTCTCTGTTTCTACATTTCAAATTGATAAGGTTTAATAACTCGTCCACACGTTCATCTTCTACACCACATAAGAATGTCGTATTCCCTGCACGCAGAAAACCACCTGTTGACGCCAATTTAGTAGTCCTAAAATTATGCTTAGTCAGTTCATCAGATAACGTCTGGCTATCTTGATCCTGCACGATTGCTATTATCATTTTCATATTAAACACCTCTTTATTAAATTATATCATAAATTAATTCAATAACTGATTAATCCATTTCATACTTTCTGATACCACTTGCTCTGGTGACTGTTCAGCGTCAATAATACAAATACGTTCGGGATACTGTGCGGCCAATATATCATATCCTTCAACTACTTGTTCATGAAAATCAATCGCTTCTTTATCTAGACGATTTGTTTCACGTGAATTATCTTTAATACGATTTAAACCGATTTCTGCACTTACTTTAAGGTATAATGTTAAATCTGGATATTTCCCTTCAATCGCAAATTCATTAATAGAGCGAATTTCATCCATTCCAATACCTCTAGCATAGCCCTGATATGCTAACGAACTATCTATAAACCGATCACAAATGACAATTTCCCCTTTTTGAAGTGCTGGCAATACTTTTTCAACAAGATGTTGTCTTCTGCTTGCAGCAAATAATAATGCTTCCGTACGATAATCCATTACATTCGCTTCGTCTAGCAATATCTTTCGAATGTCCTCACTAATTTTTATACCTCCAGGTTCTCTTGTGCAAACCACATCAAAGCGTGCTATTAAGTGATCAGCGATTGCTTTGATTACCGTGGTCTTTCCAGAACCTTCTGGCCCTTCAATCGTTATAAAATAAGACATACTCTTCTCCTAACTATTGATAAACTAAAATTTTTCCTTCTTTAATGCCGTGTACCTTTCCACCATTAGACATATACTGTGCTAAGCCTTCAATCTCAGCTTTTTTAATCTCTTCTCCTTGCATAATTAAAGGTATCCCTGGTGGATATGGCACGATTGGCTGGACTGAAAAATAACCTTCACTTTCACTTATAGGAATCCATTTTTTTAAATCAGATTGCGTCCGGTAATGAATAACACCATCTGAACTATTTTTGTTTAATAAAATATCATTTTCTTTTATGATAATATCCTTTAAAGCAACATCTTCAATCTTTAATTGTTTTATTCTTTCCACTAATGTTTTAAATGGATATCTATCCCCATTATGCCATAAAGGAAGGATAATCAGTGAAAATTTTTCGTTGCTTAACTCCGTGTGTATATGATGCTGCGCTAATAATTCAGCAATTTGAAAACCTGATAATTCTTGATGATTTATCAATAATTTTAAGGGGTCACTAGGAATAATCATCTGAAACCCCTTTTTTCTAAATATATCAATCAATTCTTGGCGCCTATGGAAAAACAATACCTCATCATAGTCTAAGTAGAATTGATGCGCGTGTTCTAATCCTAACATCAACATATAGGAGGGACTAGAAGATTGAAGTATAGAATACATACGCCACACATCTTCAATATATAGGTTATCTTTCCTAATATGCATCACTGAGCTCATCGTAAAGGCAGGTAATGTTTTGTGATATGACTGCACAATGATATCTGCCCCATAGTTAATAGATGAACTCGGAAATGAAGTAGAAATATCAAAATGTGCACCATGAGCTTCATCTATTATGGTAACAATATTTCTTGATTGAAAAAATTCTATAACTTCTTTTATATGATACGTTTCTCCAAAATAGTTAGGATAAGTTAATACAACTACTTCTACATTTTTTAGAATATCATGATTAACTTGTTCTAAGTCAACACCTGAATATTCATTTGTAATCTCAGAAATTTTTGTAGGAAGTATATAAGTATTTGCTTTTGCTATATTAATAGCATTAATTATAGATTTATGTGCATTCCTCATAATAGCAATACGATGACCATCTACATGTTGATGATTATGTAAGACACCTAATATTGCTGACAAAATACCACTCGTTGTCCCTCCAACTAAATACCTGGATTCGTATAATTGATTTCTCGTTAATTTCTTTTCACTTTCAAGAATTATCGATTCCGGATGATGATAATCATCCATCCCTGCTATCTCCGTCACATCATATTTAAATTGAATTTCATTCAGATGACCAATCGTATTATAATGATGACCCGGCACATGCAAAGAAATAGGCTCCAAATCTTCAAAATGCGCTTTCATTTGATTTAATATAGGCGTATTTAAGTTCATCTTCATCCCTCTTTTGGTAATCTCTATCTATATCATTATATCTCACAATAAAATTGACTTCGAATATAAAGAAGCAAATAATTTCACTTAAATTAAGACATAAAAAAAGAGACCTAACAGGTCCCCAGTGTGCGGCTCATCGCATCCATCTATATATTGCCCGGCAACGTCCTACTCTCGCGGATCGTAAGACCAACTACCATCGGCGCTAGAGAGCTTAACTTCTGTGTTCGGTATGGGAACAGGTGTGACCTCTCTGCCATCGTCACCAGACAAATGAAAGATAATGATATCCAGTTTCAACTCGCTGTCCCTATTCATCTTCTATATCTCATATCGAATCTGGCGATTCTCATTCGATCTATCAAAAATGATACGGGCCATAACGCGCGTTTCAACCTTTAGTTTATACTTTCAAAACTAGATAAAGTAAGTAAGATATATCAGGTTCTACCCGGCAATCCCGGATAAAAAATCTATAAAATTGATTAAGTCTTC
>NZ_PPRM01000117.1:59186-59256 GCF_002902665.1 Macrococcoides caseolyticum
GTAAGAAGAATATTTAGATATCACCCGGCAATCCCGGATAAAAAATCTATAAAATTGATTAAGTCTTCGA
>NZ_PPRM01000118.1 GCF_002902665.1 Macrococcoides caseolyticum
GTTTATAAAGAGGATAATTTTTACCTTAACTAATTATTTTTTATGCTTCAATTCCTATGTGACTAAGATAATTGATGCTATATTACTTATTTGTCTTTTTTTATAAACATCAGTACAAATAAAATCACTTTTTTCATACCATTCACCAATAATAGCTAGCTTAAAATATTCGTGAAAATTATCTTCATGCATATTCTTTATTTCATGATACTCATTAATCAACGAAGAAAACAATTTATCATTATGAAAAAATACTTTAATTACTCTGTTACCGTATTTCATAATGAAACTTTTTTCATTTTTATCATAATACCTCATATACGGTATAACTATTTTATTACCTTTAAATCCATTTAAGTATTGTCTAAAAATTCTCTGATCAAGAAAGCATTCACTTATTTTTGTATCACCAATATATTCGCTAGTCTTGTGTTGCCTACAAAATGTCACAAAAGTTCTGAGATTTGTAATATCATTTTTTCTTGTAGTATTCTTGATATTACTTTTATTTTCACCAGCAGAAACCGTCGTTGATTCCGTAGATAGAATAGAACCGAAGAATGAATTGATATTAAATTCTGTATCAATAATATTATATTTCATACTAAAACTATAATCGCATCCATCTTTATGT
>NZ_PPRM01000119.1:0-332 GCF_002902665.1 Macrococcoides caseolyticum
CCATAAATTCATATCTGTACATTTTTAAACTATATTATCAATTATATCGATATAAATCACCATATATAATTATCATTTTATTGTCATGAAGTTTTTTTGAGCGAATTTTGTATGAAGTTAGCTGGGACGCCGTTGTTTTGTGAAGTTTTTTCAGAGATTTAAGGTGGGGGGTATGATTAGCATAAAGCTTTATATGAAGAATTTATTTGTTAATTTTATTTTATTCATAATCGATTAAACTTATAACTTTTCTAAAGTATAGATATAAAAATTAATTGTAGGTAATTTTGTTTATAGCGTTCTATATAATTAGAGAATAGCTTGTTTTATAT
>NZ_PPRM01000119.1:403-7733 GCF_002902665.1 Macrococcoides caseolyticum
AAATTACGAAAAAAAGACCCTTCAGAAAGGATCAGGTGATTCTAGCTGAGGTTAAACCTCGTTTAATTGTAATGCTCTAGAGTCGTATTGCTCTATGTAACATTAGAATAATATAAATTATATATCTGTGCAATCAAAAGATATGATATATTATTTTACCCTTAATTGAATCATATGATGGCTCTAATATTTGAATAGTGCCTGAAGGATCAAATCTATTTATCTTTTTTACCCTTAGTTTACTTATACTTCTAAAATATATCATTGCCTTACTCGAACTGATAGTTATAGTCGAAATAATGTGTATATGTTATTGATATATATACCACTACCCTATGTGTACCTGGTACCCACACATATACTACTGTCCTATGTGTGCCTGGTACTCATACATATACTACTGCCCTATGTGTACCTGGTACCCACACATATACTACTGTCCTATGTGTGTCTGGTACTCATACATGTACTACTGCCCTATGTGTACCCAGTACTCATACATATACTACTGCCCTATGTGTACCTGGTACTGCTATGTATACCACTGCCCTATGTGTGCCTGGTACTCATACATATACTACTGCCCTATGTGCGCCTGGTACTCATACATGTACTACTGCCCTATGTGTACCTGGTACTGCTATGTATACCACTGCCCTATGTGTGCCTAGTACCCATACAAGTACTACTGCCTTATGTTATATGATTCTAATACTTATAACATTGATATGAGATATATTATTATTAGTTAGATACAAACTTAATGAATATGCTACCGCTTCATATATTGCTTATTACATAACAAAACAGGCCCCAAGATTTTCGGAACCTGAATTATACAATCCATAATTTAACGAAACTTTAAACTTCTTTATTAAAAGAGATTTTTATCATAGTATTCTCTGAACACTTTACGTGATTCTTTTTCTATATTTTCTTTAAAATGATTTATATAATATTCGTCATTCTTATCTTTATAAATAAACACATCTGATCTTGTTAAGTCCAGCGTTGCAGGATTTAGAGATACTTCACTAACTTCTTTAACATATCTCATTCTGTTCGTTCTTCTTGCTCCCATTCTTTCGATAATAGCTTTTTTATTAAATAAATCATATACTTCTTTAAGTTTTTCATCAATTTCTTCTAAAATCTTATTATGTTCCTGATCAATTAATTTATATTCCTTACTAAACATAACTCTAAAATTTTTAACTTCTTTCTCACTCACATTATTCTCTTGCTTTATTAATTCATCCTCGATTTTTAGAATTTCTTTTTCATACGTATTTATTAACTCTTGCATTTTTAAAACGTCTAACAGATTTTTTTCTTTATTAGTAATGCGAATCTTATTTTTTAATTCTTCGATTTTTCTCACAAAATTTGTACGATTACTTAGTAAAGCGTATGACCTTTCTTTCTTTTCTTTGATTGGTTTTAATAATTTAGGTAAATTGTCCTCTAAACCGTCAATTTTTACTTCTGTTTCTTGTACTTGATTCTCTAAGCTTTCTTTTTTCAATAATGGCATTTATTCCATCTCCTTTTATTTATATTAGATTAATTATTAATTTCTGTGACTTACATCTAAGTTCCTTATATTCTCAATATGTTTTTTGTAAGCTTTTTTCTGAATAGAGTTATTAAAAGCTTTAATATGTGCATTTTTCTGAATAGAGTTATTAAAAACTTTAATATGTTCATTTTTCTTTAACAAAATACTATTTTGTAATGAGTTTACTTTAAATATTCCTGGAAGATTACGGCCTACATTTGATATTTCATCCAAATATTGATTTCTGTACATTTTCCCCATTCAACAAATCTCCTTTCTTTAAATAGTTCTATATAAAGCAGAATTAAGCTATTCTTTATATATTTCTAATCCAAGTAACAAAGCTAATTTTAATAATGCTTCTTTTTTTAATTGGTAATATTTCGTTTTCCCGATACATAAATCATAATAAATATCATAATCACTTGTTTCATTATCAGATAGAAATTTATTAATGATAATATATTTTTCATCTTCGTTTAACTGTTCTACTATCTCAAAAAGTAATTCCTTTAGTTGATTTCTTTCTTCTATAAGTTTCTCTCGTTTAAGGTTTTCGTATGCTGATCTTTCAATAGCATTTAAACTTCTTACTGTAGAAGCAGGCATAGAATTATATGATTGAGTGATTTTTGGCATAGTTCTTTCAGGTAATACCCTTATGAGATAGTTATATCTCTTTAATAAAGCATTAACATTTTTTATAGTGCTTTTAATATCAATGTGTTTTATCATTGTTGCATTTAACATCTATTACCTCCATCCGCTTTTTTATAGGATGTTTGTTATTACCTTTGTCACCGTAATTAACAGCATTTAATCAAAAATTATATTATTTACAATTATTAAACATCATTATTAGATCGGACTATCATCCTTATATTTTTTAATAAAGAATGGTTATTCTTAAACAAGAGTTTACATAATCTAATTATACTTTTAGTCGTTTCAACCAGGTTACATATACAGCCGTTACACATATTGCGATTTTATTCTTATATCATCACCACCGCTTTACAATATTTTCAGAAACATGATTGCATGTTATATTAGTATTATATTTATCTACACACTTTGTCTGTTGCTCTTATAAATATGTATGCTTTGTTACCCCTCGCTTATAACATTGCATATATCATTTATTGGAGCTTTTTTATTTTTGTTTTTCAAAGTTTCTTCTCTAAATCTTTAGAATAAAGGGGGTCGGTGAATCGCCACCCCCTAAATACATTAAAATGAATTATTAATATTTTATCTTCATTCTTAAATGCCCTCGTAAAACGCTAGGTCACCACTATGAATGTAATAGCTCACTATTAATTAAATCTTGTAACCGCTTCTTACGTCTCTTACGCTGGATAGACATATTTAATAGTCTTTCTTGTTTCAAATTTTGTATATACATTAAAACAGTATCATCTTGCTGTATACTATTACTTTTCTCTTTACGTTTAAGGTAGTTATTACGATTCAACTCTTTCATACGTTCGGCATTACGCTTTCTATACTCCTTCATGTATTCCTTTCTATCTACCTTTTTCATGCTTCCTTACTCCTCTCTTATTTCTGAAGCAATTATATTTTAATTCCGCTTTCTAAAATGAAATATTATATGGCATGTATTTAATTTTTACATCTTGTTTTATATATTTGATCTGCACTAAAGATTACTTAGTTCAGCTACTCTATTTAATTTTAGTAGATATTCCTAACTAATTTATTTTTACAGCTTAACAAGTGTAGTTATTACTACGCTTGTACACTTGTTAGAATTTATATTGTTATTCTTCATCTTCATATATTTTTTAAAATTCTTCTTCATCTCTAGTTGGTAGCTTAAATGTTCGGTCTGGTGGTGGTGTCCTCTTCGGCTTTGTTACTCCGATACTTCTTTTACTACTGTTTTTAAAAAATAATATAAATAAAATTATAGTGATTATTACTAGGTTAATTGATAGATTTATCATGTTAATTCTCTTTATTCCTTCCTTACTTCTGATTAATTACTTAAATGTTTTATCTGGTGGCTTTGGTTCTCTTTTCGGATCCAGTTTACCAGTTTCATAAATATCTCCATGTCTATTCCTACCTAATGTAATCCCTATAACAAATGACGATATTACCAACATTGTCTCGGCTAGTAGAAAATACATTCTTTTCACTCCATTGTTTTATTTTTTACTTATTCTACTGTTGTAATAATTATCATGATTCTGAAATTAATAAATGCTTCCAACAATCAGAGAACGGAAATCTTCGTTTTCTAGAATTAAGTTAGGATAACCCAAAAATGTGTTATTCTAATTTTTTATTTAAATGCTCATAGAGAGTCGATAACGATAAATGGTATTATTTATCATCTTTCTATCTATCGGCTCATTATCGAGTAAATACGTTTAAACATTGTTATGAATAACATTCGTTTCATAATATCTTTATCCGTCCATATAAACTTTAAAGCTATCCAGGTTATATATAATTTGTGTTTAAAGCTATGACTTAATAATCCTACATGTAAGTTATGAATTTCTAACTTTGAATTTCTTACCCCAGCAATAAATTTACATCCACTACTGTCAATAGGCTTTCTTGTTAATAGTAAATCGTTCTTAAAATCAATTTTCATAGTTCCGTTTTTAAGTCTAGATATATTCATATTAGCCCTCTTTCTTAAAATGCTGGCATTGTTCTATAATCATCAGAAACAACTTTTAAAACGTCTGTCGTTGTTCTGTCAAAGATACGGGACTTAATGCGTTGCATATTCTTATTCTTGCTAAAATCATCATCACTTAAGTTACTTGTATAGATGTTTGCTTTGCCCTGGCGTACTTCGATGATGTTTTCTAGCGTGTTGATCTCGAAAGGTGTCCCTGATGTTATCATGATGTCATCTAGGATAAATACATCACATTTCTCAATCGTTCTGAATATCTCTGTTTGTGTCATATCGTTACCATTATCCATTGTTTCTCTTATATTCCTCATGAGCGTATTAAACGGGATAAAGTAGACACTAAAGCCACGTTTCACTAACTCTTTACCGCATGCTACAGATAAATGTGTTTTACCTGTCCCCATTGTCCCGATTACTGTTAATGTCTTCGGTGCTTCCTTATCTAGTGAATTACTAAAGTACTTATAACCTTGGTACAGATTTCTAACACTTTCGTTTAAATCTTTTTCAAAGTTCTCGAATGTACTCGCCTTTAAGTTTTCAGGTATCTTACTGATACGCCAATAGTAATGAATCTTCTTAGTGTCTTTGCTTCTAACCTTTGTTTTAATCTCACAATTACATAACTTTTCAGTATGATCTTCATATACCGCTATATCGCATTTTCTTCCGCATTTATCACATATTGCGTTGTAATTTACGCTAAGTAGCTTACTTGTAACGATACCTTTATCTAATAAATAACGATTGATAGCGATAGGATCACTAATCTCATAGGCCTCTTTAATAATTGTATTTTGTTTCATGCTGTCCCTCCTCTTACAAGTAATAGCTTTCGTATGCCTTACGTTCTTCATCAGTGAATGAAGCTAGACCGCCTTTACCTTTCTTAATCTCTAACGCCTGGAATGACAAATCAGGTCTATCTCCGAACTTATTCGGCACTGCGTTTCTATCATTGTTATAGCTGTATGACTGCTTCGGTTGGTTACGTTTATCTTCAAACTGTTCAACCGCTTCAAGTGTCTTTAACTGTTGCTTACGCCATTCTTTTGTTAAGTAATCAATGAAGCGGTAATCACGATTACCAGCAAGAGCCGACTTCTTAATGGCGTATAACATAATCTCTTTACCGAACATATCAAAATCATCTGATAGCTTATTAATAACTGTTAGTGGTGGTGTAGCTTGTATATCACTTTGATAAAGCTGTATCACTTCGGCAAAGTCATTTTTAGGATTAGGCTCTATAACAACATTATTTATATTATTTAATTTATTTAATTTATTGTTTGTTTCTTTCTGATTTTTTTCTGTTTCTTTTTCGTTTTCTTTCTGTGTATTTTCTGTGTTTTTTTTGTGTCTTTTTTCTAAATCTACATTTTGGAAAAAGTCATAATTTACAATGGTTACAACCGTTTTTTTGGTGTCTTTTTTTAGTATAATCATTTCATCGCTTTCCAAAGCTTTTAAAAAACTATCTACTTTAGTTATTGACCATTTCCATTTATTACTTAATTTTCTGAGTGATGTCAGTTTAGAACCTCTTTCAATAGTGGTTAAAGTTCCATCAACAAGCACTTTCTTATCTTCATAATTTGCTTCTAATAGTAAATCTAACCAAGCTTCATATCTTGAAAATTTTCTATCTTCAAGATAAAGCCAATGATCTGTTATAGATCTATGCAAACTTATCCAGCCTTTCCCCCTCATTCATCATCCCTCACTTTCTTTTATGTATCTGTACTTAGTATTGATGAATATATTTAATGTACTTATTTGTTAGCTTTCATTTGTTTCTGGCTTATCAGTTCATAACAAATAATGACTATTAACCCATATAAAATAATAAGTTGATACATGATGTATGAAACACTTATAGTTTCAGCTACACAAAACAATATAAACGGATATATAAATGCTTTTAGAATGTTTTTCATGTGTTTAACTCCTTTAAGATTAAGGGAGCTAATATAAATACTTTAAACACCTCTATTAAAGAGATATAGTTTATAACTCTTTGCTCCCTTTTCAATAATCAGTAAATTTGATATAATATAAAAAAGTATTTTTTAAATATCTTTGTTTGTTGGTATCACTTCGCTTTGGTCGGCTTGAGTGGTATCAACTTTTTTATTTTCTTCTTTTTTAGCTTCATTGAATACTGTTAATAGTTCTTCGCGTACCTCATGTAAATTCTTTAAATACATTTCTAATAAATCTCTATGCTGATCTAAAAATATGAATTGTTCTCTATAACTTAAACAATGTGATTCACGTTCATATTTGTTAGATAAACATGGTTTGTGGAACACATCATCTTTAAACCATGTTAATGTTGTTTCTAACATTTCAAATTTATCCGTTAATATATCCAGCTTCACAAGTGCATTATCTAAATCCCATAAATTGTTTTTCATATTAACTCTCCTTATAAATATTTTTTGTGTTTAGTTTTTAAAAACTCTATAAACGTTTCTATGTGTACAAGTGTCAAAGTAGATGATACATCTACACATATCCTACCTTTAAATTCTTCCATATTCTCCGCTTCTTTCAAAAATCTATAACAAGTCGGTTTACTTACATCGAATAAATTGGGTAAGGTTGAAACCTTACAATATATCATCTCAGTACGCTTTATCTGGTTAGGACTTAAAATGACATTATTCATTCTAGGTTTCTCTTTTAAACTCAGCACCTTAGTCATATTCATTCTCCTTTCACTTTAAATATAGAACTCCTAAATCTTTTCATAACCGTAAAATTGGTTAGGTGTAATACCTAAATAAGAACATATCTTTAATACTGTTGCTGAATCAGGATTATTTGTTTTTTCATGATAAATACCTGTTAGTGTTGTTCTACTTATACCTGTCTCTTTACTAACTTTGCTAATAGTTATTCTTTTAGCTCCCAAAATTAGACTTAAATTATTCTTCATAGGCATCTCCTTTGTACTTAATTTTCAAAATTGTACTGTGAGTACAATTTAAGTTTTACATATGTTTTTTGTTTTGTCAACAATTAAAATGGTTGTACTCACTGTACAAAATGTTAAAAATAATATATATTTTTGTTGAGGTGAATATAAT
>NZ_PPRM01000119.1:7743-8431 GCF_002902665.1 Macrococcoides caseolyticum
GTTCTAAAAATTCAAAGAAATCAAGCTAATCTTTCAGTAAATCAATTGGCTACTTTATCAAACATTTCAAATACTTATATTAGTAAACTGGAAAATTTAAAAAGAGGATATCCAACTTATGAAGTGGTTTTGAGTTTAGCTAGTGGATTCAGGAAAGATATGTCTAGAAAAGAAGAAATGGCTGATCTTGTAGTAGATATGAGTATGCTTATATTAGAGGAATTTTTGAAATGTGAAGATAGTCCTTATAAAGATTTATCAGAGGATATTTACTATAAAGATTTCATGGATTTTTATGTAAATATGATTGAAAGCGAATTAAACTCTTTAAGTAAAGAAAAAGAGAATATTTTCAAAAATAAAGTAATGCTCCATACGAAAACAGAGGAATTTGAAGTAACAAATTTACCTTATTTTGATCTCGAATGGTTATTAAGTCAAAATGAATTCGAGTTATTTTATGGCCGAGAGTTCGACTTCAAGTTATTAAGAGACAAACAAATGCTAAGTAAGAAAGAAATGTATTTCTATAATTCCATAAATGAAAATGATAAAAAATTTTTAAAAGAATTTTTAAATATATTTATAAATAATAAATATACAAAAATAAAAAATCCTTTAGAATTTTATAAATACGCTAGTGATAAAGAAAGTATGATTACTAGTGGATTATTTGACTATTATAGAT
>NZ_PPRM01000120.1 GCF_002902665.1 Macrococcoides caseolyticum
GTTTATTAGAAAGTTTAGTTTCTAACTTAACTGTTAATTATATTCGAAGTGTAAGCAATCAAGATATTTTAAATGATCAAAAAATAAAATATAATGATATCAAACATTTAGAAACCATGCAGGATTTGAAAGATTTTGTACTAGAACAAAAGGTAGTTGATATGATGTATGATAGTTTTAATAAATGGTTAACTACCTTCATTTCAAATTATACAAAGGAAAAAGCACAGTCTTTTAATAGTATTAATAAAGAATTAATTGATTTAATAAGTGAGGTTTTTGAGAGAAGAAATATATTAACCCACAATAATGGTATTGTAAGTCATTTATATATTTCTAGAATAAATGAATTATCAATTTCTAATGAATTGAATATTGGTGAAAAAATTAAAATTGATGAAGACTACTTATCATCTTCACGTTCTAATATATTTAAAATGGGGATAATCTTATTTTTCCTATCTGTAAAGAGTTTGGGTTGCAATAGAGATTCAGCATTTATAACCAAATTAACACTTATAGGTCTTGAATTACTAAATAA
>NZ_PPRM01000121.1 GCF_002902665.1 Macrococcoides caseolyticum
GAGTTAAATGGTGCTTTTGATTTGCTTGATACTTTAGAAATTAATAATTATTTTTCTGATGGGGATAAGAGATGAATAACGATAATATAATTGATTTAAAAGATATATATAATTTAAATAACAAGCATATTGAATCGTTTAAAAATATTTCTTATGATGATAGTAATGGAATCTATCTAGTAAAATCACTTGAAAATGCACATAACTTTGATAAATTACATTTTGACTATTGTCAAAGAAAGAATTGTAATGCAACAAAAACACCCGATTCAATTTATTGCACATCTAATACCTACCATTTTATTGAATTTAGAAATATGGATGCTCTTAATAAGGATTTTTTTGATGATATCAGATTGAAAATGATTGAAGGAATAGACAACTTGATAAATATTTTTATCGAATGTAAAGTTTTTAATAGAAGATCAGACATATATAATTATCCAATGAAATTTGTTCTTGTTTATTC
>NZ_PPRM01000122.1 GCF_002902665.1 Macrococcoides caseolyticum
GATATATATTATATATTCATATATTACATAATATATTATGTGAATATATACAATATTACTTAGATTTTTACTTTAAAATATTAGAAAGGAGAATAAAAATGAAAAAAATCTTTAAAAATACAAGTTCTTTACTTATATTTGCAAGTAGCGTAATAATTTTAAACTTTGATAACCTTCCTGAGTGGCATCTTTGGTAATAACCCTTTGGAAAAACTCTCTAATAATCTATTAATTCTATCATAGAATTAATAGATTATTTTTAATATTTTTCGTTTGTCAAAATAAGCTAGACAATTCCTCATCTTCGATGAAACTCATAAATACTTCCAATGGTGTTTTATAGCCCAGCGATTTTCT
>NZ_PPRM01000013.1 GCF_002902665.1 Macrococcoides caseolyticum
GTAAGACCAACTACCATCGGCGCTAGAGAGCTTAACTTCTGTGTTCGGTATGGGAACAGGTGTGACCTCTCTGCCATCGTCACCAGACAAATTTACAATACTTAATTAAGTATAACAGTTTCGAAAATATTTTCAACAGTAAATTTTACACCACGTTCATGAACTTTACAATTGATTTAATTTCTTAATGCCACTCGTTTCAAGCGACTTTTATATCTTACAAAATACTCATATTAAAGTCAACACTTTTTCAATACTTTTTTTCTTATTATTAAAATTTTATTTTTCTGATAAATCATTACATAATAAAAAAGCGCTAAAAACCTTTATTCAAAGGTCTTTTAGCACTTAAATTTATTATTTATGTCTCATGTATGGGAATAATAATACATCACGGATTGATGCACTGTCTGTAAGTAACATCACTAAACGGTCAATACCAATACCGAGTCCACCTGTTGGCGGCATACCGTATTCTAATGCTTCGATATAATCTTCGTCCATCTCATGCGCTTCGTCATTGCCTTGCGCTTTCTCTTCCATCTGCGCTAAGAAACGTTGTTTTTGGTCAATTGGATCATTTAATTCAGTAAATGCATTCGCATGCTCACGACGTACGATAAACAATTCAAAACGATCAGTGAAACGTTTGTCTTCGGGATTTTGTTTTGCAAGTGGTGATACTTCAACAGGATGGCCATATATAAATGTTGGCTGTACTAAATGTTCTTCTACTTTTTGTTCGAAGAATTCATTTAATACGTGACCGTATTTCATATTTGGCTTTACTTCTACGCCATGTTCTTTTGCAAGTGTGTGTGCTTCTTCGTCTGTATTTACATTATAGAAATCAACACCTGTAAATTCTTTGACAGCATCAACCATGTGCCATCTACGCCATTTTGGTGCAAGCTGGATCTCTTCACCATCATACGTTACCGTTGTAGATCCAGTTACCTTCTCTGCAATGTAAGCGACCATTTCTTCAGTTAAATCCATAATATCGTTATAGTCAGCATATGCTTCATATAATTCGATCATTGTAAATTCAGGATTGTGACGTGTCGAAATTCCTTCGTTACGGAACACACGCCCAATTTCATAAACTTTCTCTAGTCCACCAACAATTAATCGTTTTAAGTGTAATTCAATCGCAATACGCATATATAATTCCATGTCTAAGGCGTTGTGATGTGTAACGAACGGGCGTGCTGAGGCACCTCCGGCAATTGTATGCATCATTGGTGTTTCTACTTCTAAGAAACCTTTAGCATTTAAGTAGCTACGCATCTCCTGAATGATTTTACTACGTGTAATAAACGTTTGTGTTGATTCATCACTTGTAATCAAATCGAGATAGCGTTGACGGTAGCGTTGTTCTACGTCCTGTAAGCCGTGGAATTTATCAGGTAATGGGCGTAAAGCTTTCGCAAGCATCGTAAATGATGTTGCCTTAACTGAAAGTTCTCCCGTATTCGTCTTAAACATTACACCTTCAACACCTACAATATCTCCTAAATCAGCACTGTTCCATAAATCGAACTGTTCATCACCCACTGCGTCTTTACGAACATAAATCTGAATTTGTCCTTCTAAATCTTTAATATGGGCAAATCCTGCCTTACCTTTACCACGCTTCGTCATAATACGTCCTGCAATAGCTACATGAGACTCCGCTTCTTTATCATGTAATTCTTCTTTAGAAAAAGCATCCCAATCTTCTTTTAAGCTTTTAGATGTTGCTGTTCTTTCAAACTTCTGTCCGAATGGATCAATCCCTAAATCCAATAAATCTTGCATTTTTTGACGACGGACCAGCATTTGGTCATTTAATTCTTCAGTCATATTATTCTACTCCTTCTAAAATTTTAGATTCTGATGCTTCAACTTCTTGTTCGAATGTTCTAAGTATATCAACTAATTCATCACGTGTCTCAGCTTGATTGATTAACTTCCTCGCCTTACCGTTTCCTCTGATTCCTTTTAAGTACCATGATGCATGTTTACGCATCTCCATTACCGCTACCTTTTCACCTTTCAGATTGATCAGACGGTCTAAATGCAACACTGCAACATCCATCTTCTCTGAAATCGGTGGTTCTGGCATGAGTTCTCCAGTTTCTAAATAATGCACTGTTCGGTAAATCATCCATGGGTTACCAAGGGCCTCACGCCCAATCATAACTGCATCTACACCTGTTTCGTCTAGCATCTTCTTAGCAAGTTCCGGACTCGTAACATCACCATTACCTATTACAGGGATACTTACTGCTTCTTTTACTTGTCGAATGACATCCCAGTCTGCATGACCTTCATACATCTGCACTCGTGTTCTTCCGTGAACTGCAATTGCTGACGCTCCTGCTTTTTCAATCATCTTCGCATTCTCTACAGCGTAAATATGTTCATCATCCCATCCAATGCGCATCTTTACAGTTACCGGTTTATTTACTGCTTCGACTACAGCAGAAACCATTTCATAAATTTTCGGTGGGTCCAATAACCATCTGGCACCCGCTTCACATTTAATAATTTTAGAAACCGGGCAACCCATATTTATATCGATAATATCTGCAGTTGTATTTTGATCAACATATTTCGCTGCTTCTACGAGCGTTTCTTTCTCCCCACCAAAAATTTGAAGAGATAACGGACGTTCATTTTCATCAATATACAACATCTTCATTGTTTTTTCATTATTGAACAAGATCGCTTTATCACTCACCATTTCAGCACATACTAATCCTGCACCAAATTCTTTAACTGTTAATCTGAACGCCGCATTACATACACCAGCCATAGGTGCAAGCACTACTTTGTTATTAATTTCAATATCTCCAATTTTCCACATATCATTACCCTCACTTATATCGTCTTACTTCCGGGTCCATAGTTACAAGTTCTCTAATTTTCTTATTTAAGACAGGATGTACTGCTTCAGATGCAATCTCAGCCAATGGGATGAGTACGAAGCTTCGCTCATGCATAAAAGGATGTGGCACTTTCAACCTATCATGCTCAATAACAATCTCATCTATTAACAATACGTCTAGATCTATCGTTCTCGGACCCCAATGAATTTTACGTTCGCGACCCAATTCAAGTTCAATACGCTGAATTTCATTTAAAAATGAAATCGGTGTTAAACTTGTTTCAACAATCGCTGCACCATTTAAAAAGTCGTCCTGCTCAACTCCACCCACAGGGACAGTTTCATACAAAGATGACACCGCTAAAAGCTTTGTACCTTGAATTTGCTCAAGCTTTCGCAATGCTTCATTTATTTGATATTCTCTATCACCTATATTACTGCCAAAGCTAATATAAACTTTCATTTACTGACGCTCCCTGATGATCTCTACACCCACACCATCATACACACCAGGTATTGGTGGATTTTGTTTTGTAATTTTTACTTTTAACGCCATTATCTGATTATAGTGATTGAAGAGTGTTTTTGCAATACGTTCTGCAACATGCTCGAGCAGTTTCGATTGAATTTCCACTTCGCGCTTCACATCTTCGAATACAGCACCGTAGTTTACGGTATGTTCTAAATTATCTGTTTCGCCTGCACGCTTTAAATCTACATCAAGAGAAACGTCTACGATAAAGATCTGACCTATTTCATTTTCTGCTTCAAACACACCATGATACGCATAGAATTGCATCCCATCTATAAATATTCTATCCATCACATTCTCCTTTTAGTTGATCCATTACACGTAAAAACCTACTATTCATCAAAACGTTGTGCACTCGCACCGCATCTACACCTGCATTCACGCCAATTGCTGTTGTTGCAAGTGTGCCTTCATCACGATCTGCAGGTACTGAGTTGTCGTTCAGCAATTCTTTCACCATGCGTTTACGACTAGTAGCTAACAATACTTTATATCCTATTTGCGTAAGTTCCTCAAGCCTTCTCATGACCTCAATTTCTTGATTACGGTTCTTTGCAAAACCAATACCTGGATCAAGCCAAATTTTATCTCTTTCAATACCAGCTTGTTCTGCTGCTCTTGCTTGTGTACATAAATCTGTGATCATATGCTCCATCACATCACCGGCAACTTCTGCCTCTGCATTATGCATCAATATAATTTCTGCACCATGTTGCGCTACAATATCGAACATAGACTGATCAAACTTTCCAGCCCATTGGTCATTAATAATATCGCATCCTGCCTTTAAAGCTGCATGCGCTACTTCGCTACGAAAAGTATCTACAGAGAGCCGTATTTTTTCATCCTTCAACGATTCTATCACTGGAATAACCCGATTTAATTCTTCTTCGATAGAAATCTCTGTATATCCAGGTCGCGTTGAATAGCCCCCAATATCGATAATATCAGCACCTTCTTCCATCATCTCTCGCGCACGACTTAAAGCAGTTTGTAAAGTATTATATTTTCCACCATCCGAAAATGAATCAGGCGTTACATTCAGAATTCCCATTACTTGCGTTCGCTTCACTTATCTCACCTCATCTTAGTTTGTAAATATTATATCAAAAATAGACAAAGTATAAAAAAATAACAAAATCCCACAAAAATCAATCGATTTAAGTGGGATTCAATAAGGTTATTAATCCGCTAAGTTAGCAAATAATACTGTTGATAAATAACGCTCCCCGTTACTTGGGATGATTGCAATAACATTTTTATCTTCACCAAGTTCGACCGCTTTATCAATTGCAGCTTTGACCGCAGCACCTGATGAAATTCCTACAAGAATACCTTCTTCTTTGGCTATTTTTCGGCTCATTTCCATCGCTTCATCATTCGTTACTTGCTGAATGCTTGTGTAAACTTCTGTATCTAAAGTTTGAGGTACAAAGCCTGCGCCGATACCTTGTATTTTATGTGGTCCAGGTTGTCCGCCACCTAATACTGGAGAATCAGCAGGTTCTACCGCGACAATCTCAACATCTGGATTATGTTTTTTTAATACGCGTCCAGCACCTGTGAGTGTTCCGCCCGTACCAACACCTGAAATAAAGGCATCAATCGATAACCCTTCCATCGCTTCAATAATCTCAGGTCCTGTCGTCAGTTCGTGCACTTTAGGGTTTGACATGTTTTCAAATTGTTGCGGCATAAAGTAACCATTTTGTTCTTTAAGTTCATTCGCTTTTTGAATTGCACCCTTCATTCCTTCAGCACCAGGAGTAAGTACGAGCTCAGCACCATATGCACGTAATAATGTACGGCGCTCCTGACTCATTGTATCTGGCATAACTAAAGTCGCTTTATAACCTTTTGCTGCTGCCACCATTGCAAGACCAATCCCGGTATTTCCTGACGTCGGTTCGACAATCGTATCACCAGGTTTAATAATACCTTCTTTTTCGGCTGCTTCAATCATCGCAAGTGCGATTCTATCTTTCACTGAGCTGCCTGGATTTTGATACTCTAACTTTACATAAATATTTGCTGCTCCAGCTGGAACAATATTATTCAACTTAACTAAAGGTGTATTCCCGATTAAGTCTGTGATGCGTTCAACTCTTTGTGCCATAATAACTCCTCCAAATTGTAATTTTATTCTTATTACGCTTATCGGATTTATTATATCAAATTCACACACAAGATAAAAATATTCAAGCTTATATTAATCTGTAATCAATGCTCTAAGATCTTCTTCAGAATAATGATATTGTTGTCTACAGAAATGACACTCTACTTCCGCACCATGATCTTCTTCAATCATGCTTACAATTTCCGCCTCTCCTAAGCCTTTAATGGCAGCCAGAAACTTCTCTCTACCACAATTACATTTAAATTCTACAGGCATCTGATCGAGTATACGAATATTGTCTTCTCCAAGCACTTCTTCAAGCACTTGTTCAGGAGATAAACCACGATCAATCAAAGTTGAGATTGGAGTTAAGTTCGCAAGACGCTCTTCTAATAAAGAGATTGTTTCTTCGCTTGCACCAGGCATCAGCTGAATGATAAAACCACCTGCTGCTTCAGTAACTTCTTCAGGTGTACATAATACACCGAGACCTACAGCACTTGGTACTTGTTCACTTGTCGCAAAATAGTAAGTAAAATCTTCAGCAATTTCACCATTATGCAATTCAGTAGATCCTGTAAAGTAGTCTCTCATCCCTATATCTTTAACCACTCGTAAAAACCCATTTGCTCCCACTGCAGCACCAACATTCATCTTACCTGGACGAATGGATTCAACTTCTACATGCGGATTTTCGACGTAACCTCTTACTTCACCTTTACCATTCGCATCAACAACAATTTGCCCTAATGGTCCGCCACCATTAATCGTTATCGTCAACTTTTCTTCATTTTTTAGCATTGCACCCATCATTGCACCAGCAGTAATCGTTCTACCTAATGCCGCTGTTCCTACACGCCATGTGTCATGCTTTTGTCTTGCAGTTTCAACTGTATTTGTAGTACGTACACTGAATGCACGTACCTCATCATTAAATGCTAAAGCTCTTACTAAATAATCTTGTGTCATCTTGACTCTCCTTTAAAAAATCCCTTTTCATCTCATAGTAAAGAAGAAAAGGGATTGGTTTGTTAAAATTTATCTTTATCTAATCTATCTACTTTAGGTTCTGGTTCCTGTTCATTTTCTTCGACAGGTATATCAGGATTTTTCAACTGCTCTTTCACTTCTTCATAAGATGAGCCTGTTTCTTCTGTATCCTCATCCTTAATCGTAACGCGACTATTATCTGAAGTGTTGTCCATTACTTTCTCATCTTTTTCTTTAATATGATATAAATGAGAATCATCGTAGCTTACTTCTGGTAGTGTTCCGTTTTCAAATAAGCTGTTGATTTGGTTGGCTACTAGTGTTTCTTCTGTTAATAACGTCTTAGCAATTAAATCAAGCTTGTCTTGATTTTCAAGTAAAATCTGTTTACAACGTTCATAACTTTCTTTAATGATGCGTTGCACTTCAAGATCAATTTCATAAGCAATCTGATCTGAATAATTCGCTTCGTGACCCATATCACGTCCCAGGAATACTTCTCCTTGTGATTGTCCAAATTGTAATGGTCCAAGTTTATCGCTCATACCATATTCAGTCACCATTTTACGAGCAATTCCTGTCGCACGCTGGAAGTCATTGTGCGCGCCTGTAGACACTTCACCGAATGTAATTTCTTCTGCTACTCGTCCACCAAGTAAACCAACAATTTTGTCTAATAACTCAGGTTTCGTCATGAAATAACGATCTTGTTTCGGTAACATCATTGCATATCCACCTGCATTTCCACGTGGAACGATTGTTACTTTGTGGACCATCTCTGCTTCATCAAGTACACAACCGATAATAGTATGTCCCGCTTCATGCCATGCAACTATATTTCGTTCTTTTTCAGAGATAACACGTGATTTTTTAGCTGGACCTGCAATTACACGGTCTGTCGCTTCATCAATATCGCGCATATCAATTTTAGTTTTACCTTGACGCGCCGCAACAAGTGCTGCTTCATTTAGTAGGTTTTCTAAATCTGCTCCAGAGAACCCAGGGGTACGTTGGCTAAGTGCCTTTAAGTCTACTGTTTCATCTAATGGTTTGTTACGTGCATGTACTTTAAGTACAGCTTCACGACCTTTAACATCTGGTGCACCAACTTGAATTTGACGGTCGAAACGTCCTGGACGTAATAATGCAGGATCCAGGATATCCGGTCTGTTTGTAGCTGCGATCATAATGATTCCTTCGTTTTCACCGAAACCATCCATTTCAACTAATAACTGGTTTAATGTTTGCTCACGTTCATCGTGACCACCACCGACACCAGCACCACGTTGACGTCCTACTGCATCAATCTCATCGATAAAGATAATACACGGTGCGTTTTTCTTTGCATTTTCAAATAAATCACGTACACGACTAGCACCTACACCGACAAACATTTCCACGAAGTCAGAACCACTGATTGAGAAGAATGGTACACCCGCTTCACCGGCAACTGCACGTGCAAGTAATGTCTTACCTGTACCAGGAGGCCCAACTAAAAGAACACCTTTAGGAATTCTTGCACCCATCTTCTTAAATTTACGATTGTCTTTTAAGAAATCGACAATTTCAACAAGTTCTTGCTTCTCTTCATCAGCTCCAGCAACATCACTGAAACGTACTTTTTTCTTTTTGTCGTCATATAATTTGGCTTTTGATTTACCGAAATTCATAACACGGCCGCCACCGCCGCCACCTTGTGACTGAGATAGGAAGAAGATAAAGACGAATGCTAATAATAAAATTGGAATTAGTGTACTTAACATACCTAAAAATACATTTTCTTTATCAGCTGGTTTAATATCAAACTTTAAATCACCTTTTTGATCTTCGGCAATTTTAGTAATCTTCTCTAAATCTTTCTGGTTGTTATACATCAGTACAGAAGTAAATGTTTCATTTGCTTTTGCACCTTTTAACTTTCCTTTTACGAGGTAAACTTCTTGTCCTGGCTGAATTGTCATTTCTTCAACCTTGCCTTTTTCAAGTTCGGACATGAGTTTTGTATATGTCATTTGCTTAGGCATTGATCCAGTGCCGTTAATCATCGAGAACACACCGAATATTACAATACCAACAAGCGCTACCATTAAAATACTACGAAAGGCTTTTTGCATTCAAATTTTCCTCCTACTCCATATATAAAGCTAAAAAGCATTTTACCATATTTAACTATATTCAATCTACTATTTAAACTTAAGGTGAAATAACAACATTTGAGTGTTATTTAGTATAAACTTCTTCTTTCAGCAAGCCGATATACGGCAGATTTCTATAATGCTCTTGATAGTCAAGACCGTATCCTACTACAAACTCATCCGGTATTTTTTCACCTACATATTTTGCTTCGATATCTACCTTTCTACGCATCGGTTTATCGAGTAATGTGACGATTTCGATTGAGTTAGCCTTACGGTACTTTAATAAGTCTACAATCACGTTTAATGTAGTACCTGTCTCAAGAATATCTTCGATAATAATCAAATCACGACCCTCTACAGAAACATCTAAATCCTTCAAAATCTTCACTTCTCCAGTGGATTCCATTCCGCCATGATAACTAGACACATCCATAAATTCTAATTCAACATGCGTATCAATATTTTTAATGAGATCTGCCATAAATAAAATTGATCCCTTTAATATACCGATACACAACGGGTTTTTCCCACTGTAATCTTTAGTGATTTCGCTTCCTAACCGTTTGCAAGTATCTTGAATTTGTTCGCTCGTTAAAACTGTACTTTTAATATCATTGTGCATATTAATACTCCTTTGAAATTTTTATATGTTGATTCATAAAATGGTTACTCGACTTTAAATTTCCAATAGCAATGATAATTCCCTCATATACTATGAGCGGAATAGTGTCTCGTTCATATATGGGAACCTTTAAATCTTTCATTATTCTAGAAACCTTTTGATGATGACCATCAGTGGAGAGCACATCTCCTTCTTGACGATTCCTCACTATTATATCACTTTTTAAATAATTTACTTGAATGATATATTCATTAAATTTATACTTCCCTGGTAACGAAATGCGAAGAGAGCTACTCTTCTCTTCTTGTTTACGCACCGTAATGTGATCATAGGCCATATACAATGTATATTCGCCAAATGAATATGATGCATGTGTAGCATCTGTCTTCATCACTCGTATAATCTCATCAACTTCACGCACACTAATAGATTCCTCAAGAAAATCACTTAATAATGACTGGATGACATATTGTTGTACAAGATGATTCTCATTCTTTAGCTGCGTACGATCAATACTGTTAATTTTTATACCTTCTGAATACTTCATCGCACATTGTCTGACCAATGACTGGGCCGTGTCTATATAATGAGCAACGTGCAGCAAGTTTTCCTTTGAAAGCTTCGCCTCATCCAGCTTAGCTATAATTTCATTTCTTATGTAATTACGAGTATACTTTACCTCTTCATTTGATTCATCTTCCATAAATGGAACACGTTCACGCTCTGCATATTGATACAATTCAGATTTAGAATAGTTTAATAGTGGTTTCCCGTAAGTCACCGCACCCTTTACAATCATCTGCATACCTGGTGGCTGAAAAGTAAAACGGTTGGATAGTAACCTGAAGAATATTGTTTCCATCTGATCATCTTTATGATGCGCTGTCAGAACCCAGCTGAGGTCTTTTTCTTTTGCAACCGATTCAAAAAAATCATAGCGGAGTTTCCTCGCTTTATGCTGTATACTTTTACTTAAATCGAAAGTTCCTTTCGGTATCGTATAGACGATAAGTTCAATGCCGTATGAAGTGCAATATCGTTGGATCATATCTTGTTCTTCTCGCGATACATCACGTAACTGATGATTAACATGCAGTACATATAACTGCTTAAAGCACCCTGAACGTCTTATTTTATCGAGTAATACCATACTATCAACACCGCCTGAAACAGCAACGCCAATGTTCTCATCTTCTTTCCAGAAACGTTCCATTTAATCACCTTTTATCAATAAAATAAAACAATCTCACTAAAGTAATATTTAAGTGAGATTGTTTAATGCTAAAAAAATAATATTAGCGTTTTGATCCACGACCACCACGACGAGATTCTGATTGTCGTTTAATTGAAGTTTGTCTGTCTTCACTGTCTTTTAGGAAGTTTGATAATTTTTTCTCGAAATCTTCCGGTTTTTTTCAACTTTAGGGGCTACAGGTTTTTTAGGACGCTCTTTTGCCTTCTTAATAGAAAGACTGATTTTACCATCGTCACCAATCGTCAATACTTTAACTTCTACTTCATCTCCGACTTTTAAATGATCTGCAACATTCTCGACATAGCTATCTGCAACTTCACTGATGTGTACAAGACCACTTTTACCTTCAGGTAATTCAACGAAAGCACCGAAATTTTTAACACCTGTAACTTTACCTTTTAATTTGCTTCCAACTTCAATTGACATAAGATTAATAAATCCTCCTGATAAAATTCTTCATAATATATCATTATATGCTTACTCACTACTTTTTACAACGCTATAAATCTAAATAGTCAGTGAATTCTTCATTGTCCTTTGCTATCTGACTTCGAATCTTCATTATCCGGCAATTTAAAGATGACTTCTCCATCATTGCTCAGGAAATATTCACTTCTTGCTATTTTTTCAATATATTCTTTACTATTGAGTTGCTTTAGCTTTTCTCTCAGCACAATCTCTTTTTCCTGCAATCGTTTATATTCTGCATTTTGCTTAGCGTGTTCTTCTTTTAGATGGTTATTAACACTCATCTGATATAACAATACTCCCGTTAGAAGTAACAAGATGCTCAGTAAGCCTCCACCGAATACGAACAATCTTTTCTTTATTACTCGATTATTTTTTCTTTTCCTTCGTTCTCGCAACGCTTTTTCTGAAATATAGTCATTGTCCAGATTACTCACATTTTTTGCCACGCATAACACCTCTATTCATCAGCGTGTATTTTTTCTTCTGACACTATTTCAAACATACCTTTTGCATTATCTTTTGTGGCGTGTTCTTTTAAATCAGTCACTTTAACCGTGATAACACGTTGTCCAAGCCTTACTTCCAATACGTCATCAATCGTTACATTGCTTGAGGCCTTAGCCACATTGCCATTGATTTTAATGCGTCCCTGGTCACTGACTTCCTTTGCTAAAGTACGTCTTTTTATCAACCGTGATACCTTTAAATATTTATCGAGTCTCATTCTCTTCACCTGCCAATACTTTAAGTGCTTGCTGAACTGTTATTTTCTGATTGTTAACCAAATCATATAATTTTAAATATAAATCTGCAAAAATTTTCTCTTGTTTTACCTGTTTTTCTTCTTTACCTTCTGCTTGCTTTGCATTTTTCCACACTTGATTTAATTCTTCAACGCTATTTACTTCTACTCCTTCTCCAAATATATGCGGATGACGTCTAATCATCTTTTCGCTAATAGCCTGGACAATTTCACGTGTATCAAACATCATTGATTTCTTACCAATCGCACCATGGAACACTACTTGAAGAAGTATATCTCCTAACTCTTCAATCATATGGTCGATATCATCATTATCAATCGCCTCAAATAATTCATATGTCTCTTCCAAAAGGTAACGTTTCAAGCTAGAATGGGTTTGAACTTTATCAAATGGACATCCGTCATCTGCGACTAATCTATCCATAATGGATGTTAAATATTCAAAATCTCCAGCATAATGTTCTTGACTTAACGCAGGTACAAAAAGCGAAGTTAAATTAGATAGCTCAAAGTCATGATCCATCTCATATAATGGGCACCACGTAACTCTCGATCCTTGCCCTCTGGCACCTGTAACTATAGCAACTTTATGATCGTCAGGGTATTTCTCCATTAAAGTAACTTTCACATCTCCCGCTATCATCTGATCGTATACTTGCGTGATGATTAATGCATTTCTAATATTAATCGCTTCACTTGTCATCATCGTCCCATCTAGCATTTGAAATCCATTATTAGGATCAAATGATACTGCTTGGAATAGATCATCGATAAAGCTTTTTCCGCCTAAAACTTCTATATCCAAAGTTTCATCCTGTAACAATAGCTCAGTTGTAGATTCAGCTACCATTGGATGACCAGGAACGGCATAAACAATATCATCATCCATCGCTTTTTCTTTTAGAGTCTGAACAATTTCCGCATATACTTCGCTAAATCGATCATGTTTTTCATATACTTCATCGAAACTAATCCACTCAACATCTTCTAGATCTTCTACTACCGGATGTGCTAATGTACGAACATATACTTTATCTACTTTATTTAAAAAACGATAAATACCAAACGGCAGCTCATCTAACCCATAGTTCCCTAATCCTACGACTGTTATCTTACCCATCAAATCATCCTTTCATTAGTTTTATCATTATATTTCCAAACGGTAGATGATACCACTCTTGTACACTGATAATCTTCCACTTCACCATAGTATACAATACAACAGCCAATCCTATAGTCACACCCATAATAGATACACCCATAGCTGTAAGTCTTGTATTAAAAGGAACCACTAATATGCATTGAATGGCGATACTCATCACAATAAGTACTAGCAACCAGCGTCTTATAAAGGTATTTAATTTTAGTTCATATATTTTTTGTACTTTGTAATAAAGACATAGTGTATACGTTACAAGTCCAGCCACAGTAGCTATCGATGCCCCTTTGATATCGAGCTGTGGTATTAATAACAAGTTAAGCAGAAACTTTGTCAGGATTCCAGCTATGACAGCCACCAACTGAATACGAAATGCGTTATAGATTTGTAGCATAGCTGTGAACATAATAATCAGTGATACGAATATTACAGATAACATATATATAGCTAACGCTTCATATCCTGTTATCGTTTCAAACAAAAATAAATTTAGAGGACGAATTAAATTCATCAATCCCACAGCAGCTGCACTACTGAAAACGATTGTTATCTTCAAAGCACTATCCGCATAAGCTTTCATTTCGGTTAATGCATTCTTAGCTCTGCACTCCGCCAGTACTGGTATGAGCACAAGTGAAAATGACGTTGTTACTATAAGCCCCACTTGAATTAACGAACTGCCACGATCATAAACTCCTTTTAGTTCTCTTGCTTCATTTAAACTCATTATTTGTTTGAGTTGATTAATCATCGTAAAACTGTCAACCAGCTGCCATAAAATGAGTACTAGATAACTTAAGCTATAAAAAAATATTAAAGTAAGGAAATCGAGATAATAGGTTCGTCCCTCATTATCTTGATAGTTACTTTCGAGATGCATAAACCCTTTTACCTTTAAATAGATATAAGCCGCAGTTAAACCTAAAAATGATCCGAATATGCTGACGCTACCACTTTCATACACTGAAAAATCAGCTTTTACAAACAATGTAATTGCAAACAATATCGTTGTAACCCTAACAATCTGTTCAATAACCTGGCTGACAGCAATATGCTCCATTTGATGTTTTCTTTGAAGCTGTCCACGCGCTAAAGCCACAAATGGAAATGGTAGGAGTACCAATGCAGATACTTGCAGCATGCGCTTAAGCTCTATATCTCCCATAAGAAACGCAATATGTTTACTAAATACGACGATTAACCCTAAAATCAGTACACTAATTATCGTCAGTACATTTCTTAATTGTTTCATAAATAAAGTGTCATACTGCGACTGACTGACAACAGAGGGAATCGCATTTAAAGATAACACTGAGACAATTGCAATTAGCGGATACACTTGTTGATAAGCATATAACCCGGTATCTCCTAATATATTCTGGTATGGCACTCTATATATAGCACTTAATACCTTTACGAATAGCATTGTAAACGTTAAGATAATCACGCTATTAAAGACTGGCTTATTCCCCATCCATCATAATTCCTTCCTGAATTTGATAAGATAGCTGCACAAGTGCAGATAACCAATTTGATTGTTTCTTTAATATAAACGTCAGTTTATTATCTTTATATTCAATCTTCAAGTCTCTGCCAAAAGATTCCGTCGCTTTAAATAGACGTTCACCATTAACTTTAGTTGTTGTTGCTTCTGAAGCTTCCAGTTCAATCGATTTTCCCGTGTCTCTCACTTGTACAATACCAAAACTTAATGCATTTACTTTAATTTCCACAATTTTCATGAGGTGATCTACGGCTTCTGGATATTCCCCGTAACGATCGGTCATTTCGTCTTGGACATCGATCAGTTCCTGCTCTGTCGTAACACTACGTAATTTCTTATAAAATTCAATCTTTGCCTGTTCTTCTCTTATATATTCTGCCGGAATATATGCATCTATTTCTACATCAATCTCTAATTGCGGCACCGTTTCTTCCTCTTTAATCCCTCGTTTTTCATTCACTGCTTGCTGTAGCATTTCTGAATACAGGTCATATCCCACTGAATCAATGAACCCGTGCTGTTGTTTTCCTAGCAGATTCCCTGCACCACGAATATTCAGATCACGCATCGCAATTTTAAAACCTGAACCAAGTTCAGTAAACTCTTTAATTGCCTGCAATCTTTGCTCTGCAACTTCAGTGAGTACTTTATTCGGTGCATGAAGGAAATATGCATAACTAATTCTGTTACTGCGACCAACACGTCCACGCAGTTGATACAGCTGACTTAATCCAAAACGATCCGCATCTTCAATTATCAATGTATTTGCATTTGGCACATCCACCCCTGTTTCGATGATCGTAGTTGTAACAAGAATATCATATTCGCCATTAATAAATCCGAGCATCGTTTCTTCTAATTCTCTTTCTGACATTTGTCCGTGCGCTACTGCAATTCTAGCATCCGGCATCATCATCTCGAGCTGTTCTGCCTTTTGATAAATAGTAGCAACACGATTATAAAGGTAAAATACTTGTCCATTCCTAGATAATTCTCTTTCCATCGCTTCTTTTATAAAGTTATGCTGATACTCAAGTACGTAAGTCTGTACCGGGAATCTATTTTCTGGTGGCGTCTCAATAACAGATAAATCTCGTACACCAAGTAAACTCATATGCAATGTTCTCGGAATTGGTGTCGCTGTTAGAGTTAATACATCTACATTCGTCTTTAACGCTTTAATCTTTTCTTTGTGTGTAACGCCAAAACGTTGCTCTTCATCTACAATCAGCAATCCTAGGTCTTTGTATACGATATCTTTTCCGAGCAATTTATGTGTTCCGACAACGATATCTACAAATCCTGATTTGAGTCCTTTCTTCGTTTCATTAACTTCTTTCGTCGTTCTAAAACGACTCATCATCTGCACTTCTACCGGATAATCCTGCATACGCTCAATAATTGTTTCATAATGTTGCTGGGCTAAGATAGTTGTAGGTACCAAGAACGCAACTTGTTTCCCATCCATAACAGCTTTAAATGCCGCGCGGATTGCGACTTCCGTTTTACCGTATCCAACATCTCCACATAACAGACGATCCATCGGCTTACTTTTTTCCATATCACCTTTAATTTCAATAAGACTCTGCTTTTGATCATGCGTCGGTTCATACGGAAAGTCCATTTCAAAGTTTTCTTGTTCTTCAGTATCCGGACCAAACTGATACCCTTCTATGCGTTCGCGCTCTTGGTATAGCTTTAATAATTCTTCCGCAATGTCCTCAACATTCTTTTGAACACGTGCTTTCGTTTTTTTCCACTCTGTTCCGCCAAGTTTATTAAGCTTTGGATCCTTATCTTCTGAACCAACAAATTTTTGTACTTGGCTCATCTGGTCAACAGGGACAAACAGTTGATCCGTACCTTTATATTGAATCTTAATATAGTCTTTATGCAATTTATTAACAAGTAATGTCTCTACACCAAGATAACGGCCGACACCATGATGTGTATGAACAACATAATCACCTATATTTAGTTCTTGATACGATTTTATTTTCTCAGCATTTGATAATTTTTTTTGAGTACGTTTTGGTTTTTCTTTACGTAACTTAAACAGTTCTCTCTCCGTTATAACAACTAATTTCATATAAGGAAGCTCGAGCCCTTCTGAAAGATCCCCTTGTACAATTGTAGATATACCAGGTTTACTTTCATCGATATTAAATGTTACTGGAAGATTCATATCAGTGAGCATCGACTTGATCTTTTCTTTTCTTGTATCATTTGTTGCTAATACCACTATATTAAAGTCATTCTTACGATAACGATCAAACTCGGAAAACATTAAGTCATATTGTCCATAAAATTGTTGAACAGGTTTACATGAAAACTTAAAGACCTCTTCAAGCACCACAGTCATGCTTGCAGTAAATAAAGTGAAGTACGCAACTTTATATTTATTCGCCAGTGCTTCTAAGCTACCTTCTTTGATAAACGTCTGACCAATAAATCCACGACCAGATTCGATTAGTGACTCCATAAATTCGCTGTTTTCTCGAATCGACGCATCTTTAGCCTCTATCACACGATTGTATTCATCAATCACAATGATGGCATCCTCTTTAAAATAATCTGCAATTGTCGTCTCTTCATGATAGGCAAATTTAACCATGCGACGCAGTATATTATGACTAAGCAACTCCGTCATATTAAGTTTGACTGTTTCATAAGTTTCTCTTAAATCATCTCGGACATTCGTCTTAATCTTCGTACGTGTATTCTCAAATGCTTCGCTGAGATTATCTGACATCAACCTTAAATCTTCAGCAGAAAAAATAAATTCACTTGCAGTCGATAACTCCACCTTATCTATATTATGCAACGAACGCTGACTATCAATATCAAATGCACGAATCGAATCAACTTCAGTGTCAAACAGTTCGATACGCACAGGTTCTCCAATCATCGGGTAAATGTCAATTAGGCCTCCACGAACAGAAAATTCTCCTAATGTTGTTACACGTTCAGTCTTTTGATACCCCATATCAATGAGACTTTGCTGCAATTCAGATAAGTCCACATCTATGCCTAACATAATTTCCAAATGATATCTTAGAAAAGTTTCTTTTTTGCTAATTAATTTTTCAAGTCCATTTACTGGAATGAGAAATAGCCCATTTTGGCCTTTCGCTAAATGGGTAAGGGTTCTTATACGCTCTTGCATAAGGTCTGGACTCTTTGTAGAGAATTCTTCAATCATAATATCTTGTACAGGAAACTTGAAAACATCTTCTTCATCAACAAGCTGTATGAGATCTCTTTCCAACCTTTCAGCCTGATAAAGGTTGCTTGTAACAACAACCATCTGTTTTTGATGATGCATATAACTTTCAGCGAGCATCATTGCTTTTGCAGATGGATTTAAACCAGTGATCAGTATATTTTTATTACCGATTGCATTGTTATAATCTTGAAATCGCTCATCTTTATATATTAGTTTATCTATTATTTGTTTCATACATCACCATTATACTGATTCATAATATTTTCAAATCTTTCACCTGCGATGAATGCCTCTACAGCCTTAATTGTCTGGTTTATCACTTTATCCATAACAATCATTTCATCATGGGTAAATTTCTGTAAAACAAAATCAACAACCTTTAAGTGGCCCGTCGGTCTACCAATACCAATTCTAATTCTTTTAAACTGATCTGTGCCTAGATGCTGAATCAATGATCTAATACCATTATGTCCACCAGCAGATCCTTTTTGGCGTAAGCGTAGTCTACCAGGCGGCATATCTAAATCATCATATAATACAAGTAAATCTTCTGTTGAAACATTAAAATAATCCATCAACGGCCTTACTGCTTCGCCAGACGAGTTCATATATGTCATTGGTTCAATTAACAGGACTTTTTCACCATTTATCATCGCAATTGCATATAGTCCTTTAAATTTCTGTTGATTAAGCTCTAAATTATATGATTCAACCAAGCGATCAACTACCATAAAACCTATATTATGTCTTGTTAATTCATATTTCTTTCCGATATTCCCTAAACCAACAATGCATTTCATAAATTATTCCTCCGAATTAATAATACTTCCATTATAGACAAATTATAATAATAATTCATTAAAGACACAAAAAGAGATGAGACTATAAGCCTCATCTCTAAAAACTAACATATTATTCAGCTTTTTCTTTGCCTTCAGTATTTTCTTCACCTTGAGCATCCTCATCAGAAGCTTCTGCACCTTCAGCAGCTTCGCCTTCTTCTGATTCTACTTCGACTGTTGGTGGAACTACAGATACAATCGCTTCATCGTCTTCATTATTAATTGTATAAGCTTTATCTGCTTTTAAATCTCCTACCATAATTGAATCTCCGATATTTAGTTCCGTTACATCAACTTCAATCGTTTCAGGAATTTCGTCTGGTGTAGCTGTTACTGATAACTGGAACAGTGGCTGTTGAACTACGCCACCCTCTTTAACACCTTGAGCTTCACCTGTTAAGTTTACAACAACATCTACCGTTAATTCAGATTTCATATTGATTGCCAAGAAATCAATATGTGTCACCTTATTTTTAAGTGGGTCGATTTGATAATCTGAAACCATAACTTTAATAGCTTTTGATCCTACTCCTAGTTCGATAACTCCGTTACGCCCAACTTCACGAATAACTTTAACGAATTCAGGCTCATCTACTTCAACTGAAGTATTTGATGCACCGTAACCATAAACAACTGCAGGAATCTTACCTTCATTTCTGATCTTGTTTAGTTCACCTTTAGTTTGTTTACCTTTTCTAATAATTGCTTTTAATGAAGTCATAATATAATCTCCTTTTGCGCACTATTGTGCTCCTACGTTTACCCATCAGTTGTGAAAACCTGCTTGTAAAACGTTTATTTTGTTCATCGATATATTATAATTACCCATTAATTTTAATTCATAAACATAATTTTTAATTTTTACTTCGAAGAGATACAACATAAACCTTTTTACTATTATGGTTAACGGACTAAACAGCGAAATGCTCCTACCCAATTTCTTCTTGTTACTAATCAAATAAAATACTTACAGATTCTTGTTCATATACACGTACAATTGCCTGTGCTAAAAGCTCTCCTACAGATAACTGCTTGATCTTAGCTGGCTTATTCTCTTCTGGTAGTAGAATAGAATTTGTTACAACCAGCTCTTTAATAGCCGAGTCGTCGATACGTTGATATGCTGGCCCAGATAGTACAGGATGTGTACAACATGCATATACTTCTTTAGCACCTTTATCAATCAGCGCTTGAGCAGCAAGTGTAATTGTACCAGCCGTATCAATAATGTCATCAATGATGATTGCCGTCTTACCATTGATATCTCCTACGATATTCATAACTTCTGCTACATTTGGTTTTGGGCGACGTTTATCAATTATCGCAATCGGCGCTTTTAATCGATCTGCCATCTTACGTGCACGTGTCACTCCACCATGGTCAGGTGATACAACTACGATAGACTCTTTGTCAATTCCTTCTTTCGCATCAAAATAATCAGAAAGAATTGGAACACCCATGAGATGGTCGATTGGAATATTGAAGAATCCTTGAATCTGCGGTGCGTGTAAATCCAGAGCAATTACACGGTCTGCTCCTGCTTTTTCCATCATATCTGCAACAAGTTTCGCTGTAATTGGTTCTCGACTTCTTGCTTTACGGTCTTGTCTTGCATAGCCGTAGTATGGCATAACGATGTTAATAGTTTCTGCTGATGCACGCTTTAATGCATCAATCATAATTAATAGTTCCATTAAGCGTTCGTTAACAGGATTCGAAGTAGGTTGAACGATAAATACATCACACCCTCGAATACTTTCTTCAATATTAATTTGAACTTCTCCGTCACTAAAACGTTTAACACTTGATTTTCCTAATGGAATACCTACGACTTTGGCAATTTCCTCCGCTAAAGGTTTATTACCATTTAATGCAAAGATCTTTAAAGACGTATTCTTATATTCGCTGTTCATCATTTTTTAAGCCTCCGTTTTGAAATATGAATATTTATTTATCATAATAGCCATCTTTAGTTGTCTGACGCGCACGACCTAGTGCCAGACTTTTTTCAGGTACATCATCGGTAATGGTAGAACCTGCTGCGATAAAGGATGCATCGCCAATTGTAACAGGTGCAACTAAATTCGAGTTGCAACCGATAAACGCATCTTTCCCAACAATTGTTTTAAATTTATTTGTGCCATCATAATTGACAGTAATGGCTCCACATCCTATATTCGTTCTCGCACCAATTTGTGCATCTCCTATATAGCTTAAATGCGACACTTTTGCTTCATCATCCAATTTTGCCTTTTTGATCTCTACAAAATTTCCAACCTTTACATCCGCTCCTAAGAGACTTCCCGGTCTTAATTGCGCAAAGGGCCCAATAATCGTAGAGTCTCCCACTTCAGATTCAGCGATTACAGAATGCTTTATTGTTACATTATTAGCAATCTTACTATCTGTAATAGTACTACCAGAAGTAATGATTACATCATTACCAATTTGCGTACTTCCCTTCAACATTACATTCGGTTCAATAATTGTATCGCTACCGATGACTACATCCGTTTCTATGTATGTCGTTAATGGATCAATAATGGTTACACCATTCATCATATGTTGTTTGTTAATTCTTAAGCGTAGTGTTTGTTCTGCTATAGATAAATTATATCTATCATTAATCCCTAATGTTTCACTAAAATCTTCAGTGACATATGCTTCAACAAGTTCATTTCTTTCACGTAGTAATCTGATTACATCCGGAAGATAATACTCGCCCTGCGCGTTGTTGTTATCAACTTGTCCGAGCAGTTCGAATAACAATGCATTATCAAAGCAGAACGTTCCCGAACTCACTTCATTTATTAGTCGCTCTTCTATCGAAGCATCCTTCTCTTCAACAATCCGTTCTACCGCACCATGTGTATCACGAATAATTCTACCATAGCCAAATGGTGTGTTTGTCTTAGTGGAAAGAATCGTCGCTTTTGCACCTGTTAATTCATGATGTGCAATAAATCCAGCAATTGTTTCTTCAGAGATTAATGGCGTATCTCCACAAATGACAATTGTCGTACCTTGTTTACCTTCTAAATGTTCTGCAGCCATTTGAACAGCATGCGCAGTACCAAGCTGCTCACTTTGCATACTGAATAATGATTGGTCTCGTAAAGCAGCCTTTACCTCTTCGGCACCGTATCCCACAATCGTTACGATTTCAGTAACATCTGATTTCTTAATATTATCTATGACATGTTTTACCATCGGCTTACCACAGACAGGATGCAACACTTTGTGAAGTTTCGACTTCATTCTCGTCCCTTTGCCTGCAGCGAGAATAACAGCTTGTCTAGTCATCATATGTCCTCCATTTTGAGTGATATTATAATTTATGATAGAGCATCTTTTCTTAAGTACCCAGTCTATAATATTTTAACATATTTTTTATCTATTTAGGATAATTTTCGGATAGCATTGAAAGCAAATTTCAAAAGTGCAGATAATCCATTAAAAAAAAGATAGGCGTCTGCCTATCTTTTTTATGCTTTTAAATCTTCTGATAACGTCTTATCTGAATCAGACTCTTCTAATTGCGATGATACTTCACTTGTAGCACTATCAGCAACGTCTATAGCACTTGTACCAGGTTCTACCGCTTCTGTTTCATCGTAAACTTTCATAACTGCTTCTTGGATTTCTTGTCGCATTTCGCTGTTAATAGGATGTGCGATGTCACGGAATTCTCCGTCAGATGTTCGTTTGCTTGGCATTGCTACAAAAAGACCGTTATTTCCGTCAATCACTCTCAAATCATGTATTACGAACGCTTCGTCCAACGTGATAGATGCTAAAGCTTTCATTCTGCTATCCGTAACTAATTTCCTCATTCTTACATCTGTGACCTTCATTCTGAATAGCCTCCCAATATAAATGTAAGTTAATGATCGTTTAGAGTTTCAGGGCTACCGCTTCGATTTCAACCTTTACATCTCTAGGCAACCTACTCACCTCAACACAACTTCTTGCAGGTAGATGGACATTAAAATACTCACCATATACTTCATTAATCAAAGGAAAATCATTCATATCACTAATAAATATAGTAGTTTTAACTACACTATCAAGACTAGCTCCACTATCTTTTAGCACTGCTGATAAGTTGTCCAATACTTGCTTTGTTTGCTCCTGGACATCTTCGCTGACTAATTCACCTTGTAATGTCAATGGGATTTGTCCACTTGTATAAACCATATTGTTCACAACAACTGCATGACAGTATGGACCGATAGCTTCTGGTGCATTTTTAGAAAAAACATTTTTCATTATTGATTTCTCCCTACTTCAGAAAATTTGTCTAAGCAATTACCTTCTTCAACAGTAAAAGATTGATTATATTCATCTACATTAGATAATTTCACCAAAGAGGTATAGTCCTGAATTAAACGATTCTTAACTTCTTTCGATTCTACTAGTACTGTTACCCCTTTTACCGTTGCTTTAAACTCATTCATTAAATTCATGACTCCCGTGATAGAACCTCCTGCACGCATGAAATCATCAACAACCAAAACTTTCGAACCTTCGGGAAGCGTGCGCTTTGATAATACCATTGTCTCTATCTTTCTCGAAGAACCAGATACATAGTTGATAGAAACCGTAGAACCTTCCGTCACTTTATTATCTTTTCTTATTACTACCACCGGTAAGTTTAAAATGCCGGCTACTGCGTTTGCCAGTGAGATTCCTTTTGTTGCTATGGTAACTACTGCATCTATTTCTTCGTTCATATACATTGTAGCTATCAGTTTTCCCACTTGTCCAAGCAGTCTCGGATTACCAACAACATCCGACATAAATAAATAACCTCCAGGAAGCAGCCTTTCTTTCTCCTGCAACATATTACACAATGTTCTGATCAGCCCTTCGGCTTCATCATAATACATTCTATGTCTGAACGTTACTCCACCACTCGCTCCAGCGGTAGTTGTAATAATTCCAATCTCTTCTTTTTCAAAAGTATCTTTAATAATTTGTACATCCTCGCTAATTGAAGACTTGGCCTGTCCAAACTTTTCTACAAAATAGGTTAATGGTACAAGCTCATTTGGATGGCTCAGCAAATAGCTCGTCATGTAGACGATACGTTCACTTCTCTTAAACTTCATAAAATCCCTCATTTACGCATGATATATGTTTAATATATCACAAATGTTCGGTTTTCCCTACCCTAGCATTCTTACCATATATACTTCTTTACAACATCCTTTTAATGCATTGACTACACTTTTAGCCTGGCGTTCTTTTGCTGCTAATCCATATACAGTAGGTCCACTGCCGCTCATCATAGCAACATCTGCTCCAGCTTTCATCATCGTTTCCTTAAGCATTTGAATAACAGGATGCATTTCTATCGTTACAGCTTCTAACCTATTCCCTAAAGTACGTATCATCTCCAAGTAATCTCCCGCTTCAATTGCACGTCTGCATTTCTCATTTTCAATCTGTTCATGTGCTTGTGATAAATCAAGTGCACTATAAACCTCTTGCGTTGACACACTGATCTCAGGTTTTGCTAAAATTACCCAGCATGAAGGTGGCTTCGGTAAATGTTCAAGTACTTCACCACGTCCTGTACATAGTGACGTTCTTCCGTATATACAAAACGGAATGTCTGAACCAATTTCACTTGAAAGTTCTGCTAAAGTTTTAAGCGAAAGATTCAACTCAAACAGTTTGTTCATCCCTCGAAATGTCGCAGCAGCATCGCTAGAACCCCCCGCTAGACCCGCAGCTATCGGAATAGTTTTATCGAGCGTAATCGTTACTCCACATTTAATATTGTAACGCTCTATCATAAGTTCTGCAGCTTTATAAGCTAAGTTTCTATGATCATTTGGCACGTATCGATGCTCTATTTTAAGTACAATTTTTTTATCTTTTCTCTTCTCCAAAGTCAATCGATCATATAAGTCTACTGTCGTCATTATCATTTCTACTTCATGATATCCATCATCTCTTTTATATAGTGTATCTAGTGTCAAATTTATTTTAGCTGGTGCATTCTCATAAATCATATCTCGTCCTCGCTCAATTAATTAATACAGTTATTTTATCACAATTCGATTTCTAAATTGTAGATTGATAAAGAAAATAAAAAATAAAGCATATTCTCTACGTAGAGAATATGCTTTACTAATTATTGTACAAGAAATTCTTCTTGTTGATCATTTACAAATGTTACTTGCACGTTTTCTGTTAAAACGTCAGTGTATGTATAAGACACACGCTCAAAATTATGTTGCTCCTGGTCTAGTTCAACCACGAAAACTGATGGATAAGTTTCTTTAAGCACACCACGACGCTCAATTAACTTTTTACGTCCTCCATTAGCTCTTAATACAATTCGATTACCCAACTGACAGTCAAGAATTTTTTTGATGTCTACTAATGTTTTTGGCATAATGACCCAACTCGCTATGCCCTTCATTTTAGCACCATAACGATAAATAGTCAATAAAATTTTTAATTTTAACAATTTTATTTTCTGTTGTCAATGTTTTAAATCACCAACTCTGGATACTTTTTCATATTATTTGAAAGTTGTGCATAATCATTTAAATTAAGGCTCTCACCACGTCGTGAAGGTGCTACGCCACTTGCCTCAAGCCATTCAATAATACGTGATTTGTGCTCCTTACTATCTTGTATCAAGCTCATATAGTTATTTAAGATCGTTTTCCTACGCTGGACGAAAGCACCTCTAGTTAACTTAAAGAACAAATTTTCATCTTCAACATCTACACGAGGACGCTCTAATGTTGTCAGCTTGACTACGAGCGAATCTACATTCGGCGGTGGCATAAAGACACCTTTAGGAACAACCATAATACGTTTCACATCAGTATAGTACTGCACTGCAATGGATAATGAACCATATGCTTTTGTTGAAGGGACTGCAGACAAACGCTCTCCTACTTCTTTTTGCATCATCACCACATAACTGTTAATATTTAAGTTCTTTTCCAGTAAACCCATTAATATCGGCGTTGTAATATAATAAGGCAAATTGGCTACAACGAAAATTTCATCGCAATGATGTAGATACGTTTCTATGGCAGAAGCTACATCGGCTTTTAATATATCCTCATTGATCACCGTTACATTATCGTAAGGACTTAATGTTTCTCCTAGTATCGGTATAAGTCGCTGGTCTATTTCAAATGCTAAAACTTGTTTCGCATGTTTTGCTAACTGCTCAGTTAAACTCCCCATTCCAGGACCAATTTCAATGACACCTGATGTCTTATCTATACCAGCAGCCTCAATTATATTTCTGATGACATTAGTATCTACAAGAAAATTCTGGCCAAGACTTTTCTTAAACTTAAACCCATATTGATCTAATAACTGTTTCGTTCTTGTTGGTGTTGCAATATCGTTATATTCCATTATTCCTCTCCTTTATCATATAGTGCTTGCTTTATATCCTGCTCAGTTATACCGAAAGCATTGAGTCTATGAAATAACTGCTTCCCATTGCAATAACCGATTCTTAAGTACTTGCATAGTTGCTTCCTTTTTTCTTTGGCATATGGACCAATAATTAAACCGTTATCTACCAAAAATGCTTTACTCACCGTCTCAGAAGTATAATCAAACGGTGTTGATACATGCATCAATGCATCTTGAATTGCTTCAACTGGTGCATGTTCGATACCAATCTTACCACGTTTACTTACAGCAATATCAGCATCAATAAATGCATGCTTTACTGCAGGTACATGACTTTCAATCGTTTTCCTGATTTTATTTCCTGGGTAATCGGGATCTGTAAGTACAATGACACCTCTCACTTCGGCTGCATGTCTAATCGCTTCAATCGTCTCTTCATTAATAGCAGAACCATTTGTTTCAAGCGTATCACATTCTACTGCAAGCTTTACACGTGTCGTGTCATCTTTACCTTCAACAACAATAATTTCATTAATTTTCATAATATCTATCCTTTACATTTATACAACTAATCATTATACGGTATATATATATAAAAGACCACGTCAGTAACACGTGGCCTTTTTCGCTGAAATTAATTTAATCTGTTTTTTTCACCTTAAATAATCGTTCAGCATTCGCCGTCGTTTGTAGTGCCACCTCTTCTAAGGTGATACCACGTAGTTCTGCAATCTCCTCTGCTACCAATTTTACGTGCATCGGCTCGTTACGCTTTCCACGATAAGGATGGGGTGTTAAATACGGGGCATCCGTTTCAACAAGAAGTTTATCGAGCGGTACATGCTTCGCAACTTCTTTAGGCTGTTTGGCATTTTTAAACGTCACAGGTCCCCCTAAAGAAATAACAAAGTTTAACTTCAATACTTCATCACAAGTCTCTGGACTGCCACTGAAGCTATGCATTACGCCGCCAACTTCTTGTGCATTTTCTGATTTCAATATTTCAATTACATCATGAGTTGCTTCACGATTATGAATAACAATTGGAAGTTTCACTTCTTTTGCAAGTTGAATTTGTCGCTTAAACACTTCTTTTTGTATATCTTTTGGAGACTTATCCCAGTGATAATCAAGACCCATTTCACCAATCGCAACAATCTTAGGATGTTTTGAAAGTTCTTTTATCCATTCGTAATACTCGTCAGTAAAATCGATGGCATCGACTGGATGCCACCCAATAACACCGTATATGAAATCATAATCCTCTATTAATTTCATCGTACGTTTAATCGTTTTTTCATCAAATCCAACGACGATCATGCGATCTATTCCATTTTCACGTGCTCTATCAATAACTTCCTGTAAATCTTCATCATATTGATCTGCGTTCAAATGCACATGTGTATCGATTAACACAAAATCACTCCTATTTATTTAACGATAGAACCATTTTCAATTGTACTTGGTAAGCTTACAAGTGTTAATTGTCCATCTTTCTCAGCAGAAAGAATCATACCTTCTGATTTCTCACCACGTAGTTCTACCGGTTTTAGATTTGTAACGACTACTACTTTTTTGCCAATGATATCCTCTGGTTTATAGAATTCTGCAATTCCTGATACAATTTGGCGTTTTTCATTACCTAAGTCTACTCGAATTTTTAGCAGTTTCTTAGCTTTCTTCACGTAATCTGCATCAATAATTGTTGCCGCCTTTAATTCTACTTTATCAAATACATCAATTGTGATTTCAATTTTACCTTCAGCTTCAACTTTCTCAGATGCAGGTGGCTGCATTGTACCTTTGATAAATTCTACTTCTGCTTCTATATCTAATCTCGGAAAGATTGGTGTCGCTTTTTCCACTACTTTAAGTTCCGCTATTTGGCCATAAGTAATTAAACTATCAAATCCATAAAGTGCATTGTCTTTTAAGTTCAACTGTTCAAAGATTTTATATGGTGCTTCTGTTAAGAATGGACGCAATAATACCGCTGCAAATCGAATATTCTCAACAAGATGATACATTACACTCTCTAACAGTTCTTTTTGGGACGCATCTTTGATAAGAATCCACGGCGTTGTTTCATCAATGTACTTATTAGTACGTGAAATCAATTTCCATACTTCTTGTAAAGCAACTGAATACTGCATACTTTCCATCGCGTTATCATAAGCTTTCTTAGTTGCTACTGCTAAATCTTCAATTTCTGCATCAACTGCATGCATTTGCCCTTTGTAACCGGTAAGGTTACCGTCAAAATATTTGTTAATCATGGCAATCGTACGGTTTACAAGATTACCGAGATCGTTGGCTAAATCAAAGTTTGTACGTTCTACGAAAGCCTCCGGAGTAAATACCCCATCCGACCCAAATGGCAGCTCTCTCATTAAATAATAACGAACTGCGTCGAGACCATAACGATCGATTAATATATGAGGATCAACGACATTTCCTTTAGATTTACTCATCTTGCCATCCTTCATAAGAATCCATCCATGAGCGAATATTTTCTTAGGAAGAGGTAAGTCTAACGCCATTAATAACGCTGGCCATATAATGGTATGGAAACGCACAATTTCTTTTGCCATAATATGTACATCAGCCGGCCAGTACTTATTAAATTCTGTTTCATCTTCAGATAGATATCCAAGTGCAGAGATATAATTCGTTAATGCATCTATCCAGACGTAAACAACATGCTTCGGATTAGATGGTACTTTGATTCCCCAATCAAATGAAGTTCGCGATACTGCCAAATCTTCAAGACCAGGTTTAATGAAATTATTTAGCATTTCATTTTTACGTGAAACAGGCAGGATAAATTCTGGATGTGCATCATAGTATTCAATTAAACGATCTGTATACTTGCTCAACTTAAAGAAATAACTTTCCTCCTTTACAAGTTGCACCGGATGCCCAGAATCCGGACTCTTACCCCCAACAATTTTTTCTCCTTCATAAATAGGGTCCACAAGTTGCGTTTCAGTATAGAATGTCTCATCAGGTACAGAGTACCAACCTTCATAGTCGCCTAGATAAATATCCCCTTGTTCCAGTAATCTCTCAAATATTTTTTCTACCACAACTTTATGTCTATCTTCTGTCGTTCTAATGAAGTCATCATTAGAGATATCTAATTTTTTCCATAGTGCTTGAATATCTGCGATGATTTCATCTAAATATTCAATCTCAGATTTACCAGCAGCTTGAGCTTTTTCTTGAATCTTTTGACCATGTTCATCTGTACCCGTCAAGTATTTGACATCATAACCTTGCATTCTTTTATAGCGTGCAATTGCATCTCCAGCTACCGTTGAATATGCATGACCTATATGAAGTTTCCCACTTGGATAATAAATAGGGGTCGTAACGTAAAATGTATTATTCGTCATATGAAATCCTCCTCATCTTTACTTATTAAATATACATAAAATAAAGGGTTTTTTCAATATTACTAATACTTACAATTCGACATGTTTTAAAAAACAATACAAATTATAAATGTTGAATGATATTAATAATAATTAACAAGCATTACTATTTTATTACAAATTATATATATAACTTGATTTCATTGACTTTGTAAAAAAACGGTAGTAAACTCTAATT
>NZ_PPRM01000014.1 GCF_002902665.1 Macrococcoides caseolyticum
GTATAAATAACGGTCGTTTTCACTATGAATATATTATAAAAAATATAAAAAAATTAATAAAAAAAAGAGATGCAAAGGGTATATACTATATTTTAAAAACCGAGATAAATTTATTTCATATTTCAATATTTTTATTTTAATTAAAAATAAACTCATAGTACTAAAATATTGAATATAATTATAACCGTACAAATAGATACATATAGACGTTAATAAAAGATACAACATTATCATATTAAATTTTATTTTTCCCTTAAATATTTTAAAAAGAAATACAAGACATAATGATAAAAATCCGTATTCTGTTATATCTAAAAATAATAATACTACAATTAGTATTTTAATGTAATACGCATACCTTATATATATTTTAGAAAATAAAAATATTAGAAAAAATATTGTAAAGCATATATTCAATTGATTACTTACTAATAACATATAAAATGGCTGACTGATTATAGCTATTATAAAAACTCTCTTCATGTAATTAATTACATCATTAGTTTTGTTTAAACCAGAATATACACTATATATAAATATTGGTAAAGCTGCTCTACCTAATATTCTAAATATAATATCATCCTGAAAAATTAATAGTCCTAAGTGATCAATAAGCATAGCTATATATCCTATTACATTCAAAATAGTCATTATTCAAAACGCTCCTCTATTACTATTATCTTTTTAGATAACAAATGTGTAAATCGAGCTGTTGCATAAAAGTTGCTTCTAATACCATTAATATTCGGACTAGGTATAGTATATATATTTTGATTACTTAACTTTTTAAATGAATTTCCAGTTTTAATACTTATAACACCTGGAATATTTGAAATCTCATTTTTCCTATTAGAATCATTAGGTATACTAGTTACTACTATCTTTTTATCTTTAATCAACATTTCAATTTTTTCTTTCAATCTTCTATCTAAATTATTACTTGATAAACTCATGTTTATTATTTTAGCGTTTTTTTGTTCACAAAAATTTAATCCTTTCAGTAAATCGTTATTGTCCCCGCTGTTGAATCTATTTAGAACTTTAAAAGAAAAAACTGTTATTCCATCGTCTTTTATAATATCATTTACTATATTTCCATGACTTCCTTGGATAGTTATATCAGTATCTAGAATACATACGCTGTAATAAGACTTGTCTATGGAAATAGCTTTATAACTAAATAAAAATAATATAATCATTAATAACCACAAAAAAAATTTATTGTTTCCACTGTATTATTGTTACTGTCTTCAATTTTTGATAGAAGTTATACCCATGCTAAAGTAGAAAATAGTTTTAGTATTAATGGATATGATATAACTGTGGAAAAAGTCAATGATGAGTATATTGCTTCAACATCAGAAAATAACTTGAGATATAGCTTAATCTATAATCAAAATAGTGATGATTACCAATTAAAAACTGAACAAAAGTCTGGTGTTATTAATAAAGCTTTAAGAAAAGATATCCACGATGTCCAGGAAGTAGAAATTAAAAGTTCTACTGACGGAAAAATTGAAGCTGAAGTTTTAGATGGAAAGAAAGTTCAAGGTTTCGAAATTAATCAGAAAGTAACGCCTATAAATGATTCTACTGATTTACAGGCAGAAGCACCGTTAGTATTAGCTCCAGCAGGCAGTGCTCTTGCTACCGCTTTGATTAATGCTATACTAGCTACTGCCGGTACTATTGTAATTGCTGGTGCTACTTGGTATTCGGCAAACGCTATAAGTACTTTAGCTAAAAAACAACCAAAAATAAAATACTATACTGCCATTATAAAAAACGGTAAAGTATATATCAGACAACCAATCAAAAGTCAAACAGCTGCAGCTGCACGTTTAAAGAAGGGTTATGATGTATTTGCCACTTCGCAACAATATGCACTTAATGCTGCGAAATCTGCAAGTCCCACAGGTGTAGTAAAACATGAAAAACATGGTAAAGGATCTAATTATTATTGGCATTATCATGGTAGAAATAAACAAAACACAAAATCTTTAACAGGTCATTCATTTCATAAATAAAGGAGGATTCTATGCACTTAAAAATACAAAATTCAGATGAATATAAAAAACTTTTAGATGCCGTTGCAATATTTTCAAATAAAATTTCTATTGTTGTTTCAATAAATGAAGATTTTGAAAAGCAATCTATATATATGCAGTTTAAAAATAATTTTATTTCATCTTCTGTCACAAAGAAATGGCCAGGTACTATATCTACATCAAAATCTTTAATGTATACATTTACATTCGATAGAGATATGAAAAATTTTTTAAAAAAATATCCAAGTTTCTTTACTAAATCTTTAGAAGACGGTTACATATGGTATTCATCTCTCGATGATATAGAAGCTGACTTTTCTTTTTATAAAAATGATGATTTAATTATGTATACTACTGGCCATGAACAAACAATTATAGTTATCAATTCTGATCTAAAAAACTATATCCAAACACATTTTAATCACATTATAGATAATTAGTTATAAATATATTTGTTTTATAGAAAGAAGTTCTGAAAAATCAGAACTTCTTTTTTTACATTTTATTTAGTCTACATAAATTGTACATAAACTCCTCTATTTCTGAACACTCGTATATCCACCCTATTTCTTATATAATTTTTATGCATTAAATGTTCATAAACTCATAACAAAATCAACGTACATTAACCATATTAATTTTAAGTTATGATACAATAATATCTATATGGAGGAATAAAAATGAAAATTGGATATGCAAGAGTTTCAACCGGATTACAAAATTTGGATTTACAACAAGATAGTCTAACAAATTATGGATGTGAAAAAATATTTACAGATAAAGTAAGTGGCGCGAAAAGTAATCGTCCTGGTTTAGAAAGTGCTATAGAATTTGCCCGTGCAGGAGATGTTGTGGTCGTTTGGAGGTTAGATCGCCTGGGAAGAAATATGGAAGATTTAATTTCAATTGTTAATGCTTTAAATAATAGAGGGATTAGCTTCCACAGCATTCAAGAAAATATCACCATGGATAAATCAAGTTCAACGGGACAGCTTTTATTCCATCTTTTTGCAGCATTCGCTGAATTCGAACGTAATTTAATATTAGAACGATCTGCTGCAGGGAGAGTGGCTGCAAGAGCAAGAGGACGACTAGGTGGACGCCCTGAAAAATTGAACGAAAGTGATCTAAAATTACTTAAAACATTAGTTGAGAGTGGTACCCCTATCAAAACAATCGCTGAAAAATGGAATGTTTCTAGGACAACGGTTTATCGTTACTTAGATAAAATAGAAAATAAAGATATTAAAAAAGAGAGCTAGAAAATTTTCTAGTTCTCATTTAATGTTTATTTTGTATTTAATTCAATTAATAATTAACGGTCGTTTTTTACAATTCATATTTTTATAACCTATAGTATAATGGTTTCTTTTGTGAGATACTTATATATAAAAATAAAGGGGTATTAAGATGCTTAGAACAGATATAAAAACTAAAATTGGCAGAAAATATATAACAACTAATATTGAAAATGATGAATTTAGTTACCCAAAAGCATTTAAAGAAAAAGGTTTAAATTTTAATGGTATAAAAGTAAATAAAACTGAAGCTAAATACTTAGATATACGAGCTGAATATAATGATTTTTCTGTTCTCATAGAAACTAAACAAGATTTTTATAGTAACTTAGATGTAGCTAAAGAACAACTTTCTGCATATGTCGCGTATGAAAAATCTTTAACTGGTAACAATGTCATAGCAATACTGGCTAACACTAATGATGATTCTATTTTGGTATGGAAAGATGATGTATCAGATAAAAATTTAATTAAAGACGAGTATATTTTGAAAACTTTTGAAGAATATGCTGAGTATTTCACTAACAAAACTAACAACAAAGAAGAGATAATGAGAAACACCTATATTCTTAATGAAATGCTCCATGAATTTGGTATTAGAGAAAAATTGAGAAGTCAGTTTGTAGGTACCTGCTTGCTAACACTAAAAAATAGTAAAGTAGATTTAATTGATAAAGATATGAATAATAGCATGATTCGTGCACAGATGGAGAATATTCTAGGAATATTACTTCAAAATGATTTGCATAGAGCAAATAAAATTTCTTTATTAGCTAAAAATGTATTAGAAAGTCAAGATATTCGTCAATTAGACGACAATTCGTTTAGAAAAATTTTAACCTTCATATCTGAGGAAATACTTCCTTATATAAATGATAAATCAATAGCAGGTCAAGATTTACTAAATCTTTTCTTTGTAACATTTAATAAATATGTCGGTAAAGAAGACAAGAATCAAGCTTTTACACCTGATCACATTACAGATTTTATGTCAAAATTAACGGAAATTAATAGACATTCTCGTGTCCTGGATCCTTGTTGTGGTAGTGGTTCATTTCTTGTTCGTGCATTAACACAATCATTGAATGATTGTTCTACAGAAGACGAACAAAAAATTGTCAAAAAGAACCAAATCTATGGTATAGAATATGATGAAAATATATATGGATTAGCAACAACAAATATGCTCATCCATGGGGATGGTAACTCAAATATATATCAAAGCAGTTGTTTTGATTATTTATCTGAAATCGAAAAATGGAATATCGATACAGTGTTAATGAATCCGCCATATAATGCTACTAAAAGTTCAATGCCAAAAGAATATACCTCTACTTGGACTTCAAAACAAAAACAAGATCCTTCTAAAGGTTTTTATTTTGTCAAAGAAATTATCAAGTCCGTTAAAAAAGGAAAACTAGCTGTACTACTACCGATGTCTTGTGCGATAGGTAATACTAAAGAAATTAAGAAAATTAAAGAAGAACTCTTAAGAGAAAATACTTTAGAAGCTGTATTTTCTTTACCTGATGAAATATTTTATCCTGGTGCTTCTTCTGTTGCATGTTGTATGCTCTTTACTTTAGGCAAAAGACATGATAGTTCTAAGCCAACATTTTTTGGTTACTATAAAAATGATGGCTTTATTAAAAAGAAAAATCTAGGTCGTGTAGAAAAGATAGATGAAAAAGGAATCGGCGCATGGAATGACATTGAAAATGAATGGCTTGATTTGTATTTTCACAGAAAAGAAGTTATTGGTCTTTCAACATTAAAATGTGTATCTGGATCTGATGAATGGCTTGCTGAAGCCTATATGGAAACAGATTACTCTAATTTATCCAATGAAGATTTCCAACAAACTATCAACGATTATTTAGCATACTTAATAAGTACAGGTGAAGTTTATGAAAGTTAATGTTGCAAACTGGAAGCCGTTTAAAATCAGCAAGTTATTTAGGCTTGAAAAAACTAAAGGTAAAATAAGTACTGAATTGGTTGATGGTAAGGAAATTCCGTATATTGGTGCTAAGAAAAGAGAAAACGGTCTAATGAAAATGTGTAAGAAAGATAGTTTCGAGGAATGGATTTCAGAAGGAAACTGTATACTATTCATACAATTGGGGGCAGGTAGTGCGGGTTATGCTAACTATATTCCAAATGATTTTATTGGCATGAATGGTAAAACGAGTTGCGGTTATATTGATGGTATCATGAATGAAAAAATAGGTTTATTTTTAGCTACGATTTTATCTAAAGAACGTTTCAGATATAGTTTTGGTAGAAGTTGGACTGGTGACAGATTAAAAAATACAATTATTAAGCTTCCTGTCAAATCTGATAATAATGGTAACATTTTATATGACAAAGACAAAAAGTACTCTGATTTAGGTTATATTCCAGATTGGTCTTATATGGAAAAATTTATAGAATCCTTACATCACAAATTACCTATAACAAATAATTCTAAACCTCTTTCTTTAGAGGAGAAGCAATTCAAATCTTTTAATCTTAAAGATTTAGATATAAAGGTTTATAAAGCAAAAGCGCACGCTAAAGTTAACATTGATTTTTCTAAAGTTAGAAATGATACAAGGTATCCATTTGTTAGTAGAACTGAAGTAAATAATTCAGTGGATGGATGGGTAAATATCGATAAAAGCGACCTTAATTCTATTGAAAAAGGTAATGCACTTGTAATTGGAGATACCACAGCCACAATATCTTATCAAAAAGATGACTTTCTAACAGGAGATCATATCGTTGTTATTAGATCAAATTGGTTAAATAAATACACTGGTTTATTTATAAAGTCTTTACTTGATAAAGAGCGTTATCGTTATAGTTATGGTAGAGCATTTAAAAAAGAATCTATATTAAATACTAAAATAAAATTACCTATTGATGATAAAGGCGACCCTGACTGGATATTTATTAAAAATTATGTTAAATCTATGCCCTATGGTGATAAAGTTTGATGGATTAGTGAGATGCAGTCTTGTTTATTCCCAAAACAAGACTGCATTTTCATTTTTATGATGCTATATATTTAATAAGTTTGCCTCGTACCATCCAACGTGCTGTACCTTGAATATCAGTACAAGTAATTAATGTAATAATTTTATCGCCCTCTGAATCTTCAATTACATCTCCTCTATTAATACTTAGTACTTCAGTCTTAGTAACTTTATATACATATGTTCTATCTTTATCTGTCAGATATACTAAATTCCCTTTTTTCACTCTCAATAATGGTGAAAACAACAAGTTTTCATTCGGCATATGATGTCCTGCAATCGCATAATTACGTTTCCCCATCTCTTGACCTGGCTTCATTGTTCCCGTGGCAACATTTAGATTTTCATTTGTTAAACCTTCTAATACAGGCAGTTCCAGGTTCACTTCAGGTATTTGAATATATCCAACAAGAAAATTCATATTCACTTCTTGAAATTTGGGAATTCTGCTTAATGACTGTATAGCACTTGGGTCATATGATATAGAATCATAATTCTCTGTATTTTCTTGATAACCTATATTGTTTTTATCGGCAGTACCATTATTATTAGTCGATGATATACTATCATCTGTCGCCTGCTGCATTGCATTGATTTTCTTTTTATTTTCTTTGATCGTTTCTTTAGATACATTGATTGTTTCTTCATGAATTCTATTCATATGATAAGGTTCTATAAAATTATTAATTACATAAGGGGTAGCACTTATCAGTAAACCTACTATTATAAATAGTATAAATAAGAATTTTATTATTTTATTTTTATTCAAAATTGTTCCTCCATTAAATAAAAAACTGCCTAAAATGATTGAAATCATTTTAGGCAGCTTTTAGTTTTTATAAATCTTCTTGGATTGTAGATACTGGGATTTCAAATTTCTCACCATCATATTCAATCGGCTCATTGTCTATGATTGTAACGCCATTTGATATATTTTCTTGTTCATAATTCATTTTATTTTCCTCCTTACTTTTTCTTTTTTTGTTCTAGGTGATCCTTATAAGCTAACAAATCGCTTTTCAAATACAGATGTGTGGGCTTTGTGGATTCTGAATTAAGATTTAACGTTACAAATGGCTTGATGATACCTCTATTACATGAAGATACAAAAGCTGTTCTTGATTGACCTGTTATCTTATGGGCATCCATACCCCTAATAATATTTTCTTCTATCCACTTTTTCATGTTTGCATCACTTTTATTCATATGTTCACCTTTTATTAAACTATTTTAATAAAGTTTAACATATAACATTTAACATTTAAAATTATAGATAATGTTCTTTCATACTCTTTATGGTCTTTTTATATTCAGTCAACCTTTTTTCTTCAGATTTAATAAATATAAGTTCTTGTTTTGCTAGAATATCTAAAAAATAGGAAATAAGTTCTTTATTTTTAGTAAAAGCAACGGTCCCTCTGCCATTTGAAAGTCTGATGATTTTATCTATATCAGAGTGGTTAATATGTCCTTTTGCTAAACAAGGGTGATATTCTATCGTATACATATCTTTCAATTCTGCCTTAATATTTAATTGAAAAACATCAAACGTATCTTTCTTATTACAAAATACACAATATATCTTTTCCATAGTACCTCTCCTACTAATATAATACTATAAGCCTTACAAAATAGCTATATATATGCATAGCTATTTTGTAAGTTTTTTTATTTCCTTTAACTTATCTCTGTCACATAAATTAACTCCAATTGATTCAGCTAGTTTCTTTGCACTAGACGTAAAATAAGAGTTTGTAAATACAAATGCCTCATCTGCCCTATAGTACCCTTTTGCTGAATATACTTCCTGGACTGCTTTAATTCCAACTTTCCCTTTATATCTCTTAGCTTGAATTACGATAATATCTTTTTCACTTTTTAACACTAAATCGGCATCAAAATCATTTGATGACTTTGTAACTATCGATCTATATCCCATTTCATGAAAAAGTGATTTTAAATAGTTCTCAAATTCTTTGCCAGTCATATAATCTATCGCAGATAGACCAGAAGAAGCTAATCTTTTATTAGCTTTTTTGTGTCTCGATTTCTTTATAATAAAGTAAATACAGACTATCAAAAATCCTGAAAAAATGATAATCTCTATCATCTTTCAATCTCTTCATCTTTATTTTTTACTGGATTAATATCTATATCTTGTGTACTTGTTCGTACTAAAGGTCTATTTAGCTCTTTAATATTATTTTCTTTTATATACTTTAATACTTCATTCCAATCTTTCGTTGTTTCAATATAACTGATATCAAATTTGATTTCTGACATAGCATCTTTAATCTTCTTTTTACTATGCGCTTTGCCATCTAAGGTATAGTCCAGATCATTATAGTTCAATACATACTCATCTTTAACATTTCTGTACAGCTTAATACCTGTATTGTTAATTGTAATATTAGTATTATTATCATGTTCTAAAATCTCTAAGAAACTTTCTATATCCATATTTGAATTGGTTATTTTATTTTTTTCAAATCTTGGCGGTAGAGAGCTATATGTTGTCGTTTCTTGATTTCCTATTTGTACTGAAGCTGATTTTTCACTTACAAATCTTCTGCCTGCTTTGTCATTATCTACACATAAGACAACATTTTCTGGTAATTTACCTGTATCATCATAAATATCTTTCATTGCCTGGTACATTGTATTTTCTTTCAATCCATTCATACTTATAAATCTAGAATTTATTGGCTGATAGATTGATGCGTATGATAATGCATCTATCGAAGATTCGAATACAAATAGATTTTCTGGTTTACCAAAAGTGACCGAAAAACCTCTATTTTCAGGTACACCTGATGCTATTTTCATGAATCTTTTTTCGCCTGTACCTCTTTCTTCGTGACCAATGATTTCACCATTTTTATGCCACATAAATGCAACATTTTCATATTTAGCAGTTTGTCTGATTATGCCTTTATCTAGTAGCTTTTCTACTAAAGTAGGATTTATTCCTCTCTGTTCTACTAAATATTCTTCTGCTTTTGATGTATTATTACCCATATGATTTCTATCATACGTATATGGTTCTTCTACCTTCTTATATTTACTATAATCAACTGTCTTTATCAGTTCATCTGCATTTTCCATAACATCTCTGACTGCACTTCTAAAGTCCATATCAAAATACACTCTAGCAAATCCTACAGCACCATAACCACCTTCATCACGACTATACCAGTTAAATACATTTTCAGATGGTGTTATTTTTAATGAATCATGTTCGGCTAACTGAAATGTTCCCTTGGAAGATTTTTGGACCATTAACCCTTTTTTCTCGATATAATCCATAATATTAACGCTATTTGCCTGTTTTACCAGTTCGTCAGGTAACTTTCTATTTTTCACTGAATAAATTTTTGCTATTTCTTCATTAGAATATTTTTTCATAATATCTCTCCTCAAAATAAAAGAAGCTAGATCCTATTTTTAGAATCTAGCTTCTTAATTTATATAATTTTGGTGGTCTATAAATTTAGTAAAGTACTTTCGTTATCGATCCCTTTTTACTGATAATCCGTATTCTTTCATAACGATCACCTTGTATTGATAAGTAGTATAGTGAATATAAAGATGTTAAAAATACTATGTGTGATGATAGATACAAAAATACTATTAGATTTATGATAGACTAAACAATAAATTAGCCCATTAATTATAAGAGGTATTGTTAGTATCATATCTTTACCATGTACTAACCCAAATACAAAAGAACTTATAATTGCAGTCACAATATTTATAGGGTATTCAGCATCTTTACGAAATAACAAGTATCTAAAAATAAATTCTTCAATTACAGGAGCTGCTAAAAAAGTAATAAACATCGCAGATATATTATTTAACAATTCTCCTGTTTTATTTATATCATTGTTTACGATGTCTATATGTAATAGATTAAATATTATTCCACATATTAGCTGAGTAAAAATTAGTAACAATACCCCTATTGTGCACCATCTGATATATTTATTAATCATAAATCCCCTCCTATAATAAAATAAATAACGCTATATATAAATATAGCGTTATTTATTGAAATTGAAAACTGTCTTGTAATCTTTATCTAGCATTAATTCTGTATCAAATGTCCCTTTCTTTCCTTTAAAGCCTTTAATTTTTGTTGTTTTACCTTTATTTATTAGCTGTTTTATATTTGATTCACTTAGTTTTTTAGATGCAATAACACTATTTATGGTAAAGCCACATTTTTCACTACACGCATAGAAATCATATTTATTCGTCTTGATATGCTTGATATAACCTTTATTACATTTCGGACATATTCCTAATCCTTTACCTTCACTTTGTTTAACACTTTCTAAAGTTGAAGTCTTTACATTTTCATTCACCATAGCTGGTATATCCTTAAACAGTTGTTGAATAAATATTTCGATGCCTTCTATAAAGTTTTGTTGAGTTTCTTTGCCATCACTAATGAATTTTAATTTCTCTTCCCATTTCCCAGTCATCTCAGCACTACTTATCAATGATCCTTCCAGGGCACTACATAATAACCCACCTTTCTCTGTTGTTCTCAACTTTTTCTTATCAACTGTAATATAACCTTTATCGATTATATTCTTAACAATAGCAGAACGTGTAGCCGGTGTACCTATCCCTGCTGATAGACTTTCTCTTAGTTCTTCATCCTCTATTGTCTTTCCACAAGTTTCCATCAATCCTCCTTCTCCTCCAAGTGTTGCTTCTGTTAGGTATGATGGTGGCTTTGTTCGTCCTTCCTTACCATATATACTAAGTTCAACTTGTTCACCTTCTTCAAATGACGGTAAAGTTGTTGTCTTTTCTTCTTCAGTATCGTTACTTAAATTTTTCCACCCTTGAATTTTTGGTGTATTACCACTAGTTTTAAATATAACATCATTCACAACTATCTCTACTTTAGTTTGTTCATAGTGATAATCATCTGCAAAGATGGCCAGAGTTTGTTTCACTACTGCATCATATATATTCTTTTCTTGAACAGATAGGTCATCATATTGTTGCTGAGATGGTATTGTTTTTGTAGGAACGATAGCATAGTGTTCTAACACCTTATCGTTATCTACATAAGTCTTACGTGGTTCTGTATATTTAACGTCAAATGTAAGATTCAAAAGACTTTTATAATCTTCTAAATGATTTTTCAGATACTCGAACTCTGCTGTTGTAATTAAACTGCTGTCTGTTCTAGGGTATGATAAGAACCCTTTATCATATAATGACTGTACATAGCTTAGTGTCTGATCCAAGCTATATCCCCATTTATTATTTCCGACCTTTTGAATACCACCTAATTTAAACAATTTAGGTGCCTTTGTTGTTTTAGGAGTAACTGTAATTGATTTAACTTCTCCTGGAATATCACTTAATCCATGATTATTGATATATTCATTTATTTCATTATTACTATCTAACCTTACATTACTTTTTAATTGATATTTAATACTGTCTTTCTCACCATCAGCGACTAAATCAAAGTATATTTTCTCTTTGAAGTTCTCAATTTCTTTTTCTCTGTTATAGATCATAAATAATGTTGGTGTCTGCACACGTCCTACAGAAAAAGCACCGTCTGTTCTAACACCTTTATTTTGAAGTAGTAGAGTAATCAACCTTGTTAGATTCATGCCTACTAAGTAATCGCTCTTTCCACGTGCTTCAGCTTCTACATAATATCTATATGTTTCTTTTCCATCCTTTAATTTCCTGAAGAAGTTCTTTAACTCAATTGGCTCTTGTGTATTTGCCCACAATCTTTTAATAGGAATATCTTTGATGCCTAATAAATTTAATACATAGTACGCAATAGCTTCTCCCTCTCTATCAGGATCTGTAGCAATGACAATTTGGTCACTATTAGTCAGAGCTTTCAACAGTTTCTTCATAGAATTAAACTGGTCCTTAACTGAATACTTCGATTGATATTTAAATTGTTTAGGTAAGAATGGCAAATCCTCTAAGTTCCATTTTGCATATTTTTCATCATATTCTTTCATCGGTGCAAGTTCTACAAGATGACCAATACACCAAGTGATATAAACTTCACCTGGAAATACATCCGTTTTACCTTCTAAATAACCTGTTTTTCTACTAAAACTGCCTAGTGCTGCTCCATATTTTTTCGCTTGATCCGGCTTTTCTGCAATTATAACTGTTTTCATTAATAATCCTACTTTCTATTCTAAAATTTACTTAGCCCCTGGATTGGGGCTAAAAGTTAATTTAATTCCATTTTCTTTTCATGTGTGCTTTCTCTCGATATACTACTTTCTTTCATATTATCAATAGATTTTTGATATATATCAGGGACACCATTTAAATCTGCATCAATTTTCACTTGTTCCATAACGGTCTTATTATTAAATACATTAAAATCCCCATCAAATAATTTATGATGAGGATTAGTATATAATTCATAAGTAAATGCTTCTATATCAAAATTATTACTCTTTATATTCTTTGATAACACTTTGAGAGGCATTACTTGGTTAGTTTCTTTTATATGAATGATTGGTTGTTTAAAATTCCCATCTATATCTAACCCCACTGTTTTAGTCTTAGATAGTTCATCCAATCTTTTTACTAAATACGATGGTTTAGATATTTCTGTAGTCTTTAGTACAATCCCTGTTTTAGTATTTGATTTAATAGGTAAATATGATTGAAGTTCTTTAAATTCTTCAAAATCCATAGGGTAGTTTCCATCTAATGAAATATTATCAATAACCGTTACATTATTAGTCTTATCAAATAACTCTATGCACTCTTTATAAAACTGGCTAGCCTCTTTTGATTGGTTGCTTATATCTATATCAGATATGTTTGCTATCTGATTACTTACTTTTAATCTGTCATCTTGGATTTCTACTAAATTTATTGCAGTAGTATTAAAATCAATTCCTGTTCGATCAAACTCTGAATTTTCTAGTTTAGTAACAAGTGCATCTCTGATATCACTTAAATCACTAGATTTTATGTTGTTAGGATTGTTTATTACTAGATAGCTTCTATCTATAAAGTTAGTATCTGTTTGTTCTAGTATTTCAAGATCTGTTCCTTTTCTAATTTTTATATCAGAAGATTTAAACAAATCTTTAATTTCATTTTCATGTAATTCAATAAGTCCTTTGTAATCATCATATTTATAATTACTCAACGATAATCTAATTTCACTGATATTATTAGTATTTAATTCATTTTGCATTTCTTTTAAAAACTCCTTAGAAATATTTTCTTCAATTCCATTTATAATACGAGATGACGTATGCTGTATATCCTTTAAAGATGATTCTATATCTTTTATGTTCGTTAGATTATCAGTCCAGTTAGCTATATATGGAATTGTTTGTTCAGACGTATCAATACCAAAATGTTTATTAACAACAAAAGAAGTTAATTCTGCTTCTAATTCTTTTACATTTAATCCTTTATATTCTTTATCATGTGTACTTTCCATATTATGCATTAAAGCATGTGCTGTTTCATGAACTAGTGTCATTACATTTTCACTTTCAGTATTTAATCCATTTAATGCAATCCTATGATTTAATGGTTCATAGTATCCTTTTGCAGTACCTAATCCATTTTTACTAAAGTTTTCGACACTAACAGGTATACCTAACTTTTCTAAATATCTAGTATTAGCATTTTTAATTTCCATTGCTAATTTTGGGTTATCTAAATACAAGTCTACTCGTGCATTTGGATATATTTTAGGATAATCTTCCGGAGCAGCATTTGTTTGTGTTAAATCATAAACTGGTGCTAACTTATAGAAAGTTTTTTGAACTGTTTTAATTTCTTTATTCTTTACTTTCTCTCTTTCTTCCTTAGTTGCATACTTTAATTGTTTTAAATTATCATTTTCAATCTTCATATAGGTAACTTTATTTGGTGCTAATATTTTAATTGGATTTTGATTTTCAAGTATATCAAAGCCCAATTCTTTAAATCTATCTTTTGAAGCTACAAATTTTGCACCTGGATACTGATTTTTCATCATTCCTATGTTTCTTGGCGAATAATCATACATATTTGACATAAATTCAAAATATTCTTTGACATCTTCTGTACTCATTTTATGGAATGATATTTGTTCAAGTGCATCATCAGCCCATTTTTTCTTTTCTTCTTCTTTTGCTTTAGCCCAAGCTTTTTTATTATATGCCATAACTATTCCTCCTTTATTTTATTTGTCGTTAAATCAACTGTTACAAATATTTGTTCTTCAGCTTCATTGATTATTGAATAGTATTCTTCACTAGTACTCACAATAATTTCCTCTTTTAATATCGGACTGTATACTTGTACTTTAAATTCGTCATCACTAACAGCAACTACTACACATTGATCTAGTGTCATATTTATCACCTCCTTTCAAATAAAAAATCCTTTTAGTTAATACAACTAAAAGGATTTTTATCTACCATATTCACTTTCATACTTTTGTCTTTCTATATCTCTTTGAATATTACTTTGTAATTTATCATGTTCAAACTCTAATTCTCTATCTCTACGATAACTTCTGAATGTACTTCTTACAGCTTGATTTACTTTTATAGGAGTAATAGGTGTTTTAAATTTTATCTGTCCATTAAATTTCGTTTTAATATTATCATTATTATAAATACTTCTATCAACTAACCTTGTATTCTCTAATTTCGCTTTTTTAATATTTACATTATCATCATTATTTTTATAAGAAATACTCTGTGTCTCTTTTTTTAATTCTTTAAGCAATGCATTACCCATACGCCCTTTCAAGTCGTCTAATTTATTTTTAGATACGTCTTTATATCTATTATCTTTTCCCTTACCATATAAGTCTTTGTAAAAATCTTCTTCATCTTTTAATAATCTAGTATATAACTGATAATCTTCTTTATTATTCTTTTTTATAAAATTCATCGTATAGTTATCAATCAATGGTCTCAGGTTTTTCATAGCTTCATTATTATATTGCCACTTATTTTTTTCTTTCGGTAAATTTTTTCGTATTGTATTTAACAATTTTATTTGCGACGTTTTTGAATCATCTAATTTTATTGAGTGGTGAAGCGTAGTTCTTAAATCGCTAATTGCTTTCATATCTTTAGAACGATCTATTAATTTATTTGCAAACACACTTTTCATATTATCCAGGGTTTTTTTCTTTAACTTAGCTTTTGGTTGTAGTTCAAATTCTCCTGTTGGTTCATAATATTTACTACCAAGCTTTTTCATTTTTTCAACCATTACAATAGGTCTCGTATTCTTCATTTCTACGATTGAAGTATGAACATGTATATTATCTGTATCATAGTGAATCTCTCCGCACCATACAGCAGAGCTATCAATTTTTTCATCTTTCAGCATCGTTCTAATTGATGATCTTACAGCTTCTTTTATTTTTATTTCATTTAAATATCCTGTCTTTTCCTCATAGATGTTATGCTTCTTTAAAAATTCATTATCAAATGAATAAACATTTCCCCAAAGAACACTTCCATTTTCTTGACCTTTATTAAATGCTTCTTTCATAATTTCTTTTTCTTCGACTGTAAAATGATTCGTATCATCACCAAATAATCCTGAAGACTTAATATTTTTATTCATATAGTTTATATAATTTCCGAAATTTATATTAGGTGGATTATCATAATTATTATTTATGTATTCAAATAAAGTTTCATCACCACCACCCATTTCATAATTATTAAACTCTGTTAGTATTTCTTTTTCATTTTGAATCTGTTTGTTTTTTTCTTCATATCTTTCATAGTAATCAATGATACCACTGTAATCTTTTTTGTTATTACCAACTACAAAGTTTGAAACTATAACAATACCTGCCACTATATCACCTCATTGTTAATCAAAGAAATTTTCTTCTCGCTTATTTTTTGCTTGTTCTTCAATTGCATTTTCTACTAATTGTTTAGCAGCATTATAAGAAGTAGATAAATTTTCTGTATAAGAAAAGTTAGGAACTAGTCCCTGCGTATCTAATTGCATCGTCAACATCTCTAATACAATACATAAATTTTTATCCATGATATTCATCTTCTTTTTAAAATCATAATCTTCACTTTCTAAAAATTCTTCATCGAATAAAATATATTCAAATACTTCATTCATGGTTTTTAAATTTTTTTCAGATTTTATTTTATGCAAAACTTTATCAACACGATCATCTATATACCAAGTTCTTTTAATACCCATTATAATTCCTCCAATAATTTATTAAGTTTTTTATTAAAATTCATATCATTTATATTTTTCTGTTCTACTAGATTCTGTATTTTAGTTTTTATATCATCGTTGTTTTCTATTTCGAAGTTATATTCAACGCTTTGTTCTGCAATTACATTTAACAAATTTATTATCTCGGAAAGTGTTTTTTCCATGTATTTTATTTTTTTTAACAAAATCTTTTCGTTCATATTTTGATTTCTTAAATCGATAATATATCTAATTGTTTCATTCATAGTACTAAAATTGTTTTCTTCTTTTAATCTATGTAATTCAGCATCTACTTTTTCATCTATAGACCAAGTTCTTCTGTTAGTCATACAGTCTACTCTCCTAATATTTTATTTAATTGTTTTGTATAATCATTTAAAACCTCTGTTTGTTTTTCAATTACTTCTATTAATTTATTATTACTAGTAACAACATTTATTAATATTGATTCAATTTCTTCTTCTCTTGTCTTAAATGCATCATGTAATAAAGATTTTTCCAGTACTAAATTTATTAATTTATTTTCACTGATAGCTTTTTCTTTGCAAATATTTTTTATTTTAATTTCAATTAAAGGATCTTCTATTCTAATAGTTTTTCTAGACATAAAAAAAATTACCTCCATCTATATAATTTATTTTATTGTTTATGTATATATCGCCATATATACATAAAAATATATGGTTTAATAACGTTATGTATACAGTATGTATACATAACGTTATGGTTTTGTTATGTTATTGCTATTGCAGTGACGTCACATTTATTTAGGGTAAATATCTCGGCACTGCCGAGATGACAGCGTTTTGGCTCTGCCAAAACATATTTTGCTGTCATTACCCCTTATGCTCATGTTTTAAATCTTTAATATATAGTAGAGATTTACACTCCACACAATACTTCTACTGCTTTTTACGTTGCGCTTTAAGATGATATTTTTGAAATATCATCTTCGATTTTTAGCATTTTGTTTCTCAGCTTTAACAATTCTTCGTTATAGTTTGAGATTTCTTTTTCTTTTTCATGAATAGAATTTTGCAATTCACTGATCTTTGCTTCAGCATTTATTTTTTCATTTTCATCAAGAATATTGAGTTCTTTTTGTATTGCATTGATTTGCTTATCAGTAAGTTTGATCTCTTTTTGTTGAGTATCTATTTTCTTTTCTACATTTTTTTGTTCATTTTTGTTAAAAGATAAATGTTCATTCAGACCTTCTTTTACATAAAAAGATTCAGATTTTAATTTCAATTTATCATCAAATATTTTCTTTGGTGTATCAATGTATAATGATAATTCACTAGCTTTATTCTCTTTGTCCTGTGTAATAACATCTTCCTTCATTTTTAAAACAGTCCTTACGAGATGATTTCTCTCTACATCTTTAACTGAAACAACCAGGTAATTCTTTGTAGGTAAATGAAATTCTGTTTTTAATTTTGTTGTAATATCATCTTGATAGTTAGCTTCTGTTTGAAAATTTTCTTTAGCAATCGGAATATAATTTTCATCACTTTTATTATTTTTAAAGTATACCTTTGCAATTAATTCTTTAGTATCTGGATTATATTTCTTTTCAACAAGATAAAATGTATAATCATTTAAACTTTGTCCTTTATACATCTTTGTAGCAAGTTTATTTCCATCTTCTTTAGTAAAATAGCTATAGGCCCAAAAGCTAATGTAAACTGCTATCAAAATAAAAAGGACCTTTTTATAAAAAGGCCCCTTATCTCTACGAGATTTATTTGCGCTAAATAAATTCATACTATAATCTCTCCTATACATTTAATTAAATATTTGTTCAGCTTTTATATCTGATACTGGTGATATTGATACTATTTTTTCAATTTTCCATTCATTATTTTTTTTAATATATGTCGCTTTCATTAAAAAATTTCCGACGGTGCTATCTTCACCAATATGTGATATTGTTTGATACGTTGTTATACCTTCAGCTTGGTTTTCTCCGTTCTCTTTAATATATGTTCTAATATTTTCTGTATCAATACTCACTTCTTTTTGAATATATCCTTCTGTTACATCTTTATTCTTTTGTTGATCTATGCCTTCAGTACTCAACTTACTTATATCATGAATATAGTGATTTTCAATTAAATAATCTTGTGCTTGACCCGTTGTATATGATTTTAATCTTTCATTTGTTTTTTCAATATCTGAGCTATCATTTAAAGTTTTTATAAAATCTTCAGTAAATGATAGCAAATATTCTTGTGCATCATTTTTGTTTACAGTTGTTGGCTCTTCGATAGTATTTTTTTCTTTAGTAGCTGAAAAATTTTTTTCAGTTTTTTCGTTAAGTTTTTCAAAATTTTTGATTTTATTTTGAAGTATTTCATTTTCTTTTTCTACATTATTTATTTTAGAATGTGATATGAAGTACCCGATACACAATACGATTGATAAACCTATAATTATAATTCCTGATAATTTG
>NZ_PPRM01000015.1 GCF_002902665.1 Macrococcoides caseolyticum
TGGATATTTTGCTAATTTCTTTAAAATAACAATATTTTTCGAAGAAAAAAGACAAACTCACTTTTAGAATTGTGAGTTTGTCTTCAGTCTGAGATGCTGAGACAAATGTCTCAGCATCTTTTTATGCATCTTGAGATAAGATTTTCATATCTTTAGCATCGAGTTCAAACTCTTTCGTTTTACCATCTTGTCCTTTCAACTCAACATTATATTTAAATCTTCCATCATCATGATCAAGTGACCATTCTTTAATCTCACCATTGTAAACTTTTTGTGTTGCTTTAATAATTTTATCAGCAGGCACAAACTCACCGTAGTCAAATGTTTTTTCATTATCTTTATCATTTTCTACTTCAGAAGAGATAATTTTGTTTTGTTCAGCGTTTACTTTGATTTCATGTGTCTTTTGGTTTGTATCGATTAAGGAAATTTCATAAATCCATTGGCCCATATCATGGTCGAATGAAATGCTTTCTAACTCACCATCAACTTTCTTCTGTGCTGTTTTAATTGCTTCTTCTGGTGAAAGTTTAATGTCCTCTAGTTTAATAGAAGCTTCATCTTTGTCGTTATCATCATCTGCTTCAGACGCTTCATCTTTATTATCTACGTCATCTGAATCTTCTGCACTGCTTTTGCCTTCTTGTTTTGCATCATTATTTTCATCGTTGTTATCATCTTTATCATTTGTATCTGTCGCTTTAGTATCAGTAGTTTCTGATTGCTGTTCCTGTTTAGTTTCATCCTTTGGTGATTTTTCAACATCATTTGTGTCATTATTACAAGCAGCAAGTGCTAAAGTTGAAGATAGGATCAAACTTAATATTTTAAATTTCATAATTATAGCTCCTCCTTTAATTATTTATATAATTCATTCCCTAAATATATACAAAAAAACATTCTAATGATTTGTATGCAGTTTTTATATGATTAAGACAGAATAACTATAGAAAGTTGAAAGGATATGACTTTATGATAAGGAAAATGATTGAAATACGAATATTAAAATTAAAATTGATAAAATTGTATTGATTTTTCCGAACATTGAGATTAGACTATACAAGTATAAAAATTAAAAAGAGGGAAGTGCACAATGAGAAATTATTTTAAGTTTGATGAATTAGGCACAAATTATAAGCGAGAGATAATTGGGGGCTTAACGACATTCCTATCGATGGCCTACATATTAGCGGTCAATCCTGCAATGTTATCACTCGCTGGTGTTGAAGGTATCCCGGATAGTATGCGTATGGATGCTGGTGCGGTCTTTGTTGCGACAATTCTTGCTTCAATAGTAGGCTGTTTGTTCATGGGACTAATTGCAAACTATCCCATTGCGTTAGCTCCTGGTATGGGATTGAATGCATTTTTTGCATTCACAGTCGTATTACAGTACAACATTCCGTGGCAGACAGGTTTAACGGGTGTACTATTCTCAGGAGTATTCTTTGCATTACTGACGATGACAGGTTTACGTGAAACGATTATCAACGCAATTCCTTTCGAACTGAAGATGGCTGTATCAGCGGGTATAGGTCTTTTTATTACCTTTGTAGGTTTAAAAGGTGCAGGCATTGTAAAAGGGAATGAATCGACTTTAGTATCATTAGGTAATGTCCATGATCCACATGTATTATTAGCGGTTGGTGGCATTGCATTAACAATTATTCTTATGGCAAAACGCGTTCCAGGAAGCATCTTTATCGGAATGGTATTAACAGCGATATTTGGTATGCTCTTCGGACTTATTGATGCACCAAAGCAAATTGTCGGTTCAGTGCCAAGTATCGAACCAACATTCGGAAAAGCATTCGATGCATTTGCACATCCAGAACACATCTTTAACCTGCAATTTTTAGTGATCGTATTAACATTCTTATTTATTGACTTCTTTGATACAGCGGGTACACTAGTTGCTGTTGCAACGCAGGCGAACCTAGTGAAGGATAACAAATTGCCACGTGCGGGGCGTTCTTTATTTGCAGATTCATTAGCGACAATTGTAGGTGCTATTTTCGGTACGTCTACGACAACCTCTTATATCGAATCTTCAGCAGGGGTTGCAGTAGGTGCCAGAACAGGATTTGCAAGTGTGGTTACGGCATTATGTTTCGCCTTAGCACTTTTCTTCTCACCTCTTATGTCCGTTGTAACGAGTGCGGTGACTGCACCTGCTCTAGTAATCGTGGGTGTATTAATGGTGGCGAACTTAAATAAAATAGAGTGGAACAAGTTTGAAATTGCAGTTCCTGCATTTTTAACTATTATTATGATGCCACTTACGTATTCGATTGCTACAGGTATTGCATGTGGATTTATTTTCTATCCGATAACGATGCTAATGGCAAATCGCAGAAAAGAGATTCACCCAATTATGTATTTCATGGCAGTAGTATTTATTTTATACTTTATATTTATCCAGCACTAAAAAACAAGGAGCTCAGACATGTGTCTGAGCTCCTTGTTTTTATTTTTCTTTGTTATAATCTCTCACAGTCTCGCCGCTGCGGTATGGATCATAGTAAGTCGTATTTCCACGATATTCTCTCGTGTTGATGACAATAAAGATATAGGCGATCATTAAGAACGCCATTAGCCAATGCATGAACATTCCGAGTATCGGAAAGAATGCGAAAGCATTCGCTAACAATCCTGTAAATGCAATAACGGATAATGAAAATCTCGTTTCATTAGAACGATCGAGCGCAGATATCAAAAACATGATAAAGTACAGCGTAATATTAGTTCCAAGTGGTGCCCAAGCAAGACTTAAAATGTATGCACCCCCAATACCAGGGATTCCTAGAAATATTTCTTTTAATAACATAATGATTCCAAGTGTTAACAAAGTCATTTTCATCATTCGCTTCATATATATGAGCCTCCATTAGTAATATAAATGTAACAAAAATACTTTTGTTACATTAATTATATCATGTTATAATAAACTATTGAATTGTACTGCTTAGTGTATTAGAAGTTACCTAAAGATAAAACATCTTCTATATAATATGTAGAATTCTTTTTTTATTAGTCGATAGAAATTCCCCAGACGAACTTATTTCATACTCTCCAAAAAACTTTTTATAAATATCTAGTTATCTATTGCTAAATGGCTGATATTCGTGTATTATATCTACTGTTGGACTTTAAAAAGCGATGAAGCGAGAGGTTACTGACACACCCGGCCGCTTTGCCATGGCGATGTGTGAGACAATTTTCGTGGAGAAGTCTATCAAACTAAAATAGACGTACAAGAGGAGGTAAAATTATGGCAAAACAAAAAATTCGTATTCGTTTGAAAGCGTATGATCACCGTATTATCGATCAATCAGCTGAAAAAATCGTAGAAACTGCAAAACGTTCAGGTGCAGAAGTATCGGGACCGATTCCGTTACCAACGGAAAAAACAGTTTATACAATTATCCGTGCCGTTCATAAGTACAAAGATTCTCGTGAACAGTTCGAGCAACGCACGCACAAACGTTTAATCGACATCGTTAACCCAACACCTAAAACAGTTGATGCTCTTATGGGCTTAAACTTACCATCAGGTGTAGACATCGAAATCAAATTATAATAAAAAGTAGGAGGTGCGACTTTCGATGACCAAAGGAATCTTAGGAAGAAAAGTAGGAATGACTCAAGTTTTCGGTGAAAACGGAGAATTAATTCCAGTAACAGTAGTAGAAGCAGCGCAAAACGTAGTATTACAAAAGAAAACTGAAGAAGTTGATGGTTATTCATCAATCCAAATCGGTTTTGAAGACAAACAAGCTTATAAAGCAGATCGCAAATCAAATAAATTTGCAACGAAACCAGCTGAAGGCCATGCTAAAAAAGCGGGTACAGCACCTAAGCGCTTCATTCGTGAGTTCAGAAATGTAGATACTGAAGCTTACGAAGTAGGTCAAGAAGTCACTGTGGATACATTCCAGACTGGTGACATTGTTGACGTGACAGGAGTTTCTAAAGGTAAAGGTTTCCAAGGTGCAATTAAGCGCCACGGACAGTCACGTGGACCAATGAGTCACGGTTCTCGTTACCACAGACGCCCAGGTTCAATGGGTATGGCATCTGACGCTTCTAAAGTATTTAAAGGTAAAGCATTACCAGGCCGTATGGGCGGTAATACAGTTACTATGCAAAACTTAGAAATCGTTAAAGTAGACGCTGAAAACAATGTTATCTTAGTAAAAGGTAATGTTCCTGGACCTAAAAAAGGTTTAGTTAAAATTCAAACTTCAATTAAAAAAGGTAATAAATAGTATCTGCGAAAGGAGGAAATAACATAATGGCTAATTATGATGTATTAAAAGTAGATGGAACAAAAGCAGGTTCAATCGAATTAAACGATAACGTATTCGGAATCGAACCTAATCAACATGTATTATTCGAAGCGATCAACTTACAAAGAGCTTCAATGCGTCAAGGTACTCACGCAGTCAAAAATCGTTCGGCAGTGAGCGGTGGTGGACGTAAACCTTGGAAACAAAAAGGTACAGGTCGTGCACGTCAAGGTACAATCCGTGCGCCACAATGGCGTGGTGGTGGTATCGTATTCGGACCAACACCAAGAAGTTATTCATACAAAATGCCTAAGAAAATGCGTCGTTTAGCTTTACGTTCTGCTTTATCAGCGAAAGTACAAGAAAACGCATTTACAGTTTTAGAATCATTAACATTTGATGCTCCTAAAACAAAAGAATTCAAAAACATGACAACAACTTTAGAATTACCTAAAAAAGTATTGTTCGTTGTTGAAGCTGAAGATGTAAACGTAGCTTTATCAGCACGTAACATCCCTGGCGTAACTGTTATTACTACTACTGGCTTAAACGTATTAGATATCGTTCATGCGAACCAAGTAGTAATGACTAAAGGTGCAGTTGAAAAAGTAGAGGAGGTGCTTGGTTAATGGAAAATCGCGATATTATTAAGCGCCCCGTTATCACTGAACGTTCATCTGAACAAATGGCACAAGATAAATACACTTTTGATGTAGATACACGTGCTAACAAAACGCAAATCAAAATTGCAATTGAAGATATCTTCAATGTAAAAGTTGATAAAGTAAACGTTATGAATTACAAAGCTAAGAAAAAACGTGTTGGCCGTTACAACGGTTACACAAACAAAAGAAGAAAAGCGATCGTAACTTTAAAAGAAGGTTCAATTGACTTCTTCAACTAAAATAAACATTTACCATTAAGGAGGTAAAACGACAATGGCAATTAAACATTATAAGCCAATAACAAACGGTCGTCGTAATATGACAGGTTCAGATTTCGCTGAAATTACGTCAACGTCACCTGAAAAGTCATTACTTGCTCCCCTTCCGAGAAAAGCGGGACGTAATAACCAAGGTAAGTTAACTGTACGTCACAGAGGTGGCGGTCATAAACGTCAATACCGTATTATTGATTTCAAACGTAATAAAGATGGTATCCCTGCAAAAGTGGCAACGATCGAGTACGATCCAAACCGTTCAGCAAATATCGCATTATTACACTACTTAGATGGTGAAAAACGTTACATCATCGCACCTAAAGGTTTAACTGTAGGAACTCAAGTAGTTAACGGACCAGAAGCAGATATTAAAGTAGGTAACTGTTTGCCTCTTCAAAATATCCCAGTTGGTACAGTTATCCACAATATCGAGTTAAAACCTGGTAAAGGTGGACAATTAGTACGTTCTGCTGGAGCAAGTGCTCAAGTACTTGGTAAAGAAGGTAAATACGTATTAGTTCGTTTAAAATCTGGTGAGGTTCGTATGATTCTTTCAACTTGCCGTGCTACAATTGGTCAAGTAGGTAACGAACAACACGAATTAATCAACATCGGTAAAGCTGGACGTTCAAGATGGAAAGGTATCCGTCCTACAGTTCGTGGTTCTGTAATGAACCCTAACGATCACCCACACGGTGGTGGTGAAGGTCGTACTTCAATCGGTCGTCCATCTCCAATGTCACCATGGGGTAAACCAACCCTTGGTAAGAAAACTCGTAAGAAGAAAAACCGTTCTAACAAACTTATCGTTCGTGGACGTAAAAAATAATAATAACTTACTCAAGTTAGCGGCCTAGCCGCTAACGCAGCAGTAAGAATGAGGGAGGCGCCATAATGGCTCGTAGTCTTAAAAAAGGACCTTTCATCGATGATCACTTAATGAAAAAAGTTGAAGCATTAGAGGAAGGCGGCAAAAAAACAGTAATCAAAACTTGGTCACGTCGCTCTACAATTTTCCCAAACTTTATTGGACATACTATCGCAGTATACGATGGTCGTAAACACGTACCTGTATACGTAACTGAAGATATGGTTGGACATAAATTAGGAGAATTCGCACCTACACGTACTTACAAAGGTCACGGTGCAGACGACAAGAAAACTAAACGCTAATTTCAGATAAGGAGGAATAACCATGGAAGCAAAAGCGGTTGCAAGAACAATCAGAATCGCACCTCGTAAAGTGAGATTAGTTTTAGATCTTATCAGAGGTAAAGAAGTAGCGGAAGCTATTGCTATTTTAAAATTAACAAACAAAGCATCATCACCTGTAGTTGAAAAGTTATTAATGTCAGCATTAGCAAATGCAGAGCATAACTATGATATGAACATTGATTCTTTAGTTGTTAAAGAAGCTTATGCAAACGAAGGACCAACTTTAAAACGTTTCCGTCCACGTGCACAAGGTCGTGCAAGTGCTATCAATAAACGTACAAGCCACATCACTATCGTTGTAGCTGACAAAGAAGTTAAAACTTCAAACACTGAAGCTCAAGAAGAAGCAAAATAATATATCTCATTAAGGAGGGAATACAGTGGGTCAAAAAATTAATCCAATCGGACTTCGTGTCGGAATTATTCGTGACTGGGATGCGAAATGGTTTGCAGAAAAAGATTTCGCAACTTTATTACATGAAGACTTAAAAGTTCGTAAATATATTGAAGAAAACTTAAAAGACGCTTCTGTTTCTCGTGTAGAAATCGAACGCGCAGCAAATCGCGTAAACATCGCTATCCACACTGGTAAACCTGGTATGGTTATCGGTAAAGGCGGTTCAGAAATTGAAAAATTACGTAACAACTTAAACAGCTTAACTGGTAAACGTGTCCACATTAACGTTGTAGAAGTTAAGAAAGTTGATATGGATGCAAGATTAGTAGCGGAAAACATTGCACGTCAATTAGAAAACCGTGTATCATTCCGTCGTGCTCAAAAACAAGCGATCCAACGTGCTATGAAGTTAGGTGCTAAAGGTATCAAGACTCAAGTATCAGGACGTTTAGGCGGCGCAGACATCGCGCGTGCTGAACAATATTCAGAAGGAACTGTTCCACTTCATACATTACGTGCTGACATCGATTATGCACATGCTGAAGCAGACACTACTTACGGTAAACTTGGTGTTAAAGTATGGATCTATCGTGGAGAAGTTCTTCCTACAAAGAAGTCTAGTGAAGGAGGAAAATAATAATGTTATTACCAAAACGTGTAAAATACCGTCGTCAACATAGACCTAAAACAACTGGTCGTTCAAAAGGCGGAAACGAAGTAACATTTGGTGAATATGGTTTACAAGCAACAACAGCTGCTTGGATCACTTCTCGTCAAATTGAATCAGCTCGTATTGCAATGACTCGTTACATGAAACGTGGCGGAAAAGTCTGGATTAAAATTTTCCCTCACACACCTTACACTAAAAAACCTTTAGAAGTACGTATGGGTTCTGGTAAAGGTGCAGTTGAAGGATGGGTAGCAGTAGTAAAACCAGGACGTGTTATGTTTGAAATCGCGGGTGTACCTGAAGAAGTAGCACGCGAAGCATTACGTTTAGCATCTCACAAACTACCAGTGAAAACTAAGTTTGTAAAACGTGAAGAATTGGGTGGTGACACAAATGAAAGCTAAGGAAATTAGAGATTTAACCACTTCAGAAATTGAAACTAAAGTAAAGTCGCTTAAAGAGGAACTTTTCAACCTACGCTTTCAGTTAGCTACAGGTCAACTTGAAAATACAGCACGTATTCGCGAAGTTAAAAAATCAATCGCGCGTATGAAAACTGTTGTACGTGAAAGAGAAATCGAGCAACAAAAAACTGAACAAAAATAATTTTTGATAGGAGGGTACTCTTGTGAGCGAAAGAAACAATCGTAAAGTCTACACAGGTAAAGTTGTATCTGACAAAATGGATAAAACAATCACAGTTGTAGTAGAAACTTACAAAACACATTCTTTATACGGTAAACGTGTAAAGTATTCTAAAAAATACAAAGCACATGATGAAAACAATACAGCTAAAATGGGCGATATCGTTAAGATTATGGAAACACGTCCTTTATCAGCTACAAAACGCTTCCGTTTAGTAGAAGTTGTTGAAGAATCAGTAATCATTTAATAAGAAATTAGATAAAGGAGGTAACTCGAATGATCCAACAAGAATCACGCTTAAAAGTAGCAGATAACTCTGGTGCTCGTGAAGTATTAACTATTAAAGTATTAGGCGGATCTGGCCGTAAAACAGCTAACATTGGTGACGTAATCGTATGTACAGTTAAAAATGCTACACCAGGTGGCGTTGTTAAAAAGGGTGACGTTGTTAAAGCTGTTATCGTTCGTACTAAATCTGGTGTTCGTCGTAATGACGGTTCATACATCAAATTTGATGAGAACGCTTGTGTTATCATCCGTGATGACAAAGGACCTCGTGGAACACGTATCTTCGGACCTGTTGCACGTGAATTACGTGAAGGTAACTTCATGAAAATCGTATCATTAGCACCTGAAGTATTATAATAAACACTAATTAAGAGGAGGTGTCTACGACATGCATATTAAAAAAGGCGACAAAGTTATCGTTATCACAGGTAAAGATAAAGGTAAAACAGGAACTGTAATTGAAGCACTTCCTAAAAGAGATCGCGTAGTTGTTGAAGGTGTTAACATCGTGAAAAAACACCAAAAACCTACTCAAATGAATCCTGAAGGCGGCATCACAGAATTCGAAGCTGCAATTCATGTTTCAAATGTTATGTTATTAGATCCAAAGACAAACAAACCAACACGTGTTGGTACTAAGATAGAAGACGGTAAAAAAGTACGTGTAGCAAAGAAATCTGGAGAAATCATTAAATAATTATCTGGAAGGAGGTTCTCACATTGACACGTTTAAAAGAAAAATTCTTAAATGAAATCACTCCTGAAATGATGAAAAAGTTTGAATACTCATCAATCATGGAAGTGCCAAAAATTGAAAAAATCGTAGTAAACATGGGTATCGGTGATGCAGTTCAAAACTCTAAAGTTTTAGACTCAGCAGTTGAAGAACTACAAGCAATCACAGGTCAAAAACCAATGGTTACTAAAGCAAAAAAATCAATCGCAACATTCCGTTTACGTGAAGGTATGCCTATCGGGGCTAAAGTTACTTTACGTGGCGAAAGAATGTATGAATTCTTTGATAAATTAGTTAACGTTTCATTACCTCGTGTACGTGACTTCCGTGGTATTTCAAACAAAGCGTTTGATGGTCGCGGCAACTACACATTAGGTGTAAAAGAACAATTAATTTTCCCTGAAATCGATTATGATAAAGTAAGTAAAACACGTGGAATGGATATTGTTATCGTAACGACTGCTAACACTGACGAGGAAGCTCGTGAATTGTTAACACAATTCGGTATGCCATTTCAAAAGTAATCTCTAATATAAAAGGAGGCTAAATTTAGTGGCTAAAAAATCAATGATCGCTAAACAACAGCGTAAACAAAAGTTTAAAGTACAAGAATATACTCGTTGTGAACGTTGCGGACGTCCGCACTCAGTAATACGCAAATTCAAACTTTGCCGTATTTGTTTCCGTGAATTAGCTTATAAAGGTCAGATTCCTGGCGTTAAAAAAGCAAGCTGGTAAAATTCAAACCTGAAAGGAGGATATTTTAAATGACTATGTCAGATCCAATCGCAGATATGCTAACTCGCGTACGTAACGCAAACATGGTACGTCACGAGAAATTAGAATTACCTGCATCAAACATCAAAAAAGAAATTGCTGAAATCCTTAAACGTGAAGGATTCGTAAAAAGTGTTGAATATATCGAAGATGACAAACAAGGTGTTATCCGTATGTTCTTAAAATATGGTGCTAACAATGAACGTGTTATCACTGGTTTAAAACGTATTTCAAAACCTGGTTTACGTGTCTACGCTAAAGCTGATGAATTACCAAAAGTATTAAATGGCTTAGGTATCGCATTAGTTTCAACTTCTGAAGGTGTATTAACTGATAAAGAAGCGCGTCAACGTAATATTGGTGGAGAAGTATTAGCTTACATCTGGTAAGAATTAATTAAAGAAGGAGGTGCCGACAAATGAGTCGTGTTGGTAAAAAGATTATTGACATCCCAAGTGGTGTTGAAATTAAAATCGACGGTAATACTGTTACAGTTAAAGGACCTAAAGGTGAATTAACGCGTACATTTAACGAAGAATTAACATATAAATTAGAAGACAATACTTTAGAAGTAGTTCGTCCATCTGATTCTAAAGCTCATAAAACAATCCACGGAACTACTCGTGCTTTAATCGCAAACATGGTTGAAGGTGTTTCTAAAGGATTCGAAAAGAACTTAGAATTAATCGGGGTTGGTTACCGTGCACAAATGCAAGGTAAAAACCTAATCCTTAACGTTGGATACTCTCATCCTATCGAAATCGTGGCTGAAGAAGGCATTACTTTATCAGTAGATAAAAACACGAAAGTAAAAGTTGAAGGTATTTCTAAAGAGCGTGTTGGAGCAATTGCTTCTAACATCCGTGCTACTCGTCCACCAGAGCCTTACAAAGGTAAAGGGGTTCGTTACGAAGGCGAATATGTTCGTCGTAAAGAAGGTAAAACTGGTAAGTAATCTCTAAAATAGGAAAGGAGAATATTCATGATCACTAAAATCGATAAGAATAAAGTGCGTATGAAAAGACACGCTCGTGTACGTAGCAGATTAGCTGGAACTACTGAGCGTCCACGTTTAAACGTATATCGTTCAAACAAACACATCTATGCACAAGTGATTGATGACGTTAAAGGTGTAACTTTAGCTCAAGCATCAACACAAGATAAAAACTTAGGACTTGAAACAACTTCTAACGTAGAAGCTGCAGCTAAAGTTGGCGAAGCAGTAGCGAAATTAGCAGTTGAAAAAGGCGTTAAAGCAGTTGTATTTGACCGTGGAGGATACTTATTCCATGGACGTGTAAAAGCATTAGCTGATGCAGCTCGTGAAAACGGTCTAGAATTTTAATAAAAGGAGGAACTCTTAATGCGTCGTGAAAAAGAAGTTAAAGAATTTGAAGAACGCGTAGTAACGATCAACCGTGTATCTAAAGTTGTTAAGGGTGGACGTCGTATGCGTTTCACTGCTTTAGTTGTTGTCGGGGACAAGAATGGTCGCGTTGGTTTTGGTACTGGTAAAGCTCAAGAAGTACCAGAAGCAATTAAGAAAGCAATCGAAGATGCTAAGAAAAACTTAATCACTGTTCCTCGTGTGAAAGGTACTACACCTCACGAAGTTACAGGAAGATTTGGTGCAGGAAGCGTATTAATTAAGCCGGCAGCACCTGGTACAGGAGTTATCGCTGGTGGACCAGTTCGTGCCGTGTTAGAATTAGCAGGTATTACAGACATCCTTTCTAAATCTTTAGGATCTAACACACCAATCAACATGGTTCGCGCTACTGTTGAAGGTTTAAAAGAACTTAAAGTTGCTGAAGATGTTGCAAAATTACGTGGTAAATCAGTCGAAGAATTATACAATTAAGGAGGGCATTCAAAATGGCTAAAATTCAAATCACCCTCACTCGTAGTATCATCGGTCGTCCTGAGACACAACGTAAAACTGTTAAAGCTCTTGGTTTAACTAAGATGCATTCATCAGTAGAAGTTGAAGACAACCCTGCGATTCGTGGGCAAATTAACAAAGTAAGTCACTTAGTGACAGTTAAAGAATTATAATATAATTATCAATAAAAGGAGGTGCCGAAATGAAATTACATGAAATGAAACCAGTTGAAGGTGCTCGTAAAGAACGCAACCGCGTTGGTCGTGGTATGGCTTCAGGTAATGGTAAAACAAGTGGTCGTGGACACAAAGGGCAAAAGGCTCGTTCAGGTGGAGGCGTACGCTTAGGTTTCGAAGGTGGACAATTACCTTTATTCCGTCGTTTACCAAAACGTGGATTTACTAACATCAACCGTAAAGATTATGCGATTGTTAACTTAGATCAATTAAATCGTTTCGAAGATGGTACAGAGATTACTCCAGCATTATTAATTGAAACAGGTGTTGTTTCTAACGAAAAATCTGGAATCAAAGTATTAGGAAACGGTGAATTATCTAAGAAATTAACAGTAAAAGCTCACAAATTCTCAGCTTCTGCTAAAGAAGCAATCGAAGGTAAGGGCGGAACAACTGAGGTGATCTAATGTTCAGAACATTAATCAATTTCTTTAGAACTAAAGAAATTCGTAGCAAGATCATGTTTACACTCGCAATGTTAATCATCTTTAAAATCGGAACTTATATTCCGGTGCCTGGTGTTAATCCATCAGCATTTGAAAGTCAAACCAACAAAGGTATCACTGATTTGTTCAATACCTTTGGTGGTGGTGCACTTAAAAACTTCTCAATACTCGCGATGGGGATTATGCCTTATATCACTGCATCAATCGTAGTACAGTTATTACAGATGGATGTTGTACCGAAATTCACAGAATGGTCAAAGCAAGGTGAAGTGGGTCGTAAAAAGCTAACGCAATTTACACGTTACTTCACGATTATATTGGCTTTTATTCAAGGATTTGGTATGAGCTATAGTTTCAACAATATGCTTGGGGGTCAGTTGATCACCAACTCAAACGTATGGAACTTCCTACTTATCGCTATAGTATTAACAGCTGGTACTGCATTCTTAATGTGGTTAGGAGAACAAATTACAGTCCGTGGTGTAGGTAATGGTATCTCAATTATTATCTTCGGTGGTATATTATCATCTATTCCATCATCTTTAACTCAGTATTATCAACAACGTTTTGTAGGTGCTGATGACACGACGATGGCGATTATAGAAGCAATCGGAATCTTAGTTGGTATGATTATCTTAACTGCAATTGCTGTATTCTTCTTACAAGCTATACGTAAGATTCCTATTCAATATGCAAAAAGAACAACAACAAATCGTTTAGCACCACAAGCGACTTTCTTACCTTTAAAAGTAAATTCAGCAGGTGTTATTCCAGTAATCTTTGCAATGGCATTCTTTATGCTACCAAAGACGTTACAGTTATTGTTCCCTAAAGCTGAGTGGGCGAAGACGTTAGCAACACATTCTGATCCGGCACAACCAATTGGTATGGTTGTTTATGTGATCCTAATTATTTTATTTGCTTATTTTTATGCGTTTGTACAGGTTAATCCTGAACAGATGGCAGATAATTTAAGAAAGCAAGGTAGTTACGTACCAGGTATTCGTCCTGGTAAGAACACACAAAAGTATATTACGAGAGTTCTTTATCGCTTAACTTTCGTTGGGTCAATTTTCTTAGCTGCAATTGCAGTATTACCTTTACTCGTTTCTGATTTCTTAAATCTACCACAGGCACTACGCATTGGTGGTACAAGTTTATTAATCGTAATCGGGGTAGCGTTAGAAACAATTGCACAATTAAAAGCTCAACTTGGTCAGCGTGAATATAGAGGATTCAAAAGACATTAATGTCTGGAGGGCATTTTATGAATATCATTTTAATGGGCTTACCTGGAGCAGGTAAAGGAACTCAAGCGAGTGAAATTATTAAGAAATACCCGATTCCCCATATTTCTACTGGAGATATGTTTAGAGCTGCTATCAAGAACAACACCGAACTTGGACAAAAGGCAAAAAGCTTTATGGACAACGGTGAACTTGTTCCTGATGAAGTGACAATTGGTATCGTTCGTGAAAGATTATTAGAAGAAGATGCTAAGCGCGGATTTCTACTTGATGGTTTTCCAAGAACAGTTGAACAAGCTGTTGCATTGAATGATATTTTAGCAGAAGCTGATCGCAAGATCGAAGCAGTTGTTAATATTGATGTTCAAGAAGAAGAGTTGATGAATCGTCTGACAGGACGACGTATTTGTGAAACCTGTGGAACAACTTATCATTTAGTATTTAATCCACCTAAAGTAGAAGGTATCTGTGATATCGACGGTGGTAAATTATATCAACGTGCAGATGACAATCCTGAAACAGTTCGAAATCGTTTAGATGTTAACATCAAACAAACGAAACCTCTTGTTGATTTTTACACTGAACAAGGTGTATTATTTAATATTGACGGTTCGAAAGATATTAAGGACGTAACTGCTGAAGTTGAAGCTGTATTACAAAAGCTTTAATCGTTTACCTAGAATTCACCTCTTTGGTGAGATACAAGCGTGGATGTGATCAGTTTGAATCAAGCGAACATTGGTCAAATTGTCACGATAAGTCGTGGCAAAGACAAAGGACTATATGGAGTAATTATTTCTATTATTGATCAACGATTTGTACTTGTTGCAGATGGAGATAAACGGAAGATGAAACATCCTAAGAAAAAGAACCTGTCGCATTTAATACTAAGTGATGTTATCTCACCTGAAATTAAATCGAGTATTTCTGAAACAGGTTTTGTAACAGACGCTAAATTACGTTACGTTTTGCAAAAATATACCGCTCGAATTTCGGAATCTTGATAAAAAGGGGGAATTTGATAATGGCTAAACAAGATGTAATTGAATTAGAAGGTACTGTACTTGATACTTTACCAAATGCAATGTTTAAAGTAGAATTAGAAAATGGTCATGAGATCTTAGCGCATGTTAGCGGTAAAATTCGTATGAACTATATCCGTATTCTACCTGGCGACAAAGTAACAGTAGAAATGAGTCCTTACGACTTAACTCGTGGACGCATTACGTATCGTTATAAATAATAAGAACTCCAATATTAAATTAGGAGGTAAGAAACATGAAAGTAAGACCATCAGTTAAACCCATTTGTGAAAAATGTAAAGTTATTCGCAGAAAAGGTAAAGTAATGGTAATTTGTGAAAATCCGAAACACAAACAAAAACAAGGATAAGAAAATGGAGGTGTAATAAATGGCACGTATCGCAGGTGTAGACGTACCACGTGAGAAACGCGTAGTTATCGCATTAACTTACATTTATGGTATTGGTAGAACTTCGGCACAAAAAATTCTAGCAGAAGCTAATGTTTCTGAAGATACTCGTGTGCGCGATTTAACAGAAGACGAGTTAGGTAGAATCCGTGAAATCGTTGATGGATACAAAGTAGAAGGGGATCTTCGTCGTGAAGTGAACTTAAACATCAAACGTTTAATGGAGATTGCATCATATAGAGGTATCCGTCACCGTCGTGGTTTACCAACACGTGGACAAAATACTAAAAACAATGCACGTACTCGTAAAGGTCCAGTTAAGACTGTGGCTAACAAGAAGAAATAATAAGTAAAGGAGTGAGCTAAATGGCACGTAAACAAGTATCACGTAAGCGTAGAGTGAAAAAGAATATTGAAAACGGTGTTGCACACATCCGTTCAACATTCAACAATACAATCGTAACAATTACTGATGAATTCGGTAATGCTTTATCATGGTCATCTGCTGGTGCATTAGGTTTCAGAGGTTCTCGTAAATCTACACCATTCGCAGCTCAAATGGCTTCAGAAACTGCTTCTAAAGCAGCGATGGAACATGGCTTAAAAACTGTAGAAGTAACTGTTAAAGGACCTGGTCAAGGTCGTGAAGCAGCAATTCGTGCGTTACAATCAGCTGGATTAGAAATTACAGCAATTAAAGACGTTACTCCAGTTCCACATAACGGTTGTCGTCCACCGAAACGTCGTCGCGTATAATTTTGAATTAGTATCAAAGACACTTATAATAGTATATAGGACTAAAAAAATTATTCGACGTTGTTGAAGGAGGATATATAATGATTGAAATCGAAAAGCCTAGAATTGAGACAGTAGAAATTAGTGAAGATTCTAAATTCGGTAAATTCGTAGTTGAACCGTTAGAACGTGGTTATGGTACAACATTAGGAAACTCCTTACGTCGTATCTTATTATCTTCATTACCAGGTGCGGCTGTTAAGAACATTGAAATCGAAGGCGTATTACATGAATTTTCAGCAATTGAAAACGTTGTTGAAGATGTTACATCAATTATCATGAACATAAAGAAGCTAGCGCTTAAAATCTATTCTGATGAAGATAAAACGTTAGAAATCGATGTTAAAGATGAAGGTGTCGTTACTGCTAAAGATATCATGCACGACAGCGATGTTGAGATTTTAAATCCAGATTTAAAAATTGCAACAGTATCTAAAGGTGGACACTTAAAAATGCGTTTAATTGCTAATGCAGGGCGCGGTTATACTTTAGCTGAAGATAATAATACAAGTGATTTACCAATTGGGGTTATTCCAGTTGATTCAATCTACACACCAGTTGAGCGTGTAAACTATCAAGTTGAGAATACACGTGTAGGTCAAAGTACGAACTTTGACAAATTAACTTTAGATGTATGGACTGACGGATCAATAACACCACAAGAAGCAATTTCTTTAGGTGCTAAGATTATGACAGAACATTTAAATATCTTCGTTGATTTAACTGATGAAGCACAAAATGCTGAAATCATGATTGAAAAAGAAGAAGATCACAAAGAAAAAGTTCTAGAGATGTCTATAGAAGAACTTGATTTATCAGTTCGTTCTTATAACTGTCTGAAACGTGCAGGTATTAATTCTGTTCAGGAATTAGCTGACAAATCAGAAGCTGATATGATGAAAGTTCGTAACTTAGGACGCAAGTCTTTAGAAGAAGTTAAGTTTAAATTAGAAGACTTAGGTCTTGGATTAAGAAAAGAAGACTGATAAAGGAGGTTACGATTCATGGGTTACAGAAAATTAGGACGTACGTCTGATCAACGTAAAGCGATGTTACGCGACTTAGCAACTTCTTTAATCGTTAACGAGCGTATCGAAACGACTGAAGCGCGTGCAAAAGAATTACGTAAAATCGTAGAAAAATTAATTACTTTAGGTAAACGTGGAGATTTACATGCGCGTCGTCAAGCAGCTACTGTATTACGTCGTGTTGAAATCTTAAACGAAGACGAAACTACACAATTTGCAATTCAAAAATTATTCACTGATATCGCGCCACGTTACACTGAGCGTCAAGGTGGATACACTAGAACGATGAAAGTTGGACCACGTCGTGGAGACGGTTCAGAAATGGTAATCATCGAGTTAGTTTAATCAGTAAATTATCAAGAATATGGATTCACTTATCTTACACATACACACACTTTAAGCAAATGAGTGCAACGATAATGTTTGCCACACACAGATATTGTCTAGCTCAGAGTAGCCTGCCAAATTGAATAACCACATGCGTGAACTCAACTGGCAGGGTGCGCGCTTTTTTTCATTAAACCTGGCATCCCGGGTTTTTTGTTTTATATAGCTATTTTTTGTGTTAAATGTCTGATGGATGTTTAACAGAGAATATAGCATGTTATACTAATGAAAAAGATTCGAGGTGACAATATGCAGTCTGCGGTCGTAGTAAATCATTTATCTTATCGTTATGAAGATGGCCCACAAGTATTGAACGATGTGTCGTTTACCATTGAACATGGCGAGTGGATATCCATCGTAGGACATAACGGATCCGGGAAGTCTACGTTACTTAAACTTATGGGTGCAATCATGCCAGTCACTGAAGGTGAAGTCTATATAGATGGCATCAATGTGACAGAAGATACGTTTAGCGATGTTCACGAAAAGATTGGAATCGTATTTCAAAATCCAGACAATCAATTCGTTGGTGCAACTGTTGAAGATGATGTTGCGTTTGGACTGGAGAACTATGGTATTCCTTACGATGAAATGCATAAAAGCGTTCTGGAGGCATTGAATGATGTCGATATGGGTGCATATTTAACACATGAGCCCCATCACTTATCTGGTGGGCAGAAACAGCGTGTTGCAATTGCAGGTGTTATTGCATTGAGTCCAGATATTATTATATTAGATGAAGCGACAAGTATGCTGGATCCTGAAGGCAGAATAGAAATATTAGAAGTGATTCGTAAATTACAACGTGAGAAGAACTTAACAGTGATACATATTACGCATCACCTAGAAGAAACGCTTGATAGTGATCGTATTTTGGTGATGAATAAAGGTGCGCTTGTTTTATGCGGTACACCTGAAGAAATATATGCTCATAGTGAGACTTTAATAACTATTGGTCTTGATCTGCCATTTGAGATGAAACTGAATCGATTGATTTTTAACGAAGATGCGTTTGTTACAGAAATGGAGCTGCTGAATAAACTATGACGATTACATTAAATAACTTAGGCTATTATTATTCAAAAGGCACTCCATTTGAAGTACGTGCCCTCTATAATATCGATATGCATATTGAAGCACGTATGTTTTATGGCATGATCGGCCACACAGGTTCTGGAAAGTCGACCGTTATTCAGCATTTCAATGCGCTCGTTAAGCCGACTGAAGGCAGTATTACGATAGATGGACTAACCATCACGGATAAGACAAAGAATAAATACTTAAAACCAATCCGAAAAAAAGTAGGAATGGTCTTTCAATTTGCTGAACAGCAATTATTTGAAGAAACTGTGCTAAAAGATATTATGTTTGGACCTCTCAACTACGGAGTAGCCCCAGAAGACGCTAAAGCACGTGCATACGAGCTCGTAAAACAATTTGGTATGGATGAGTCCATATTAAATAAAAGCCCGTTTGAGCTCTCAGGAGGACAAATGAGACGTATTGCGATAATGGGTGTACTTGCAATGAACCCGGATGTGCTGATTCTTGATGAACCTACTGCGGGTCTCGACCCGAAAGGACAGCAGGAAATTATGGATATGTTTCATCGATTACAGCGTGAACTAAATATTACCGTCATACTTGTGACCCACCAGATGGAGCAGGCAGCGCGTTGTGACTATCTTTACGTTATGCATCAAGGCACTGTTGTTGATGAAGGGACACCTGAAGCAATATTCAGCAAAGATCTATCATATTATGATATCCATCCACCACATATCGTTACGTTGCAACGACAAGTTGAAGCGAAACATAATATAAAGTTTCCGAAGCTTGCACTCGATATAGAAACGTTTGCTGATATGTATAAGAACTGGAGGGAATCCAATGCTTGATAAGATGATTCTTGGACGCTTTGTGCCTTTGCAGAGCTTTGTGCACCGGTTAGATCCACGCATGAAGATGGTCTTCGTCTTTATAATGATGATCTTAATTTTCTTGATGAATAACTGGCAGACCTATGCAGTAGGCATTATCCTGATATTCATCATACTGAAGGCGTCCAACTTATCGTTTATGTTTTTATTCAATGGACTAAAACCAATACTATTCTTACTCATCTTTACATTGCTCATGCACGTCTTCTTAACGAAAGGTGGTGCGACACTCGTTGATTACGGCATCATTAACATTCAGTCACAAGGAGTAATAATGGGTATTATGATTAGTTTACGCTTTATACTTATTATCTTCTTAACAACGATTATGACACTGACGACGAGCCCGATTGAACTCACAGATGCAATAGAATCTCTACTAAAACCATTTAAGAAACTGAAACTCCCGGTTCATGAACTGGCGCTGATGATGAGTATTGCGCTGCGTTTTATACCAACGCTTATGGATGAAACACAAAAAGTGATGAAAGCACAAATGTCGCGTGGCAGTGATATGACAGCAGGAACGCTTAAAGAGCGTATTAAAGCCGTGATCCCATTACTTGTACCACTCTTTGTGTCTGCATTTAAACGCGCAGAAGACTTAGCCATCGCAATGGAAGTGAGAGGTTATAAAGGGGATGTTGGTCGTACAAAATATCGTAAGCTCGACTGGCATACATATGACACGTTGTCACTCTTAACACTTATACCGATAACACTACTCATCCTCTATTTAAAAAACTAGGAGCATATTATGGAACGCATATTATTACAACTACAATATAATGGTGCGAACTTTCAAGGATTTCAGATACAAAACGAAGGACGCACCGTACAATATGAGTTAGAACGCATATTAAAACGCATGCACAAACAATTTGTCCGAATACACCCGTCATCACGTACGGACAAAGGTGTGCACGCACGAATGCAATACGTTCACTTTGATACACCGCTCTCAATCCCGGAATCAAAGTGGCAGCATGCCTTTAATTCCGCATTACCTGACGATATATACATTACACAAGTAACGAAGATCAGTGAACATTTCCATTCACGATACGACTGTATCGGCAAAGCATATCGCTATAAAGTATACGTTGCAGAACATCGCAATGTCATGCATAGCGGACAGATAACACATATTAAGACAAAACTAGACGTTAAGAGAATGAACGACGCAGCACAACACTTTCTTGGCACGCATGACTTTACATCATTCTGTTCAGCAAAGACAGAAATAGAGAACAAAGAACGCACACTCTATCGTTTTGAAGTCACTGAGACAGCAGAAGGCTATGATTTCTATGTTATCGGAAGCGGCTTCCTCTACAATATGGTACGCATCATGGTGCAATATTTAATCGACGTCGGCACAGGACAAAAAGATGGCGACAGTATCCCTGCAATCATTCAGGCGCAAGATCGAACAAAAGCAGGCAAGACCGCCCCGGCAGAAGGACTCTATCTGGAGAAAATCTATCTCGACACTGAAACATTAAAGCAAGATATACCACAAGGCACAGCCATTATCTTTAAAAATCAGAAACACAAGATGAACGGCGAACAACTTTAACGAAAAATGAAAAATAAACACATAAATTATAGGAATACCATTGACAAACACCCTCTAAATGTTATAAGATAAACAACGGTATTGTTTAATATCAACCACGACAATAAGCCCCGGAAACTTATTGTGTTACAGATATATAGACAGGATTTAGAGGGAACTTTTTTTATTTTAGGAGGAAAATATAATGCGTCAAACATTCATGGCAAACGAATCAAACATTGACCGCAAATGGTACGTAATTGATGCTGAAGGTAAGACTATGGGTCGCCTTTCATCTGAAGTTGCATCAATCTTACGCGGTAAACATAAACCAACATTCACACCACACGTTGACTGTGGAGATCACGTGATCTTAATCAACGCTGAGAAAATTTACTTATCAGGTAACAAAGCTGAAGACAAAATTTACTACCGTCACTCAAATCACCCAGGCGGAATTAAATCAATCTCTGCTGGTGAATTACGCGAGAAAAACCCAGTGCGTTTAATGGAAACTTCAATCAAAGGTATGTTACCTAAAGGTTCTTTAGGAGACAAAATGTTCAAGAAGTTACACGTATATGCTGGAGCTGAGCATCCACATACAGCACAACAACCTGAAAACTACGAGTTACGTGGTTAATTAAGAGGAGGACAATACATTGGCACAAGTTGAATATAAAGGCACAGGCCGTCGTAAACATTCAGTAGCACGTGTTCGTTTAATTCCTGGTGAAGGAAACATCACTATCAATGGACGTGACGTACGTGACTACCTACCATTTGAATCATTAATTTTAGACTTAAACCAACCATTCGATATCACTGAAACTAAAGGTAACTACGATGTTTTAGTAAACGTTAATGGTGGAGGATTAACTGGTCAAGCACAAGCTATCCGTCATGGTATCTCACGTGCTTTATTAGAAGCAGATCCAGAATACCGTGGTTCATTAAAACGCGCGGGTATGTTAACACGTGACCCACGTATGAAAGAACGTAAAAAACCTGGTCTTAAAGGCGCTCGTCGTTCACCACAGTTCTCAAAACGTTAATATCGTTGTTATATCAGCGTTTACAACACTCTTTGGATTATTCCAAAGAGTGTTTTTTTGTATTTTTATAGAGGTGTTTAGATACCATTTAGTTACCCCTTGGGGAACTATTTTGTGTGAAGCTTGATTAAGATTTAATGATATGAAACTGTATGACACCACATGAAATGACCTGGTTTTTCTCAGGGATTCAAACACTGTCTTTACAAATTAGTTATTGTATAATACTTATAAATATATGGTGGGGAGTTATGAGAATGTTAGAAAAGAAATTTGAAGATATTTTATACAATTCAACAGAAAATGAAACAATAGAATTTAAAGCTGCCCAAAATAATTTTAAGATCCATACATTTGGTAAGTATTTTTCTGCATTAAGTAATGAAGCAAATTTAAATGGGAAAGAAGTAGCTTGGCTTGTCTTTGGAGTTAATGATCCTAAAACATACAGAGGAACAGATAAATTCATTGTGGGTACTCAATTTAAAAAAGAAAGTGAAGCTATGAATAAAATGAAACAGGAATTAAAAGAAGAAATGAGTAATAATCTTTCTTTTACTGAGGTTACTGAGAAAGTTATTAAAGGGAAAAGAGTTATCTTTTTCGGAATTCCAGCTGCTTTAAAAGGACTTCCTACTACATATCAGGGTAGAGCGTATGGAAGAACAGGTGAATCAATTGATACGCTGTCTACCTATGAAATGAAAAAAATATATAACCAAACTTCAGAAGATTGGTCTAAAATGATTGTTGAAGATGCTACTATCGAAGACTTAAGTAAAGAAGCAATTAAAATGGCACGTGAAAAATATAAAGTAAAAAATAGTAGTCTAGCTGATGAAGTTGATGATTGGGATGATGTTACGTTTCTTAATAAAGCTAAAATAACATTGAAATCAAAGATTACTAATACTGCTATTATTCTATTAGGTAATCCTGAGTCAACTTCACTATTAAATAATGCACAAATAAATGTATCATGGATATTGAAAGATCAAGATAATATCGAAATCGACTATGAACATTTTTCAGCACCAATGTTAATTAATATAGATAAAATTTATAACAAAATAAGAAATTTAAATTATCGATATATTGCTGATGACTCTATATTTCCAACAGAAACTAAGAAATATGATTCATACGTACTTCGTGAATCATTGAATAATGCTATAGCGCATCAAGATTATACATTGAATGGTAAGATTAATCTTGTTGAATATCCAAATAAAGTGGTTATATCAAATGTCGGTGAATTCTTACCAGAATCAATAGAATATGTGATAAATTCAGATACACCAAGCGAAATATACAGAAACCAGTTTTTAGCAGATGCTATGGTGTCTTTAAATATGATAGATACTATCGGTAGTGGTATTAAAAAAATGATGAATATTCAAATGAAGAGAACGTTCCCTTTACCAACTTATGATATTACTGATAAAGGTGCTTTAAATCCAAAAGTTCAAGTAACAATCTTTGGGGAAATAATTGATGAAAATTATACTAAGTTATTGGTACAAAATAGTGATTTATCTTTGAGAGATGTTATGCTATTAGATAAAGTTCAAAAGAACGTTCGCATTGATAAAAGAGATGCTGATAATCTAAGAAAACAAAAATTAATTGAAGGTAGATATCCTAATATTATAATAGCTTCACATGTAGCTAATCTAACAGGAAAAAAGAACGAATATTTGAAAGATGCTGGATTAAATAATGATTATTACAAGGCCATGATTGTAACTATGCTGGAAAAGTATCCTAAAAGTACTAAACAAGAAATTTTTTCTTTATTAGAAGATAAACTACCTAATGTCCTAGATAAACAGCAAAAAATGAAAAAGGTTGATAATCTTTTACAGTCGTTATCTAGAAGTGGGAAAATTAAATCAACAGGCAGAGGTTCAGGTTCAGGGTGGATAAAGCAGTAACCTAAATTGAATTAATTAGGTTATTAAAAATAAGAAATTAGGTTATTAATACCTTGAAATATTGATATTATGAGCTTTTAGTGTGAATAAGTTAGGTTATTATTAGGTTATTAGTTTAAAGATGTAGGTTGTTAATTAAAGCACTTAGCACTGATCTGCAGATCATTTAGTACTAACATTTGGACCGAGATTGGACCGCAAACAACATCTAGGTATAGCAAAGAATTAATACTATTCCTATCTTCAGTTTCGGAAGAAATATTAGAAATCCTTTAATATCAAGGTTTGCGACAGTATATACAGCTGTACGAAACCCTAAAGTTTTTAACGTAAAAAACGCTGGTCTAAGGTATCAGTCGTTCAAAGCAGTTCACAAAATGTTAGGCAGCAGCTGTTGCAAGTTTAAAGCACTTTCCAACTCATGTTGGAGAGAGCTTTTTTTGCATTTTTATTGATGGATTCAGTTACCTTTTAGTTACCCAATAATGTTTGTGTATCAATTACATTCGCAAATTCATCATGCAGTGCAGTTAAATTGTAATGATGAATATCTTCAGCTTTTTGTAACTTTCCATGATAATCTAACAGATCAAATGATGCTGTTGCATCACTAATTAAAGTAACATTAAATCCAAAATTTTGAGCCATTCTTGTAGTTGTCGAAACACAGTGTGGTAAGGTTAGTCCAATAATTGTTAAAGATTTGATACTTTTGCTTTGTAAATATTCAAGTAAGGTTGTCCCGATAAATGCACTATTAACAGTCTTTCTAAAAACTTTCTCATGCATTAAAGGTTCAAATCCATTTATAAAATCTTGTAAGTTATCTTTGTGAAAAAGTGAAATAGGATTATCAGATACATGCTGAATATGTATGACTTCATTGTTCTGATTTCTAAAATAATCAATAATCATTACCATATTATTTTCGGCATCAGGATTATTTCGTTTTCCAAATTTTTCGTGATTAAATGTTTTTTGTACATCAATGACTAATAGTGCTTCCATATGACATCTCCTTATAGATATAATACATATATCATAACGATGTTATTATTTAATTTAAATATGAATAACATTGAAATTTTGATGTTTTACTTTTGAAAAGGAGGTATTTTATATGAATGACTTAATAAATGACAATATCCTAGAAATTTTAACTGAAAATAGCAGGATTACTATGAATGATCTAGGTAGAAGAGTAAACCTTTCACCACCAGCAGTAAGAGAAAGAGTAAAAAAATTAGAAGAACAAGGTGTTATAAAGTATTATACGATTGATATTGATTATAAAAAATTAGGATATACCATTGAAATGATTGTTGAGATTGTAATTAAAAATAATAGATATGATGACTTTAAAGCATTTGTAATGAATCAAAAAAATATTGATTTTTGTTATAGAATATCTGGTGAAGCATGCTATATTTTTAAAGTATTGTTTGAAGATATGGAACAGGTCGAATCATTTATAGATGTATTACAACCATATGGTCACACAAAAAGTCATCTCGTATTTTCAACAGTTAAAAAATAAGTTATGAAATAGATAATAAAACTGAAAGCTAATGTATAATTATATTATTATACGTAATTAATTTTAGAATAGTTGTATTATTAAATGCCATTGATATTTACTACCGGCCAGCAGTTTATTTAGTTACCCTTTAGTTACCCCTGAGTGATATTTGATGCAATTCTATGCAATTGAAAAAATTAGAAATCCTTTAATATCAAGGCTTACGATAGTCTATACAACTGTACGAAACCCTAAAGTTTTTTGAACGTAAAAAACCAGGTCTTAAAGGTGCTCGTCGTTCACCACAATTCTCAAAACGTTAATATCGTTGTTATATCAACGTTTACAGCACTCTTTGGATTATTCCAAAGAGTGCTTTTTTGTGGTTTTATTGATGTTTTCAATTACCTTTTAGTTACCCCTAGGGGAACTATTTTGTGTGAAGCCTGCTTAAAAATTAATGATATGAAACTGTTTGAAACTATATGAAATGACCTGGTTTTTCTCTGGGATTTATACATATTACAAATTTTTTGAATGTGTATATACTTATTGAATATTAAATTAACTTCCTTCCTATAATTTCTGTACAAATATAATAGATAATATTTTTCTATTACTTTATATGATGTATATATGGAGGGATGGTATGAAATATTTTGGCGATGCATCATTGTGTTATAGTAATTCTTTGTTGATGTTATTGGAATCATATGGATATGAATACACTATTGAGTACATTGAAGCTATTATGTCTATGGGAAATGGAGCGACTTTAGTAAATGATGACTTGCAACATCCATTGGTATACTTTGATAATGGATTACCGGATAAATCAATTTCTAATACTTTAGATATTTTGGGATATGGTTATAAGGAGTATTATTTAGAAGATATTGAGAATTTTGTTTTGGATGAAGTAATACAAAAACTCAATAAATATTTGGAAAATGGAAGTGTAATTGCTGGGCCAATAGATATGGGGTATTTAAAATATAATCCAAATCATAGTAATTTATTAGGTGTCGATCACTTTGTATGTATAACGAAATTTGTAGAAAGTAATATCTATTTACATGATCCGGCAGGATTTCCATTTATGAAAGTGCCTCTTAAAGAGTTTATTAAATCTTGGGAAGCTAAAAATATTGAATATAAACGTGGATCTTTTTCAATGTGGGGCAACTTAAAAAAAGTATCAGAACCTTGTGATAGAAAGATATATAATTCGGCAATAAGTATTATCAAAACTAGATATATGCATAGTGAAGAAAATGTAATAGAAAATTATGCAGAAGCAATATTTCAAAATGGTCTAAATGAAATGCAAGAAGAAATGCATAAATACTTTAGTTTTAGATTGGCATCTGTTAGAAATCTTTATATAAGTAATTTTTTAAGAGATTTTGATAAAGAGAAGGCATTGATTAAAGAAAAGATAGCAATCAATTTTAGTAAAGCACATATTGAAAGTGTGAATAAAGAGTTCAAGAAATTATCAAATACTTTAAAAGAAATATCAATATTAGATAATAAGTTTAAACAGTTATGTATTAATTATGAGGAGGAAAAACTATGAATGAAATATTAAAAACAGAATTAGGTAATGTACAGAAAGTTCAAATAGATAAGTTTCATTTAATTTATTCAGAGATTGACAATAGCATAGAAGATCAGCAGAAAGGTTGGCCGGAATTTGAAGCGAAATTTCCATCTCTTACAGGGCGTAAGCTTTTAGGTTTAGATTATGATGAAAAAAACAAATATCGAATGTGTTCGATTGTTAAAGAAGAAGATAATGGAGATACATTTGGATTTGAAACTTTTATGTTTGAAGGAGGTACTTTTATGAGATTACGTTTAAATTATGAGCCTCCTGAACTTTATGAGAAAATAGGTCCTGCTTATAATTTGCTTATAAGTAACTATAATCAACAAATTGATTGGTCATTACCCTTCATTGAACAGTATAAAGCTAGAAATATTCTTGATATAATGGTACCAGTTAAGCAATAAAATAGATAAAGCAAGGAGATTGTTTATGGTAATCATTAAATCATTTAACGATACCATTCGTTATATTGAAAATGTTCTTGATGATGAAATTGATGAAGCTGAAATTACTCGATTATCAACTTATTCGTATGCAATGTTCAGTAGATTATTTTCAATTTTAACGAATATGACTTTATCTGAATATATGCGATTAAGAAAATTGTCTAAAGCTGCAATAGAAATAAGGAGTTCAGATATAAAAATAATTGATGTAGCCATAAAATATGGTTATGAATCTTCTGATGCTTTCACTCATGCGTTTAAATTATTTCATGGTGTTACACCGAGTGACGTTAGAAGAGGTTTAGCTTATAAAGTCATATCACCTATACAATTATCCCTCAGTGTTAGAGGTGGTAAAGACATGGAGGTTACTATCCAAAGAAAAAAATCAATTTATGTTTGTGGTGTTCTTTTAGAAAATATTGATGCTGAACAATGTTCAAATGCATGGTTAGAGCTATATAAAAGGTATAGTCATAAAGAATTATCTCATTTTGGTAATGGAAAATCATATGGAGTATGCTTGATAACAAATGAAGCGAATAAATTAAATTATATGGCTTCATATGATATTAGAAAGAGTGAGATTGATAAAAAAATGAATTTAGATTTTATGGAAATTGAAGAAACAGAATATGCTATTATTAAATTAAAAGGCAAAGTTCCAGAATGTATACAAGAAGGCTGGAAATACGCAATGGAAGTTTTCTTTCCTGAAGAAGGATACCGTCATTCTGGCAAACCAGATTTAGAAGTATATTTTGAAGGAGATATGAAAAAAGAAAATTATAGTATGGAACTTTGGATTCCAGTTGAAAAAGAAAATTGAAATAACCACCGGCCAGCAGTTTATTTAGTTACCCTTTAGTTACCCCTGAGTGATATTTGGCGCTATTCTATGCAATCGAAAAAATCAGAAATCCTTTAATATCAATGCTTACGATAGTCTATACAACTGTACGAAATCCTAAAGTTTTTTGAACGTAAGAAGCCAGGTCTTAAAGGCGCTCGTCGTTCACCACAGTTCTCAAAACGTTAATATCATTGTTATATCAATGTTTACAGCACTTCTCGAAAATATTCGAGAGGTGCTTTTTTATATGTTTTTTGCATGAATAATACCCCGCTAATACCCCTAGACTTAATAAGTTCATGTTATATTTTCGTTTGTCAAAATAAGCTAGACAATTTCTCATCTTCGATGAAAGTTATAAATACTTCCAATGGTGTTTTATAGCCCAGTGATTTTTTCGGACGATGATTAATATTTTGAGCAACATTAATGATATGATCATCAGTGACTGAACTAAAGTCTAATTCTTTTTCTAATTCACTGCGTCTAAGTATCCCGTTAGAATGTTCATTCAATCCACGTTGCGACGGAGTGCCGGGGTCAGCAAAGAATATCGAAATATCGTGTCGATTACAGATTGTTTTCCAGTTGGAGAACTCCTTACCACAATCGAAAGTAATCGATTTAAATATATGAGGAGGTAAAGCTGAAAACATAGAGTGAAGAGCATCTTCAATATCATCTGCCTTGCGACCTTGAGGTCGTATAGCTGTCTCTTATACACATCT
>NZ_PPRM01000016.1 GCF_002902665.1 Macrococcoides caseolyticum
TATTTAATATTCGTATTGATGGCAAAACTTGAAGACCATCTCGCATCGTTAAGATTCACACTGCCTTTATCTGTGATGCTCTTCGGCATAGGGTTCACGATCAGTACATGGACGCCTTTATCACCGTTGCCTTATTATCAGGCGCATCTACATGTACAGAAAGTCCAACAGCAGTCCAACATAGCTGAGACCTATCTGGAAGGCTTAGTGGATAAAGGATTACTGGATACGACCGTGAAGAAGCATGTTACACATCAACATTTTTCAGTTGCACAGAACAAAATCAGTCAGATTGATGACCCCAAGAAACGTGAGACACTCAGGGATAAACATAATGACTATCTATCAACATATGAACATCAGATTGGTGACAGGCTCATCCAAAAGCTTCAACTGGAACATCTCAGTATCTCTGAATACAGTAATCTTACGGCACATGACTA
>NZ_PPRM01000017.1 GCF_002902665.1 Macrococcoides caseolyticum
ATAGAAAAGTTTAATTCATTAGCTAATGCATATAGTATATATAATAGTTTTACTTTTATTCTAGGATATTATGTCTCGTCAGAATTATACGGGACAACCTCTAGTTTGCGCATAGGAAATCTCCAACTTAAAATTGATTGAAATTAATATATATGTAATAACATAACAGACATTGGAGGCTTTATGGATTACTATCAACTTATGTCTAGAGATATTATCGAACAAAATTTAGAGTTCGAACATATTGAACTCGTAAAAAATCAAAGTCGTTTTATAGATAATGATAAACTCAATCACGCTGTATTTGAACAGGTAAGATTTGAAATAGCGGATTATTTTCATGTTTTATTCAAAGATGTTGAACAGATAAAGATAATATTTTGTGTTGCATATAAAGATAGGTATTATCGTTTAAATTTAATAAAGTATTTTAAGCAATTTGAACGATTTAATTTTAATCTTTATCATAATGAACTAAGTGATAATTGTCATCAATATGCATATATTATTAACAAAAGTGATTTGAATTTACAAAAACTAGTTAAAGATATTTGTTATCAAGATTTTGCATATGAATCTCAAACCTTTAGAAAAGCATCTGTTTTAACAATAATTACAAATTTAGATGAAGATATATTTTACTACCCATATGATGATCGGGGCATTGTCATATATAAGAAATGAAAAGAAGGTATCTGAAATCAGTCAGATACCTTCTTTTCATTGACAATAATATCACCAGGCTGACAATCAAGATAGTCACATATTGCTTCTAAAGTACTAATACGAACTGCCTTTGCTTTTCCAGTCTTTAATATGGATAGATTTGCAATTGTAACATCAATCGCATTTGATAACTAGAAGCACAAGGGTTATTTTTATGGGACTATCTATTTAGGTGGACTGTACAAATGGCTGATAAATCATTGTTGTATATTGAAAATTATCGTATAATATGAAATTTATTTTAATGTAATAAATATAGGATAGTTACAATTTGTGTTTTAATTTTTACTTTCAATACAATATATGAAATTTAAATTTTAAATGCAAAGGAGAAAATATTATGACCGAGAGAAATAATAACTGGCCACCAAAGCACCATGGTGAACATAATCCTGCCGGCTGTACGGGTAATACTGATTTTGATGCACCGGGTCTAAAGGGGAGAGAAGACGAAACTTATGAAAAAGCGGCCTTTGGTGGAGCGGATTTTAATGATGGTATACTCGGAAGAATTGCGAATATCTTCATTAATAGAGATGAAGGTAGAAATTCAAAGAAATAAAGATATTATGATAGTAGCAGTAATCTTTATTTGTAAATTTCGTTACTTACTCCGCCACGGTATCTCTTCTATTATCTTCTTGATCAGGCATACGCTTTCATAAAATACATGTTTGGAAATATGTAAAAGAGGTATACAGTAACAGATTCAAAAATTGTACTAGATGGGGGTTTCTATATATGAAGGCAGTAACTTATCAAGGACACAAGAAGATGGTAACGAAAGAAGTCGAAGATGCTAAGATTATCGAATCCACTGATGCGATTATCAAGATAACAGCTTCAGGTATTTGTGGATCAGATTTACATCTATATCACCAAGGTGACTTATTTATGGAACCTGGTTTTGTTATCGGACATGAACCTATGGGGATTGTAGAAGAAGTAGGTAAGGATGTAAAGAACCTGAAGAAGGGTGATCGTGTCGTTATTCCTTTTAATATTGGCTGTGGTGAATGTTTCTACTGTCAGCATGATATGGAATCTCAATGTGATAATTCTAATGAGACGCCTGCTAACTGGAAGTTAGATAACGGCGGATTATTTGGTTTTGGTAACCTTCATGGCAATCATTGGGGTGGACAGGCAGAGTATTTAAGAGTACCGCATGCTGACTTCTCTTCATTTAAGGTGCCAGATAATAACTTAAAGGATGAGCAGGTATTATTCTTATCAGACGTTGTACCTACTGCATACTGGAGTGTAGAACATGCAGGCGTTAAACCAGGAGACACTGTAATTGTGTTAGGTTGTGGTCCTATTGGATTAATGGCACAGAAGTTTGCAAAGTTAAAAGGTGCTGAAAGAGTTATTGCAATCGATAATGTACAACATCGTCTTGATCATGCGAAAAAGTATAACGGTGCTGAAGTGTATAACTTCGATGAAGAAAAGGAAATTGGAAAGTTGCTTAAAGAAAAGACACAAGGTGGCGCAGATGTTGTCATTGACTGTGTAGGTATGGACGGACAACAATCAAGTCCAGAACCGAAGTTATCAAGACGTTCTCAGCAACGTGGTACAATTAGCCCGATCATTACAGCTGCTGAATCTGTAAGAAAGTTCGGTACAATCCAGCTTACGGGAATCTACGGTACTCCTGCAGATAATTTCCCGGTTGATCTGATCTTTAACCGTAACGTTAAGGTGACAAGTGGACAAGCACCTGTAATTCACTTAATGCCTAAACTCTATCAGATGATTAAAGACGAAGTATTTGATCCTACAGAGATCATTACCCATACTTTCCCACTAGAAAAAGCCGATGAAGCTTATAAAGTATTTGATAAGAAGAAAGACAACAATATCAAAGTTGTACTTAAACCTGAATAGATGATAGCAAGCGCTTAAATATAGAAGGAAATCCCAGTGATAATCTATCACTAGGATTTCCTTTTTTTATAGATGCTCTATCGTAATCTTCAGGCCCTCTACGACAAACTCTATTTTCTTCTCTCGTTCTTTACTGACGGAAGGAAGCTGGTGCCCTGTTTCGATTTCTCTAAGTTCACGTTCCAGCTCATTGATCTTGCCGACCTTATGCATATTAGAAGCATAGGAATTCGGCTTTCTCTTTCTTACCTCATACAATTCTGCTAATACATCTGCTCTTGTTCTCATACAAAACACTCCTTATAAAATGATTACAATAAAAATAAGCTCATCTTAAAGTAAGAAGAGCTTTGTTAAGAACTTCTTATCTTTCAAGATTACATCTTGTTGGAATTAGCACAGTGCATAAGCCTGCTGCTGAGGTTTCATAGGGCCAAGTCCCTCCACCTACTCTGAATAAGATACGAGCTATTTTTTTGTATATTTATTATAACATACTTTGCTAAAGTTGAAAATTATATATATTATTAAAACATGGATTATAATGAAGGGAGTAATACCATGTCATCTATTATTAGTGCAGGATATGATATTTTAAATAAACAGCTATCGCCATTCTTACAGTTTGAAAATCAGCATCGCGTGAGGTTTTACGAGCCGCGTTTAACGTATTTTAAGTATCGAAGATTAGTGGGTCACATCTTTGATGGAGATGTTAATCTATTATATTTATCAAGTCCCTACAATAAATGTAATTTCAGGTTATGGACGGTATTGAATATTACAAATTATCAGGAATATAAGATAGAACAGAAGCACCATGATCTAGTAGTGATGATGGCGAATATTAATCATCTGAGTCAATCAGATGTGGTAAACTATATCAAATATACGAAAGTTAAAGAAAACCCTCCATTTATCAGTTATTTGTATAACGAGCAGACTTTCATTAGACTCAGTCCATTCTATATTGATGTCATCTCTGAAGATACATTAGTCATTGAATGGATCAAGCGTGAGTTTGAACGAGAATATGCACACGACTTCGATATAAATGAAGTGATATCGGAAGCAGAGTGGTATGGGGAGTAACGAATAAGACAATTAAATTATAATCGCATAGAATATCATTGTACTCTGTATCATGTCTGGCATTATTGCGTGGATATATATGAAAAATAACCATCCCATAAATAACTTATGGGATGGTTATTTTAATTCATATGTTGCGTAAATATTAAGATAAATATTAAAAGTAACAGCAATGAATATAAAAAGGCTTTACCTGTATGTTTTCCCAGCGTTGCTTTATAAAGCAGTGTAGTCACTAAACCAACTGCTGCAATGTCCATAACATATTCAAACACAGGGATAAATATTTTAATTATTAAACCAAGTCCTAATAACCCTAGAAATATACTTTGTACCATTTCGATTTTATTTTTCTTTTGCTCTTCAATCATTCCCAAACCTTCTTTCTAATATAGAATATATATACAAACACGCTTAAGAAGAAGGAGTAAAATGCACATACACCGAGCCTATGCTTCTGATAAACTTCTATTTCCTATCGCTGCAAATATCAAGCTGCCAGCGACCCGAACGATAGGTATGATAATAAAGTTGAACAAGAATAAGATTTTAATCGCCATTATGAAGCCTTCTGACAGTATTTTCTATATTTTAACAAAAAAATAAAAAAATATTAAATTTTAGTCTATCTTTTTGGTACAGGTTGATTATAATGATAGTAAAATAAATTATTCTGGAGGAAAAAATGAAGCGTATTAAAATTTTTACTATTTTATTATTATTGTTTTCTTTTTACCCAGCTACTCAATCACATGCCATTTCAAAGAAAATTCCGGTGAAGTTTGTATCAGTAGTTGATGGTGATACTGTACGCGTTAAGCAAGGTAACAAAGCACTCACACTTCGTTTGTTGCTTATTGATACACCTGAATCAAAGGATCCAAAGAAACCTGTCCAGCCATATGCGGTAGAAGCGGGGAAATATCTGGACAGCTACTTACGTTATGCGAATCTTTCGATGCAGTATGATAACAATCAAAAGACAGACCGTTATGGACGTCATCTTGTTTATCTATATGCCAACAATCGTTTAGTGAATGATGAAATGGTACGTTCAGGATATGCACGTATAGGCTACGTCTATTCTCAGAAGTATTATTTAAATGCGCTTAAGAAGACCGAGTCGGTTGCGAAGGCTAAGAAACTTCGTATCTGGTCGATCCCTGGGTATGTGAACACACGTGGGGAAGGATTCATCTATAATCCGAAGAAGCCCGTCGTTAAACCAGCACCAAAACCAGCAGCTAAGCCAGCTGCAAAGCCAGCTGCAAAGCCAGTTGCGAAACAGCCTGCAACGAAAGCTGGTTATCCAACTTCAAAATATCGTAAAGGTGCACCGAAGACATTTAAAAATTGTACGGCAATGAAAAAATACTATCCATATGGCGTGACAATTCATCATATCTCTTATAACAAGAAACATGATCGTGATAAAGACAAGCTCGCTTGTGAAGCATCAAACGTGGCATACCAGCCATGGATGAAGAATAACTAAAAGCAATCCAGAGCGGATTGCTTTTTTTGTAGGTTATATTAATGAATGTTAAATTTTTTGTAGATTGATCCAGTAACGGTCTACATCAATATCATCATGTGTATCATGTATGCTATTCTCGTAGACGCCACGACAAGCTAGAATGGTGTTCCTACTAGCAATATTATTATGGTCACAAGTCACAAGAGCCTTCTTCACTCCTTTAGTTTGAAGGAATAGCAGTGCTTGATGCAACATCCACTTTGCAACACCTTGTCGTCTTTCATCGGGTCTTACTGAATAACCGATATGTCCCCCGACATTATTTAAATAGTCATTTAAATAATGTCTGATATGAATCATACCCACAATCTTCTGATCTTCATTGATACATAGAAATTGTGTAGAAGGTACAAATCCTTCTGGGAGGCGATCTAGAATCTCCCCATCTTGGATGCGTTCGAGCCAGTGATCAAAGGTATCAAAATTATGAAGTGACGATGAACCATGAATAATCTCATTGTTCACTGCGAAATCTGCACGATAGCTTAAGATATCTGTCTTGTATTCAATTGACGGTTTTATGAGCTGAAGTTCTGGCAATTGATATCCCTCCTTATTTTTTATGATTATACATTAACAGAAAGGAAGAAGTAAATTTTTAATTTTATAATTATATAAGAGATATTATAGATATGGTGCTGTTTTTAAATGTTATTCTATGCTTTAAAAGGGTAATCTAAAGTAATAAATATTAAAGGGTGATTTATATGTTTGGGAATAAAGAGGGAAAACGATTTACTAACTATAACGCTGCATCTGGTAAACCATCTAAGATGATGTCTAATTATATTGTCGTCGATGAACAGACGGGTGTACAGTATCTATTTTCAGCGATAGGGTACAGTGGTGGTATGACAGTACTGGTCGACAAAGATGGGAAGCCGTTACTCGCTGAAGGTTATAAATAGATGAACGATAAGAATAAATCATTAGTTGGACTGGGGTTATGCGCCACGATTATTTTAGGATTTATCGCGCTAATGATCAGTGAGAAGACAGAAGACAATGCACTTAAAAATCGTCACATTGATGTGTCGCATACTTATAAAGCCGCGCTTGATAAACAGATGAAGGCACAGGCGATGTATTCCAATGGAGTCGTATGGAAAGCTGCTACACGTAAACAGATTGACACGTATATGAACATCGATAAATTAACAGACGACAGCGCCCAGCAGTATCAGTTCTTAAACCTGAGTAAGACACAGAAGATTCATCCCGCCACACTGGATAAGCTGCTGAAAGGCAAGGGAATTCTCGATAACGAAGGAACAAGTTTCGCAAGAGCTTCCAGGCTGCATGACGTTAACGAGATCTATCTTATCAATCATGCATTACTGGAAACAGGTAAAGGTAAAAGTAAGCTTGCCGAAGGTGTCGCTGTTGATGCCAAAGGAAAGGTTGGTAAAGGGAATAAGAAATATTATAATTTCTTTGGTATCGGAGCCTACGACCATGATCCTGTGAATGAAGCGGCCAAATATGCATTTAAACATGGTTGGGACACACCAGAAAAAGCAATAGTCGGTGGGGCAAAGTTCATCAAGGCAGAGTTCTTAAATGATGAAGCACAGGCCACATTATACGGTATGCGCTTTAATCCTGTAAATCCAGGACATCATCAGTATGCAACAGACGTCAGATGGGCACATCATAATGCACGCAGCATTGCAGATGATTATAAGAAACTGAAGTTACGAGGAAAGTATTTTACAACTTATGCGTATAAAGAATAATCCAGACGATTAATCGCCTGGATTATCTTTATGATGCTTTTTCAGTTGAAGTTTCTTCGGATTTCTGTAATTCTTCGATAGATTGTGCATTCTTCGCACCTGCTGGAATTTCAATTGCTTTTACTTGATTGTACTGATCATATGTTGCTGTTGTCTTCGTGTTCATCTTCTTATCTTTTACGGTCATGTTAATATCAGTAATGGTCTTAGTCATCATAAAGTCTTTATCAAATATGATAGTTGCTTTCCCATCAATATCCTTTAACTGACCTTCAAGTGCCTTAACGGCATCCTCTGAACCCGTCGCTTCACTGAGCTGTTTATATTCATCTAGACCTTTAAATGACTTAGTGAGTTCATAACCTTTATCTGTCGCTTTAAACTCACTGTCCTTATACGCATTTAATGTTTCAAGCGCTGAGTTATAATCGAGCTGGTCGAGCTGATTTTTCACCTGGTCTTCCATTGCGCTTGTAGCATCAATAAAGTTCTGACCATCTTGAGTGATGATTACTTTCTTATCGAATATATACATATCCATCGATTGATTCTGCATATCCGTACTGATCTTAGTTCTTTCGGCATTATCCACAGACATTTCCATCTTTACATTGCTTGTATCGCTACCTGATTTTAACTGAGTATCAAGGTTTGCATGATAACTTTTTATATCCTGCCCCTTTTCTTGAGCTTTTGCAACTAACGCTTCTGCATCTTTAACCTCTGCTGTTTTTTTTTCAGATGTGGTTTCAGAAGATTTAGATTCAGTAGAGGTTTCAGCTTTCTTTTCTTCAGATTTAGTATCTTCTGTTTTCTTTGTCTCTTGTCCACAAGCAGTAAAGATCAAGGTAGAACCGAGTAATAGTGATAATAACTGTTTAGATTTCATAGAATTCCTCCGATTGATTTAATTAACCTTAGAGTACCATAATTATATTGGGGTTCATAATAACTACTCGTTCTCTGCACTCGGTGCAGACTGACTTAATTTCTTGCGTTTTGTCGGGTCCAGTCTACGTTCGATAAGACCCAGTATAATGTCTGCAAGCACAGCCATCAACGCAGTCGGTAATGCACCGGCAAGGATAATTGATGTACCATCCGTGGCGTTTGTTCCGCGGATGATGATGTCACCTAAGCTTTGTGCCCCGATAAATGAGCCGATAGCAGTGACTCCGATTGCGATAACGAGCGCGATACGGATACCTGCGATGATGACTGAGAGGCTGAGGGGTAACTCTACCATGGTCAGCAGTTGGCGTTTTGTCATCCCCATGCCACGGCCAGCATCAACGATATGTTCGTCAACCGCTTTGAGACCTGTATATGTGTTCTTAATAATAGGCAATAAGGCATAGAGGAATACGGCCATGATTACAGTCTTCTTACCAAGCCCCATCGCCAGCATGAGTAGTGCAAGTAAAGCGATGGCAGGAATTGTTTGTATGATATTCGCAATCGAGATTACAGGTGTTACAAGACGTCTATGTCTGGCGATCCATATACCGATCGGTATACCTACTATGGCTGCTAACAGTACACCGTATATACTGATTAGAAAGTGCCCAAGGAAAAGCTGGAAGACGTATCCTGCATTATCCTGGAAGTAATGGATGAACTGTTCGAATGTATTAAGATTCTCCATTATTTCGCACCTCCTTTGAAGTAATTATGTGATTTTAAGTAGGCTTCTGCTACTACTGCAGGTTCTTTCAGGTTATTATCAACTTCATAGTTGAGCTTTTGCATTTGTTCTGTTGAAATCTGATCTTTCATCGATTCTAGCAGCTTTTTAATCTTTGGATCTTTCTTAAGCAGTTCATTAGTCGCCACTGGATTCGCATCATAAGGCGGGAAGAACTGTAGGTCATCTTTTAGTACGACAAGGTTATAACTCTGGATACGTCCATCCGTTGTATATCCAAGGACGACGTCCATCTTGCCTGCATTCACTGCCTCATAGACAAGTCCAATCTGCATCGGCTTAGTGTCTTTAAAGTCAAAGCCGTAAGTTTTTTTGAATGCATCAAACCCATCACCTTTACGTTTCATCCACGATGAATCTACGCCAGCACGTAAGTTTTGTGCAACTTTTTTCATATCACTGACTGTCTTCAGGTTATACTTCTTCGCTGTCTCTTTTGTCACCATGAAAGCGTATGTATTCTCGAAGCCGTAAGAATCAAAGTAGTGCTGGTCAAACATTTCTTCAAACCCTTTGACGACAACACTTCTTGCTTTGTCTGGATCTGTGATCGGCTCTTTACCGAGTGGACCTGTTAAATCTGTGCCGGTATAACGGGCAGAAGAGACGTTTGCATCGCCACGCATCATCGCCTGGTGTACTACTGTTCCTGAACCGAGGTTATTGATCAGTTCTACAGGATGATCGGTCTCTTTTTCTATAAGAAGCTTGATCATGTTCGCAAGGATCTGACTTTCGGTCGTATATACTGAGGCAATCTTGACAGTTTCTTTTTGGTTGTTCTGTCCACAGCCGCTAAGCACGAGTAGACAGGATAATAGTATGAGTAATTTCTTCATTTATTTTTCCCCCTTCGACACAACTAATCCACGTGGGGTCGTAATCTTTTCTATATATGCTAATGCGAAGTCTGTAACGAGCGCGAGCAGTGTTACAACGACAGCACCCGCGATAATCAGTTTCGGCTGGTAGAGATTGAGCCCATTAAAGATAAAGTCTCCAAGTCCCCCGGCGCCAATATATGAAGCAAGCGTCGCCCAGCTAATGGCATAGACAGCAGAAAGTCTGATACCGCTCATAATGACCGGGACTGCAAGCGGTAGCTCAACCATACGTAATAGCTGGTTCTGAGTCATGCCCATTGCACGACCTGCTTCTCGTGCATTTTTGTTAACAGACTGTATGCCGAGATAAGTGTTATTGAGTATCGGAAGCAGCACATAGAGAAACAGTGCGATAACAGCGGGTAGTGTACCTATCCCAAAGAAGGGGATCATCATCGCAAGTATCGCTAGCGAAGGTACGGTTTGTAGCACGCTCGTTATAGAGAGTACAACCTTTGCTAGTTTATCAGATTTTGTCAGCACAATGCCGAGCGGTACTGCAACGATGATCGCTGCAAGTAGGCTGAGCAGTGAAATGGAGATATGCTCCCACGTCTTCTCGAGTAGTTCGGCCTGGTTTTCCTGTAAGAATGCTAACATATTATACCTCCTCTAACTCTTCGCCCCAGATAGTGTCATAGACGATATCTACTAAGTTGGCACGAGTAATGACGCCGAGCAGTCTGTCGTGCTTATCAAGCACTGGGATAAGACGAATATTACGCTTAAGGATGGTACGCACTGTATCTTGAAGATACACACCAGAACGCACGAAATAGACATTATGGTTCATGATGCGAGACAGGCTTAATGATTTCTTTGCTGCTTCAGATAAGTCTTCAATGTCGACGTAGCCGACTAAGACATTATCATTGTCTGTGATGAGCAATGTATCTACACGACGCTCACGCATAATCTGTATCGCTTCACCTATTGACTTCTCAGCTGTAACGGAGATGGGTTTGACCATTGCTTCATCAACTGTTTTAACGTTAGGCGTCGTCTGGATCAGACGGTTTTCGCCGATGAAGTCTCGCACAAAATCATTTGCTGGACGTCTTAATATATTATTCGGTGTATCAAGCTGTACGACTTCACCATTACTCATAATGACGATGCGATCTGCTAATTTGATAGCCTCGTCCATATCATGCGTGACCATGATGAAAGTCTTATTGAATTTGACCTGCAGCTCTTTCACTAGATCCTGCAAAGTATCACGTGTAAGTGGATCCAGTGCACCAAAAGGTTCGTCCATCAGAATGATATCCTGATCTGCAGCAAGTGCACGTACGACACCGATACGTTGCTGTTGTCCCCCTGAGAGCTGAGCGGGATAGAGGTCAAGATAGGATAATGGAAGATCGACGAGCTGAATCAGTTCTTCAGCTTTCTTGTTCTTGTCCTCTTCTGACCATTTCAGCAATTTCGGTACAAGCGTGATGTTGTCACGAATCGTCATATGAGGCAGTAATCCAATCTGCTGGATGACGTAGCCGATTTTACGGCGAAGCTGTACGGGGTTCAGTTCTTTGATATTCTTCCCGTCCAGAGTGATCGTCCCGCTAGTTGGCTCGATCATACGGTTGATCATACGCATCGCAGTTGTCTTACCAGAACCGCTCGTACCGATGAACGCGATAAACTCTCCTTGCTTGATTGAAATATTTAAATCTGACACTGCTTTTTTACCGCCTTTATAAACTTTCGAGACGTTATTCATTTCTAACATGTCTTCACCTCATAAAATATTTTTTGTGAATAAGTCTTATATAAATATAAAAATTATATACTATAAGTTTGTTTACCCAATTTTTTGATAATATATAGGTAAAGGAGTGGATATAATGAGAATTGCAATTATAGGTGCAGGCGTTGGTGGCATATCTGTGTTGAAGTATCTGCATAAAGAAAAAAAACTGAAAGCTGAGATTACAGTTTTTGATGATAAGAAGTATATGGGGAGTGGACGTGCATTTCAGTACGACGACCCCGAACTGCTGATGAATTATCCTGGAAATCTCATCAGTATGAAACCTAATAAGCAACGAGACTTCATCGACTGGATCCAAAAAAGCAACGTAAACAAAGAGATTCATCTCGATGAAGCGGAGAACACTTCAGCCAATCGTTATTATTCTCGACAATTATTCGGTAAATACATGCAAGAACACTTTGAGAAATTTGCGAACAAGAAGAACGTATCTATTATAACAGACCATGCACGAAATGTTGAGTTTATTAGTCAGGAATATGTTGTTTCTACTCAAAATGGTACATATTATTTTGATGCTGTATTTTTATCTTCAGGCCAGTTTGGACCGATGGATCCTTATCACCTTGAAGGAACAACAGGCTATTATAAATGGCCGTATCCACTGCATGAGAAGAGCATTGAAGCGAACAAAGATTATGCGGTTATTGGGACAGGCCTTTCAAGTCTGGATATTGTCCGTTACTTTATCGCACATAGTACGAATAAGTTAGCGCTTATCAGTCGTGATGGTAAGGTACAGTCGGTACGTGGTAAGATGCAGGAGGTCAAGTTTAAATATATAACCCATAAGAAACTTGAGAAAATTAAAGTGGCACATCATGGTTATATTCCATTGGAAGAATTAGTAGAAAGATTCAAAAAAGAGCTTGATCGACTTGACCTAGATGTAGAGAAGCTACGTATTAATCGTTCAAATCCAGTACGTGCATTAAATTTTGACTTGAGCCATCCAGAAGAGGTCGGATTGATGCAGTCATTCGTCCTTGAGATAGTCCATATTGCATCATATATATGGCCATTTATGACACGAGAAGATAAAGCAGCATATCGCAAACACTATGCACCGATACTAGATGATTATGCGAATCCGATGCCTGAAGGAACAGCAGAGGAACTGCTCGATGCGCTTTCTAGTGGACGTGTAGAAATTTATAGTGGAATCACAGACATTGAGTATAAATATAATAAGTTCCGTATCCATACAAAGGATAAAGAGCTACGTGTACATTATGTGTTTAATGCGACAGGTCCAGCAAAAGCTTACAAGGACGCAACTGAACCTAATCCTCTGATTGAAAACCTTGTGAATCAGGACTTGCTGATCGAGCATCCGGATGGCGGCTTCTACGTAACGCCAATCCGCAATCAGGTTATTATGAGAGATGGTGTCATGTCACGTTTCTTTATGCTTGGGCAGAAGACATCTGGTGTTAACTATTTAGATAACGGTATAATGGAACTGATTGATGAAGCGAAACGAACAGTTAAAGCTCTAGCTGAAGAGGAGGGATTAGATGTATAGTGAAGCAGATGGTGCTTTATGGCATGGTAGAATAGATGATAATGACAATCATGCACATTTTAGAAATTTTCAAGTAGTGCAAGTAGTAGATGCAGAAGGTGAGCTTACAGAACGATTTGATGTTGGGATACTCGGGTATGCGGTTGATCGTGGTGTCTATCTGAATCAAGGCAGAGTAGGTACGAAGCAAGGGCCTGATGCGATACGTACAAAGTTTGGTAACCTGCCACTGATACATAATTTATCAATTGCTGACTTCGGGAATGTGACGACTGAAGAGAAGTTTGTTGAGAATGTGCAGCATGAATATGCTGAACTCATTGATAAGACGAATGACTATGCTAAGTTCCACCTGTTAATCGGCGGAGGACATGATATTTCATATGCGCATTTCAAAGGATTAAAAGCTTTATATCCGGAGCAGTCAATCGGCGTCATCAATATTGATGCGCATTTTGATTTACGTGATAGTGAATATGGAACGAGCGGCACAGGATTTAAACAGATTCTAGATGAAGATGCAGACGCCGGTTATCTCGTACTTGGGCTGCAGGAAGCGGGTAATACACAGCATTTATTTGAAGTAGCAGAACAATATGATGTGAAATATGTGCTCGCTGAAGATATCGACTATGATACGACAGATGAAATCATCCAGTCATTTATCGAGCAGTATGACATTATTATGCTGACGCTATGTCTCGATGTGATTGACAGTGCATTTGCACCAGGCGTCAGCGCACCATGCAGCTTTGGGCTTACACCTCACCAAGTAGAGCGTCTTATAAGAGCAGTACTCTCATACGGCAAGACGCGTCACCTAAGTATTGCTGAGATGAATCCAGAATATGATATAGATGGCCGTACAGCGAAGCTTGTCGGGCATATCATGTTTTTTGCAGTGCACCGTAATCCCAGTATTTTATAAAGCAGTCTATTAAAGAAAGTACTCTCGTGGAGTGCTTTCTTTTTTTATGGTAATTGATATAGATTGTGCGACTGATGTTCGGACGAATCGTAATCGCGTTAAGATGAGATGCATTATGAGACTGATAGTATATTTTAGGGATGACTGCATAACCGACACGCTCATGTACATAGTTAAGTGCTGTCTCAAAACGGTCTACCTCAAGGACGATATGCGGTCTGATGTTATGTCTTAAGAAATAATCATTTAGATGTTTACGAACTTGAAAAGAATCATTCGGCAGAATCAGCGGCAGATCGCTTAAGTTGACACTTCTTTTATTGTTGAATGTATCTTTAGGCGCAGTGAGTATATAGTCTTCTGAATATAACGGCAGTGAAATAATATCATCATGGATAAGCTGTTCGTTTGATAATGCGATATGGACATCATAATTGGTGATGGCCTGTGTGATTGTATCTGTCGTCAATATTTCTCTGATCATGTAATGCTGATCCGTATAATGTCCTTTATGCTGCGCGATAACAGCACTTACCCATTTACTTGCAGACTCTAATATACCGACTTTAATTTTAGGGGTATTGCTGTAATTTAAGTCATACATCTGTTCAACCGTCTGCTGGTATTTATGTACAATATCTTTTGCATACTGATAGAACAGTATACCACGTTCCGTAATCTTGATTTCCTTCGTGCTTCTGGTCAATAACTTGTATCCTATTTCCGCTTCCAGCTTCTTGATTGCAGCCGTTAACGATGGCTGACTAATATGCAGATACGCGCTCGCCTTCGTAAAGCTTTGATGTTCAACAACAGCAATATAATATTCGAAATGTATAATTTTCACTATTTATGCTCCTTTTATAGCTAAATACTATTAATAGTTAGTTTATTTATATTAGATAACTATATAATAGCAGATTATAATAAGTAACGAGTACAATAAACTGAAAATTTAAATAAATGGAGGCGATTATAATGAGAGATATTAGAGCAAAGAAAGGGTTAGAAATCGAATGTAAAGGCTGGGAACAGGAAGCGGTATTACGTATGCTTTATAACAACCTAGATCCAGAAGTTGCAGAGCATCCTGAAGACTTAGTTGTCTATGGGGGTATCGGTAAAGCAGCACGTAACTGGGAAAGCTTCGATGCGATTGTAGACAGTTTACGCAATCTAGAAAAGGATGAAACGTTACTCGTTCAGTCTGGTAAACCTGTCGCAGTGTTTAAGACGCACGACCAGGCACCACGTGTATTATTATCTAACTCTGTATTAGTTCCGAAATGGGCAAACTGGGAGCACTTTAACGAACTTGATAAAAAAGGCTTGATGATGTACGGACAAATGACAGCAGGAAGCTGGATCTACATCGGTTCCCAAGGGATCGTGCAAGGAACGTACGAAACATTCGGCGAACTTGCAAATCAGCATTTCGATGGAGACTTAGCAGGTACGATTACACTTACTGCGGGACTAGGTGGTATGGGTGGTGCTCAACCTTTAGCTGTGACGATGAACGGTGGGGTAGTTATCGGTATAGATGTAGATGAAAGTCGTATCGATAAACGCATTGAAACGCGTTACTGTGATGTGAAGACGCATAGTGTAGACGAAGCAATTCGCCTGGCGACTGAAGCGAAAGGCAAGAAAGAAGCACTATCAATCGGCCTTGTTGGTAACGCTGTCGATATCTACAAAGAACTATTAGATAAAAACTTCAAAGTTGATATCGTAACAGACCAGACAAGTGCCCATGACCCATTAAACGGTTATGTACCAGTTGAATACACATTCGAAGAAACAGTGAGGATGCGTAAAGAAAATCCTGAAGAAGTTGTTCGTCTAGCGAAGAAATCGATGGCAAAACACGTTGAATACATGCTTGAGTACAAAAAACGTGGCGCAGTTGCATTCGATTACGGAAATAATATTCGTCAAGTTGCATTTGACGAAGGTGTTACAGATGCATTCAGTTTCCCAGGATTCGTACCAGCATACATTCGTCCGCTATTCTGCGAAGGGAAAGGACCGTTTCGCTTTGCAGCATTAAGCGGGGATCCGAAAGATATTGAACGTGCAGATGAAGAGATGCGTAAACTATTCCCTGATAATAAGAAATTAATGCGCTGGCTAGACTTAGCAAGTGAGAAGATTGCATTCCAGGGACTACCATCACGTATCGCTTGGCTCGGATACGGTGAACGCGCTAAGATGGGGTTAGCGCTAAATAAACTTGTTGAAACTGGAGAGATTTCTGCGCCTATCGTTATCGGTCGTGATCACTTAGATGCAGGAAGTGTTGCAAGTCCGAACCGTGAAACAGAAAGTATGCAGGATGGCAGTGATGCAGTGGGAGACTGGGCAGTATTGAACGCACTGATCAACACTGCGGCTGGTGGCTCATGGATTTCATTTCACCACGGTGGCGGCGTAGGTATGGGATATTCATTACATGCTGGGATGGTTGTTGTAGCAGATGGTACGAAAAACGCTGAAGAACGATTACAACGCGTGCTCACAACAGACCCAGGTATGGGTGTAGTGCGTCATGTTGACGCGGGATATGATATTGCGGTTAATGTTGCGAAAGAAAAAGGCATCAATGTACCAATGCTTGACAAATAATAGATGGGGATGGTTATGATGAACGATTTAATAATTCAGAACATTAGTGAACTGATCTTACCGAAGAAGACAGACAAACCTTTAAAAGGTGCGGAACTTGCAGACCTTAAAATTATAGAGAACGGAACGGTCGTTATTAAAGGTGGCAAGATTGTTTATGCCGGCGAATTTAATGATGAGTATGTAGCAGGTGAAACGATTGATGCGAAAGGAAAGACAGTATCACCAGCGCTCGTCGATACACATACACATTTAGTGCACGGTGGCTCACGTGAACACGAAATGAGCTTGAAACGTCAAGGTGTGTCATATCTTGAAATTCTTGAGCAAGGTGGGGGTATTCACTCTACGGTTAAAGCAACACGTGAAGCGAGTGAAGATGAGCTGTTTGACAAAGCAGAGCATGAATTATTGCGCATGATTCATCACGGTGTACTCAGTGTTGAAAGTAAAAGTGGGTATGGTTTAAGTTTAGAGCATGAGTTAAAACAGTTACGCGTTTCAAAAAGATTACAGGAAAAGTATGGCATCAACATGAAACATACGTATCTTGGACCACACGCTGTACCGAAAGATAAAGACAGCGACGTGTTTATTAAAGAATGTATCAATGATTTAGAGAAAGTGAAAGATTTAGCAGACTTTGCGGATATCTTCTGTGAAACAAGCGTGTTCACAATCGAGCAGTCTCGTGAATACATGCAGGCAGCGAAAGAGCATGGCTTACCAGTGAAAATTCATGCCGATGAAATTGATCCGCTTGGTGGATTAGAACTTGCTATCGAAGAGCATGCCATCAGTGCTGACCACTTAGTCGCAGCAAGCGAAAAAGGGAAAGAGATGCTAAAAGATAGCGATACAGTAGCAGTATTATTACCAGGAACGACATTCTACCTCGATAAAAATGAATACGCAGACGCACGTGGTATGTTAGACAATAACGGTGCCATTGCAATTGCGACGGACTACAATCCAGGAAGCTGCGTAACGAGTAACTTACAGATGGTGATGAGCATTGCTGCACTGAAACTCAAGTTATCACCGAAAGAAATCTGGAATGCCGTTACAGTCAATGCTGCGAAAGCTATTGGGTTAGACGCTGGAACAATCGATGCAGGAGACGAAGCGAATATAGTGGTGTGGCATGCGAAGAACCATGAGTATATACCATATCAATATGGTGTTAACCATGTAGAGAAAGTGATTCATAAAGGGAAAGTCATTGTTGAGAATGATTTTAAGTTGAAATAGTCATGTGGCGTCACCCTCATATTTAAGATGAGGGTGACTTTTTTATAGGGGGTATCGGATAGGGGAGCGAATTGAGCTAGCTCATAAAAAATAAACATGAGCCAAGAAGCTGCTCGTTGCGTGTAGAGAACCGCCAAGTTGGCTCATAACAAATAAACATGGGCCAAGATGCTGCTCACTGCGTATAGAGGACCGCCAAGTTGGCTCATAACAAATAAACATGAGCCAAGATGCTGTTCACTGCGTATAGAGAACCACCAAGTTGGCTCACAAAAAATAAACATGAGCCAAGATGCTGCTCATTGCGTATAGAGAACCGCCAAGTTGGCTCATAAAAAATAAACATGAGCCAAGATGACGTTCACTGCGTATCAAGGACACTTCTCAGCTATCACACCTCATCAACGGCCAACCACAACATCCCAAAATCTTTCCATTGATTTTTCAGTCAAACTTCGTTACGATTAAATTGTCGTAATTGACAGACAAGTTAATAACATTCTTTCGGGGCTGGGTGAAATTCCCAACCGGCGGTGATAGCCCGCGACCCTTATGCACTGCATAAGGCTGACTCTTTGAAATTCAGAGGCCGACAGTTAAAGTCTGGATGGGAGAAAGAATAGGACACCATTAAGCAATGGTTTATTTGTTGATGTCTTAAATCACAATTAAACTACTTTTTGGTCTTATTTGTTGAACCTAAATTTCCAATCTCCCGAGCATATTTTGTTCGGGAGATTTTTTTATAGGAGGAACAGATGTATATTAACAAAGCATTTGAATTAGTAAAATGGACAGAAGGACAGACTGGGATGAATCCGGCAGTCGGTTGTGTCATCGTGAAAGATGATCGCATCGTCGGCATTGGTGCACATTTGACTGAAGGTGAGGCACATGCTGAAGTGAATGCGATTCATATGGCAGGAAGTCATGCGCAAGGTGCGACACTTTATTGCACGCTTGAGCCGTGCAGTCATCATGGGAAGACGCCACCTTGTACTGAAAAGATCGTCGCTGCTGGCATAAGCAAGGTTGTCTATGCAGCGTCAGATGTAACGTTATCATCAGGTGTAAGCTATATGCAGTCTAAAGGCATTGAAGTTGAAAAGGTAGAAGATGACGCAATCGCTGCGTTTTACGCACCGTTTTTCACGAGTAAAACATCTTCACTGCCATATGTCACAATTAAGATGGCAACAACGATTGATGGTAAAACTGCCGATGATGAAAGTATAAGCAAATGGATTACGAACGATAAATCTCGTGCACATGCGCATCAAGTGCGCTACGGGATGGATGCGATTATGGTTGGGTACAATACCTATAAAAAGGATATACCGACCCTCGATGCGAGACTTTACAAAGATAAACGCATCAAAAAAGTCATCGTTACAAATGGTCCGTTTGTATTAAATACACAAGACGATAACGATTATGATAGATCGCGTTTAATCATCGTTTCAGCCATCGAGCAGCACATCGACGGTATTACGGTCATCCATGTCCCGCATTTAAGTCCAGAACATATATTAAAAGCGCTTTATAACGAGCGCATCCGTAATTTATTGATTGAAGGCGGAATGCAGACCATCCGCACATTTATAGAAGCAAAGTATTATAACGAAATACACCACTACATTGCCCCGAAACTGTTAGGTGGAACTTCAAAACATCAGTTTTTAATGACTGATAATCTTTCCTCAATGCGTGATATGACGCATTTTAATCTTGTCTCTGTAAATCAGTTCGACGACGACGTACTCCTTATTTACAGAAAGGCGTGATCTCTTGTTTACAGGTATCGTAGAAGAAGTCGGTACAATTTCTCAGATAAAGCAGCAAAGTGATACGACAGTGATGACGATTAACTGTCAGGAAATATTATCCGATATACATATCGGTGACTCAATCAGCGTGAACGGTGTATGTTTAACGGTAACATCATTTAATACGCAATCGTTTACCGTAGACATCGTGCGTGGAACTAGTGCGATTACGCTTTTTCACACGATGAAAGTTGGTACGCAAGTAAATCTTGAACGCGCACTACTACCGACGACGCGTCTTGGTGGCCACTTCGTCAGTGGACATATCGACACCAGTGTCTCAGTAAAACGCATTCAGCAAAATAGCAACACATATATTATCGAGCTTGAATGCCCGGAAAAATTCAGACGTAACGTCATTCTGAAAGGTTCTATTGCAGTGAACGGCATTTCACTCACGATCTTTGAACTGACGAATTCAATCACATTAAATATTATTCCTGAAACGGTATGCAGCACGATGCTTAATACACTTAAGGCGGGCGATAAAGTACATATTGAATTTGATATGCTTGGCAAATATATTCTAAATCAGACGAAGTCGAGTGATACACTCACTTTATCTAAACTGGAGATGATGATGTAATGTTTGATTCCATTGAAGAAGCACTGCAAGATTTGAAGCTTGGTAAACCTATAATCGTAGTTGATGATGAAGACCGTGAAAACGAGGGAGATTTGATTGCAATCACAGACTTTATGTCTGAAGAGACGATTAACTTTATGATCACACATGCGAGAGGTCTTGTCTGTGCACCAATTTCGCACGCACTTAACGACAAGCTAGGACTACTGCCGATGACCATGAACAACCAGGATCCGAATAAGACGGCATTCACAATCAGTATCGATCATAAAGATACGACGACAGGTATCAGTGCGAAGGAACGTTTTATGACAGTGAAAGCATTGGCAGATAACAATATCACGTTAGCTCAATTTAACCAGCCAGGTCATATATTCCCGCTCATTGCACAGCAAGGTGGCGTACTTAGACGAAAAGGTCATACAGAAGCTTGTGTGGACCTGGCAAAACTCTCTGGTGCAAGCGAGACGGGCGTCATCTGTGAAATTATTAAAGATGATGGGACGATGGCAAGACGTGATGACTTAGTTATTTACAAAGAAAAGCATGAGCTGAAGATGATCACAATCGATGCTATCATTGACTATATTAAGTCAACGAAGCCACTTGTCACACGAGAAGCGAAAGTACATATGCCGACAGATTTCGGTACATTTCAGATGTATGGCTATAAAGAAATTTACTCGGATAAAGAACATGTCGCTTATGTGAAACCTTACAAAGGCGTCCCCCATATTCGCATACACTCAGAATGTTTAACAGGTGATGTCTTCCATAGTAAACGTTGTGATTGCGGCAAGCAGCTTGAAGAAGCGATGCAGCATATTGATGAGCACGGCGGTATACTGCTTTATTTAAGACAGGAAGGTCGAGGTATCGGACTGATTAATAAACTGAAAGCTTACGAAAAGATTGAACAAGGACTTGATACGGTAGAAGCAAATCACGCACTAGGATTTAGAAGTGATTTACGTGACTACGCCGTTGCAGCATCGATGCTGCGTGATCTCGGTGTGCATAAAGTGGAGTTGCTGACGAATAATCTGCGTAAAATTGAAGGTTTAAAACATTATGGCATTGAAGTGATTGAACGTATCCCCCATCAATTTCAAAGTGTTGATGAAAATAAAAATTATTTAGAAACAAAAAAACAGAAACTAGGACATTTACTAAAGGAGAATTTAATATGAACTATAGTGCAAAGTTAACAGGTGAAGGATTAAAGATTGCAGTCGTTACATCACGTTTTAATCATTTTATTACAGATCGTTTAACTGAAGGTGCAATCGATACTTTAGAACGACACGGTGTAGTTAAAGAGGATATCGATATATTTTTAGTGCCGGGTGCATTTGAACTTCCTTTTGTAGCGTCTAAGCTTGCACAAAAGAAAAAGTACGATGCAGTTATAACGTTAGGTTGTGTTATCCGCGGGGCAACGACACATTATGATTATGTATGTAATGAAGCGGCAAAAGGTATTGCGAAAACCGGAGAATATGGTACACCGGTCATCTTTGGAGTAGTAACAACTGAAAGTATTGAACAGGCGATTGAAAGAGCTGGAACAAAGGCAGGGAATAAAGGTGGAGAAGCTGCAATCAGTGCGATTGAAATGGCAAACTTGAATAAGATGATGGATGAACTATAAAACGAACCCCATGTGATATTTGATATGCTCCCTATAAGGTAGACACTTAAAAAGTGAAAATTTTATAGGGAGTTTTTAATTTGAGAAACAAGAAAATTTCATTTGATAAAT
>NZ_PPRM01000018.1 GCF_002902665.1 Macrococcoides caseolyticum
ATTTTTTATTTTTCATGATAAGACTCCTTAGTTAATATATTTTAGTATAATAAATAATAATAAGGTACTTAATATAAATGATAATACATATGACAATTTTTATCTATATTTTTTGCTTAAAGTTTTCCTGATATATTGTTTGGATGTATATATACTATGACCTATGGGCTTGAATAAAGTGTTTACATTTTATATAATAAAAATAATGAAATACATCGCCGTTTTATCAGTCGGGATACATATGTGTTGTTAAGAGAGTTTCACATTGGTGAGAGTGAAATCATCACATACCTATCTTTTCAGCTGACAGGCAGTCTAATAAGAAGTTAGACCGGTTGTTCCGTTATCGCTTAATGAGCTGTGTGCATATGCGCAAATTTGGGTGGTACCGCGGAGTCTTTCGTCCCTTGTATAGGGAGCGAAGGCTTTTTTTATTGTTTAAAATTAAGGAGGAAGAACATGGAACTTAAAGAAAGATTACAGGCGTTAAAGTCTGAGGCAGTGGACAAAGTTAGTCAGATTACAGATAAGAAAGCATTACAAGATATCAAAGTTTCTTACATCGGTAAAAAAGGTGTGATCACTGGGCTGATGAAAGAGATGAAATCTCTGCCAAACGAAGAGAAACCGATGTTTGGTCAGCTTGTTAATGATGCCAAGCAAACTGTAGAAAGTGCAATTGCAGAAGTTGAAGCACGTATTGAAGCGGAACTTGTGAACAAACGTCTTCAAAGTGAAACGATTGATATTACGTTACCAGGTAAAAAGTTAAGTCCAGGGAGCAGTCATCCGCTCGACCGTATCGTTGAGGATATTGAAGATTTATTCATCGGTTTGGGCTATGAAATTGTAGAAGGTTTCGAAGTAGAAAGCGATCATTATAACTTTGAAGCGTTAAATCTTCCAAAATCTCACCCTGCGCGTGATATGCAGGATAGTTTCTACATTTCTGAAGAAGTATTAATGCGTACGCATACATCTCCTGTTCAAGCTCGTACGTTGGAATCACGTAATGGTGAAGGGCCGGTAAAGATTATTTGTCCAGGTAAAGTCTACCGTCGTGATTCTGATGATGCGACGCATTCACATCAGTTTACACAAATCGAAGGATTAGTTGTTGATGAGAATATTAAAATGAGCGACCTTAAAGGAACACTTGAATACTTTGCGAAGAAGATGTTCGGTGAAGATCGTGAGATTCGTCTGCGTCCAAGTTTCTTCCCGTTTACTGAGCCTTCTGTAGAAGTGGATATTTCATGCTTCAAATGTAAAGGTAAAGGCTGCAACGTTTGTAAAGGGACAGGATGGATTGAAATTCTCGGTGCCGGTATGGTACATCCGAATGTTTTAGAGATGGCTGGTTTTGATTCTAATAAATATTCTGGATTCGCATTCGGTATGGGACCAGATCGTATCGCAATGTTAAAGTATGGTATTGAAGATATTCGTCATTTCTATACGAATGATCTAAGATTTATTCGTCAGTTTTTACGTTTAGAAGATGGAGGAGAACCGAATGTTAGTAAGTAAAGAATGGTTAGATGAATATGTAAAAGTTGATGTTCCGGTAGAAGCACTTGCTGAGAAGATTACAAGAAGCGGAATTGAGATTGAAGAAATTATTGATTATAGAAAAGATATTAAGGACTTAGTGGTTGGACATGTAGAATCGATCGAGAAGCATCCTGATGCAGATAAATTAAATGTCTGCCAGGTGAATGTTGGCGAAGAAGTGAAACAAATTGTCTGTGGTGCACCGAACGTCGCAACTGGTCAGACAGTAATCGTCTGCTTACCTGGGGGACGTCTGCCAGGTGGCATTAAGATAAAAAAAGCGAAATTACGCGGAGTAGAATCTAACGGTATGATTTGTTCATTAGGTGAACTAGGTATCTCTTCAAACTTGATTCCAGAAGCGTACGAAAAAGGGATATACGTATTTGAAGAAGCTATCGCGCCAGGTACAGATGCACTTGCTGCATTATCGCTAGATGATGCTGTTATGGAATTCGGTCTAACACCTAATAGAAGCGACTGTATGAGCATGATTGGTTCTGCGTTTGAGACAAGTGCATTATATGAAGAACCATTGAAGCTACCTGAATCGAATATTAATGAAACGATTGAACAAGTAGCAGACTTAATCAGTATTGAAATTGAAGATGCGACGTTATCACCGTATTATGCTGCACGTATCGTGAAGAATGTAAAGATCGGACCTTCACCTGCACATATTCAAGGCCGCTTAATTAAAGCGGGTATCCGCCCGATTAATAACGTGGTTGATGTATCGAATTACGTTATGCTGGAATATGGACAGCCGCTGCATATGTTTGATTATGATAAGATTGGCAGCACAACAATTAAAGTTCGTCCAGCAACTGATGGTGAAAAGATGACAACATTAGATGATAAGGAGCGCGCATTAACTGCAGAAGATATCGTGATTACAAACGGTACAACGCCAGTAGCGCTTGCTGGGGTGATGGGAGGAGATTTCTCTGAAGTAACGGACAGTACAGTGAATGTATTGATTGAGTCTGCAATGTTTGCACCGCTAAACATACGTAAAACTGCCAACCGTCTGAACTTGCGCTCTGAATCATCAAGTCGCTTCGAAAAAGGTGTTGCAGCAGAATTTGTGCTTGATGCATTAGACCGTGCAGCATATCTCCTGCAGGAAAATGCACAAGGGGAAGTTTTAAGTGGTATTGCTTCAGCTGGGACATTACCACAATTTACAACGAATGTGCAAATTACAACGGATGATATTAATCAGCTTATTGGATTTGATATCTCTAATACCGAAATTAAAAATATATTCGAACGTCTTGGCTTTGAAACAAAAGTGGATGGTGATTCATTCAATGTCATCGTACCTTCTCGTCGTGGTGACATTACTATTAAAGAAGATTTAGTTGAAGAAGTTGCGCGTATTTATGGTTATGACGCACTGCCTGCCACATTACCAGAAACAAAGACGAACAAACAAGTAGGACTGACGGATTATCAGGCGAAACGTCGCGCAGTGAAGGCATTGCTTCAAGGGTTAGGATTAAATCAGGCAATCACCTATGCACTTGTCTCAAATGAAAAATCAAAACAATTCGCACTAAAAGAAGCTGAAACGACAGCACTCTTAATGCCAATGAGCGAAGATCATGCGGTGCTACGTCAGTCATTATTGCCTCACTTAATTGACGTCGTAAGCTATAATAATGCACGTCAAATGAAAGATGTCGCGTTCTATGAAATTGGCAATACATTCTTTAAACAAGAAGACTTATTACCTTCAGAAGAAGAACATGTTGCTGGGATTATTACTGGACTTGTCACACCAACGATGCATCAAGGGAAAAAGGAACACGTTGACTTTTTCCATGTGAAAGGAATAGTGGAGGCGATAAGTGAAAGATTAGGTCTAGCGTTCCGTTACGTTAGAAGTGATGAGCCAATGTTACATCCTGGTCGTAGTGCAGATATCTACGTGAATGAGACGAAAATCGGCATCATTGGTCAATTGCATCCGACAGTTGAAAAAGAGAATGATCTAAAAGAAACTTATGTATTTGAATTAGACTTAAATGCCTTACTTTCCATTAATCAAGGTCAGATTATCTACAGTATGATTCCGAAGTTCCCGGGAACAAGCCGTGACATTTCACTGGAAGTAGAACGTAAACAAGATACGGGTGACCTGATTGCAGAGATTCTTAAAGTAGATTCTAAGTACTTGAAGTCAGCTGAAGTATTCGACGTATACGAAGGTGAGCATATTGCACAAGATAAGAAATCAGTAGCGATTCGAATGGAATTCCTGAATCCGGAACAGACACTGACAGATGAAGAAATTAAACCGATATATGATGCGGTTATTGAAAGATTAGAGTCAATGGGCGCTAAACTTAGAGGATAAAAAATAGGCTGACAATCGTCAGCTTATTTTTTTATGAGCTTCAATGCTTTTTCTCTATTTTTAAAGTCTTTTTTCGTTATCGTATCTAAATAATCAATGCCTCTAAGTTTAATAATTTTTGCAGCTTCGACATCTACTTTAGCGCCTGCTCCTTTTGTGATTGAGATGCCGGTCTCTTTAATTATTTGTTCGAAATGTTTTACAAACGCATATCTTGCAATAATGGAGCTTGCGGCGATGGCAATCGCTTTAGATTCACCTTTCGTTTCGAATTTAGTTTTATTTCGCTCAGGTATTGCACCGAGTGCATAATTTTCATATACACCTTGAACTGCAAACTGGTCGATTACAATGTAATCAACAGGTTCTTCTATTTTGTTCAGAACGTTTTTAATCGCTTCATTATGCAGCACCGCTTTCATCTTAACTTGTGACCAGCCCATCTGTTTACGTTCATTATATTTGATGTTATCTAGGACGAGCAGTGAATGTGGAATTATCGGGATGATTTGTTCTGCAAGTTCTATAATTTGTCTGTCCTTGAGATTCTTAGAATCCATGACACCAAGCACTTTCAGAATTTCAGCATTTTTCTTTGATACATAGCTCGCGACAACGGTCATCGGTCCGAAGTAGTCCCCAGAACCTGCTTCATCGCTACCGATACAGTTGTAGTTATCATACTGGATACTTTCAATGGATACGTTATGCTTAGAGGTAGAATTACTATCTGGAAGTTGCTGAGTGAGTTGAATACCAGCTTTAGAAAGAATTTGTTCACCGATTACTTCACTATCTGCACCTTGGATCATCAGTTTATTAGAGTTGTATAATGTGACTGTGTGTCCGGATATTTTTGTTCGATATTTCGTACCTTGTGGAAGATTCGTCGTATCAGATGTAGGTAATACATGTTCTATCTTTTTTGATTGTTCATCAGTTAATAGGTAAACTTTATTGGTCATTTCAGCCTGCTTTCTAACATATTAGTATGTTTTTATTGTTAATTATCATATAAAAATGTTAACATAAACTAAAATAAATAACGATGTCGGAGTGTTGATATGGGAGAGTTTAAGAATCGTATTACTGTAAATATATATGATCAATTCTATACTATCCTCGGCGAAGAAGAGCCGAGCCACATCCGTCACGTTGCGAGTCTTGTTGATGAACGTATTCGGGAGATTGCTAAGTATAATGCAGGTCTCGACACTTCACGAAAGGCTGTGCTTGCAGCAGTTAACGTGATGGATGATTATGTGAAACTAAAGGAAGAACACGATTTACTGTTAGATAAGTTGAATCGTCTAGAGGGTAATAACAGTCATGATTAATATTTTATTGATATTCTTTTTGTGTCTAGGAACGATTATCGGTTTTAGAAGAGGATTGATCTTACAATCACTACATTTAATCGGCACACTCGGATCGTTCATTATTGCACAGCTATTTTATAAGGACCTGGCACAAAAACTCGTGCTTATGATCCCGTTTCCATCGACAGAAGGGAACTATGAGTCAAAGTTTTTGAATATGATTACCAATGAAATGACATTTTATAATGTTGTAAGTTTTGTAATATTATTTTTATTGAGTAAGGTAATCCTTCAATTTATCGCAACTGTTTTTGATTATATTGCACAGTTACCATTACTTAAACAGTTCAATCATTTGTTTGGAGCGATATTAGGATTTATTGAGTCGCATCTTCTCGTATTTATTGTGCTATTTCTATTGTCGATGATTCCGATAACCGCGATACAAACGAAGTTAGAAGAAAGCATTATTGCAAATTTAATTGCGAACCATACCCCGATATTAAGTAATTTTGCGAAACATTTGTTTGAATATGCAGGGTTTATCATTTAATGAAGTCATAGGCTACTTGTCTATGGCTTTTATTTTGGAGGGTATTATGAATATTACAAAGAAAGATTATATAAAGCAGTTGGAACGCATTGCAACACTACTTGAACTTTCGGCTGAGAATCCATTCAAAGTTTCTGCATATCGTAAAGCGGCAGCGAACTTAGAGGCATTTGAAGGTGATATTAATGCAATAGCTGATTTCACACAACTTAAAGGCATCGGTAAAGGCGTCGCTGAAGTGTTGGAAGATATTAGAGCTCACCATGAATCATCTTTACTTAAATCATTGAAGGAACAAATTCCTGAAGGGCTCATACAGATGCTGAAGATTCGTAATCTAGGTGCTAAAAAGATTGTGAAGATCAATGGTGCACTTGGAATTACAACTGTCGATGAATTAAAAGCAGCATGTCTGAATAATGAAATCAGTGCACTTGCGGGATTCGGTAAAAAGTCTGAAGAGAACATACTTTCAGGTATAGAGGAAATGCTAACGATGACAGAGAGATTGAGTATTTATCAAGTGCATCAGTTTACACAGATGATTGATGCAGCGCTTGCTCAAATTGATGAAATCGCTCGTTTCAGTGTGACGGGCAGCTTTAGACGCCGAAATGAATTTTCTAAAGATATTGACTATATTGTTGAAACAAGTGATCGTGAAAATGTAAAAGTACAGTTAACGAAATTACCCTTTATTAAAAAGGTCGAACTCGCTGGGGTTGAGAAAGTCACGGTACAGGCTGAAAGAGAAGATTTAATTACGACGGTTGATTTCGGGTTTACAGATTCCGCCGGCTATGCGCATATGTTGCAGCATTTCACTGGGAGCAAGGAACACAACATTAGAATTCGTCAGCTTGCAAAGGAAAGAAATGAAAAGATAAGCGAATATGGCATTACAACTGATGATGGAAATCTGATTCAGATGCAATCAGAAGCTGAAATTTATCAACATTTTAATCAAACTTTTATTCCACCTGAAATGCGTCAGGACGGTTCCGAATTTGAATTTAAAGAATTTGATGAGGTGATTCAGCCCGAAGACATCCGTGGTGATATTCATATGCATACTACATATAGTGATGGTGCGCATACGTTAGAACAGATGATTGAAGCATGTATCGCTAAAGGGTACGAATATATGATGATTACGGATCATTCAAAAAGTTTATATGTTGCAAATGGATTGTCAGAAGAACGTTTATTAGAACAGCATGCACGGGTAAAAGCATTGGATGCACAATATCCAGAAATTGATATTTATTCAGGTGTTGAGATGGATATATTAGCAGATGGCGAAATGGATTATAGCAATGATGTGCTAGCACAGCTTGACTATTGTATTGGTGCTATTCATCAGTCGTTGAATCAAAGTGAAGATGAGATTATGAAACGCCTGATCAATGCCTGTAATAATCCATACATTAGACATATTGCTCATCCAACGGGAAGGTTGATTGGTCGCCGTAATGGTTATCATGTAAACATGCCGAAACTCATCGAAACTGCACAGAAGACAAATACCATCCTTGAAATCAATGCACATCCGATGCGCCTTGATTTATCGAGCGACGTATTAAAGCAATATCCAGATATTAAACTTGTGATCAACACAGACGCGCATGCAATCGATCAGCTTGATTTAATGAAATATGGTGTGAGTACAGCAATAAAAGGCTATGTGAAAAAAGAACAGGTAATAAACACTTTACCACGTAAGGATTTTAAATCTTGGATACAGAATGGGAAGTAATTATATGAATAAAAAAGCATTAAATATATTAGAATATAACAAAATTATTGAGCGTGTTGACGCATTTACTCAAAATGAACTTTCAAGCAAAAAAGTGAGGATGACACAACCTATCAGCGACAAAGCTGAAATAGATAGCATGCTTGCACAGCTTGAAGAAGCACGTCTAATAGAAATGACACAAACAGAACCTGGTATGAGTATGCTGAGCGATATTCAGTCGCTCGTACGCCGTGCAGTAATCGGATCAGTACTTTCGGTTGTTGAATTAAATAAAATTAAGAACAATATTAAAGTCGTCAACCGTTATAAAACATATATCGCAAACTTGTATGAAGAACGTGAACTAGAAATTCCGGTGATGTATCACAAGTTTCAACAACTGCCTCAAGTGACGGAACTTGCTGAAAGTATACAGTCTAAGTGTGACGAAACAACATTGTTTGATCATGCATCACCGAAACTCTCGGAGATTCGTCAAGAGATGAACCGTATCAACCGTCGTATAAAAGAACGATTAGAAAGCATCGTTCGCAGCTCGAATAACCAGAAGAAGCTATCAGATGCGATTGTGACGATCCGTAATGGACGACAAGTAATTCCGGTACGTAGTGAATATAAGCAGGATTTTCCCGGTATTGTTCATGATACTTCAAGTAGCGGACAGACATTTTATATTGAACCAAATAGCATTGTCCAGTTATCGACTGAACTCAGTGCAGTAACACATCGTGAGCAAGAAGAAGTTGAGCGTATTCTGTATGAACTGACGAATGAAGTCGCAGAATATGATAATGCACTGACATATTCGACGGATGTGTTATCTGATTTAGACGTACTTATGGCTAAAGCGAAATATGGAAATCGTAACAAGATGGTTATGCCGAATGTTGTAAATGCGCGTACTGTAGATCTACCAGGCGCCTGGCATCCGTTATTACCGGCTGATACGGTCGTAAAAAATAATATCAGTTTTATCGGTGATACACAGACCGTCATCATAACTGGACCCAATACAGGTGGTAAGACAGTAACATTAAAAACAACCGGCCTGATTATCTTGATGACACAAAGCGGTATGATGATACCTGCAGCAGAAGGGGCAACAATCAGCGTTTTCGACGAAGTATTCTGTGATATCGGTGATGAACAGTCAATTGAGCAGTCACTTTCAACGTTCTCAAGCCATATGACAAATATTGTATCGATATTAAAAGAGATGACAAGTAACAGTTTCGTTATGTTTGATGAACTTGGTGCAGGAACAGATCCAAGTGAAGGTGCGGCACTGGCGATGAGTATATTAGATAGATGTCTCGAGCAGAACGTTATGACGATGGCGACAACACATTATCCAGAACTTAAAGCTTATAGTTATAATCGTGAGCATGTTATGAATGCGAGCGTGGAGTTTGACATTGAAACATTAAGTCCAACTTATCGTTTACTGATGGGGGTACCAGGTAAAAGTAATGCGTTTGATATCGCGAAGAAGTTAGGACTGAGTCCTTCGATCATAAAGCATGCACGACAAATGATTCAAATGGATGATGTTGAGATAGATAATATGATCAAAAGCTTAGAAAGTAATGCAAAGCAGATGGAAGATGATCGCATCTTCACCGAACAGCTGAAGTTAGAAGTTCAGTCATTGCATAGTGACTTAAAGAAGAATTTTGACAGTTATCTAGCACAGAAAGAAAACTTAATTGAACGTGCGAAACAAGATGCGAATAAGATTGTTAAAGATGCTGAAAAAGAAGCGGATGAACTATTAAAAACATTACGTAACTTAAAATCAAATGCAGATATAAAAGAAAACGAATTGATTGAAAAACGTTCAAAACTCGGTGAAATGTATCATGAAACAAAGATTAAAGCAGATAAAAAATCAACGAAGAATGAAGTGATAGAAAAAGGTGATCACGTAAAAGTGTTAAGTTACGGTCAAAAAGGAGTCATCCTTGATGTAGATGGCAAGGAAGCAATTGTACAGATGGGAATTATCAAGATGAAACTACCGCTTGATGAACTCGAAAAAGAAGCACCGCCTAAAGAGGATAAGATTCGTGTAGTACCGCGAAGTAATCGTCAGACAATTAAGATGGAACTGGACCTGCGCGGTGAACGCTATGAAGACGCACTAATAAAACTAGAACAATATCTGGATCAGGCGCTTCTCAGTAATTATGAACAGGTGACGATCATTCATGGTAAAGGTACGGGTGCCCTTCAAAAAGGAGTGCAACAATATTTAAGACGTTCAAAAGCTGTATCAAGTTTCCGTGGAGGTACACCTTCAGAAGGTGGATTCGGTGTTACAGTGGTTGAACTGAAGTAAGGAGGAGCTATGGATAATTTCGATATGTATAAGCTCGCAAAGGTGCTGATTGTAATTTCAGTACTGATGCTTTTAGGTGGCATCATTTATTTATTTGTAGTTTAATAAATGAGCAAAAGGAATGACCATCAGATATTTATTTGATATACTCCTTTTATAAACAGAATAGATATGGAGGAATAATTTATGGCTTTAATTAATGCAACAGATAGTAACTTTGAAGATAATATTAAAGAAGGTGTGACTTTAGTAGACTTCTGGGCACCTTGGTGTGGGCCTTGTAAAATGATCGCACCTGTATTAGAAGATTTAGCGAAAGACATCGAAGGTAAAGCAAACATCGTTAAAGTTGACGTTGATGAAAACCAGGCAACAGCAGCTAAATTTGAAGTGATGAGCATCCCAACTTTAATCGTATTTAAAGATGGTCAAGCAGTAGACAAAGTTGTAGGGTTCCAACCTAAAGAACAATTACAAGCTGTGCTTGCGAAACATTACTAATCAATAATACTTGCGGGCGGGACTATAGTCTCTGCCCTTTTTTTATGACCGAATGAATGTGTGGTGAATGTCGTGGAAGATTATGAAATACAAATAAAGAATAAATTATCCGTATTACCATCTGAACCGGGATGTTACTTGATGAAAGACAGGAATAACCAAGTCATCTATGTCGGCAAGGCAAAGAACTTAAGAAATCGTGTACGCAGTTATTTTACGGGGAGTCACGATGAGAAGACGACGCGTCTTGTAATGGAAATACGTGACTTTGAATATATTGTGACAAGTACAGAGATTGAGTCATTACTGCTCGAACTGACACTCATTAAAAAGCACTATCCAAGATATAATATCTTACTGAAAGATGATAAGAGTTACCCATTTATCAAGATTACAAATGAAAAGCATCCGAGACTTCTTGTTACAAGAACAGTAAAGAAAAATAGCGGAAAATATTTCGGTCCGTATCCAAATGCCTATGCTGCTCATGAAACGAAGAAGCTGCTGGATAGAATTATACCGTTTAGAAAATGCACACACCTGCCTGATAAATTGTGTCTATATTACCATATCGGTCAGTGCCTCGGTCCATGCGTGTATGATGTTGATCAAGCAGAATATCAGAGATACATACAGATTGTTACTAATTTTTTAAACGGACAGGATACGACCATTGTCGAAGAACTTAAAGAGAAGATGAATGAGAAAGCAGAAAATCTTGAGTTTGAAGAGGCAAAAGAATATCGGGATCTTATACAACATATCGAATCGTTGATGTTTAAACAGAAGATGATGACCAGTGATATGACAACACGTGATATATTCGGTTTCAATGTAGATAAAGGCTGGATGTGTGTGCAAGTATTCTTTATTCGTCAAGGAAACTTGATTGAACGTAAAGTGCAGATGATTCCGCTGATGGATGACGCGAAGAGTCACTTTTATAATTTTATCGGACAGTTCTATCAATTAGAAGAGAATATATTGCCAGGTGAAGTGCATATACCTCTTGGACTGGATATAGAGATGGTCCGCTCAGTTGTAGATACTAAAGTGATTCAGCCTAAAAAAGGCAAGAAAAAAGAGATGGTCGACCTGGCAGTGAAAAATGCGACAATTGCATTGGCAAATAAATTTGACATAATCGAGCGTGATGAATCCAGAACGATAAAAGCAATAGAAGAGCTTGGGAATGCAATGGGCATTGAAACACCGATTAGAATTGAAGCTTTCGATAACTCGAATATTCAAGGTGTGGATCCCGTTGCGGCGATGATTACTTTTGTTGATGGCAGACCAAGTAAACGTGATTATCGTAAGTATAAGATTAAGACGGTGTCCGGACCAGATGATTATGCAAGTATGCGAGAAGTTGTACGACGTCGTTACACGAGAGTCCTTAAAGAAAATCTGCCGTTACCAGACTTGATTATCGTCGATGGTGGGAAGGGCCATATGACGAGTGTTCAGGATGTTCTTATCAATGAGCTTAATCTTGATATTCCTGTTGCAGGTCTTAAGAAAAATGATAAACATATGACAAGTGAACTCATCTATGGTGATGATTTTAATATCATTCCACTGAATAAGAAGAGTCAGAGCTTCTATTTACTACAGCGTATCCAGGATGAAGTGCATCGCTTTGCAATCAGTTTTCATCGCAATACTAGACGTAAGACAGGACTATCTTCGCAACTTGATGAAATAGAAGGTATGGGTCCAAAACGTAAGCAGAAATTGATGAAGCATTTTGGCTCTGTTAAACGTATTAAAGAAGCTTCAGTTGAAGAAATTAGAGCTGCTGGACTACCGGAGAAGCTTGCAATTGAAATAAAGACGAAATTAAATCTTGAATAATAGTTATAAATGTTTGTGAAATCACTTAATTGAGAATCATTTTCATGACCCAAAATGTATGAATAAATGATACAATAAGGACAATAATTGATTTCACAAACTTTTTTTAATACTAAATGTAATCGGTTTCTTGATTTCGAAACATAAGAGGCGTATTATTGAATTTGTGAAATTACTAATAGTTTATAGGGGGGACCTCACTTGGCAAGATCAGACAAATCTTTTGCACTACGCAGACTACATTCATTACTTGGTGTAATTCCGCTAGGTGTCTTTTTAATTCAGCATTTAGTCATCAACCATTTTGCAGTAGCAGGGCCAGAAAGTTTCAATAAAGCTTCTGACTTTATGTGGAATTTACCATTTAAGATTGCATTAGAAACGTTGGTAATCTATTTACCGATTCTATTCCATGCAATTTATGGTATTTTCATTGCTTTTACTGCAAAGAATAATGTACAGCGTTATTCTACTTTCCGTAACTGGATGTTTTTATTACAGCGTATAACAGGAGTTATCGCGTTTATCTTTATCGCGGTACACGTTTGGCAGACGCGTGTTCAGGCAGCACTAGGGCATCATGTTAATTATGATATGATGGCAGATTTATTCAGCAATCCGATTACGTTAATCTTGTATGTAATTGGAATTGTAAGCGTAATCTTCCATTTTGCTAATGGACTATGGTCATTTGCAGTGAGCTGGGGTATTACACAATCTCAGAAATCACAGAACGCTATGGCATACGTGTCATTATTAGTGTTTATCGTCGTTACGTTTATCGGTTTAAGAGCGTTATTCGCATTCGTATAATTTATAGATATTTAGGGGAGTGACATATCAATGGCAAAAAGTAACGTTATCGTTGTCGGTGGGGGACTAGCCGGTCTTATGGCAACAATTAAAGCGGCGGAATCAGGTACACCAGTTGATCTATTCTCACTTGTACCAGTGAAACGTTCACACTCTGTTTGTGCACAAGGTGGGATTAATGGAGCAGTTAATACAAAAGGTGAAGGTGACTCACCATATATTCACTTTGACGATACTGTATATGGAGGAGATTTCTTAGCGAATCAGCCTCCAGTTAAAGCAATGACAGAAGCGGCACCAGGAATCATTCATTTATTAGACCGTATGGGTGTGATGTTCAACAGAACACCTGAAGGATTGCTTGATTTTCGTCGTTTCGGTGGTACTTTACACCACCGTACTGCATATGCAGGTGCGACAACTGGGCAGCAGTTATTATATGCATTAGATGAGCAAGTACGTAAATTTGAAGTAGAAGGTTTAGTTACTAAGTATGAAGGATGGGAATTCCTTGGTGCGGTTATTGATGATGAAGGTGCTGCGCGTGGTATCATTGCACAGAACTTAACAACATCTGAAATTCAGTCATTTAAATCTGATGCTGTAATCATGGCGACAGGTGGTCCTGGTATCATCTTCGGTAAATCTACAAACTCTATGATCAATACAGGTTCAGCAGCATCTGTTGTCTATCAGCAAGGCGCAATCTATGCAAACGGTGAGTTCATCCAGATTCATCCTACAGCGATTCCTGGAGACGATAAACTACGTCTGATGAGTGAATCAGCGCGTGGTGAAGGGGGACGTGTATGGACGTATAAAGATGGTAAACCTTGGTACTTCTTAGAAGAAAAATACCCGGACTATGGTAACTTAGTACCTCGTGATATCGCAACGCGTGAAATCTTTGACGTATGCGTGAATCAGAAGCTTGGTATTAACGGTGAAAATATGGTATACCTTGATCTATCACATAAGGATGCGCATGAACTGGATGTTAAACTTGGTGGTATCATTGAAATTTATGAGAAATTTACAGGTGATGACCCACGCAAAGTGCCAATGAAGATCTTCCCGGCAGTACATTACTCAATGGGTGGATTATGGGTCGACTACGATCAGATGACAAATATTCCTGGCTTATTTGCAGCGGGTGAATGTGATTACTCACAGCACGGGGGGAACCGTTTAGGTGCGAACTCATTACTATCTGCAATTTACGGTGGTATGGTTGCCGGACCTAACGCAATTAAATATATTAAAGGTCTAGAGAAATCATATGAAGACGTATCAGAAGAAATTTATACGCAGCATGTTGAAAAAGAACAGAAACGCTTTGATGCATTGCTGAATATGAAAGGAACTGAGAATGCATATAAACTGCACAAGGAACTTGGAGAAATCATGACGGCCAACGTTACTGTAGTGCGTCATAACGATCGTCTGCTTGAAACGGATAAGAAGATCGTTGAGCTTATGGAACGTTATCATGATATTGATATGGAGGATACAGCATTGTGGAGCAACCAGGCTGTCTTCTTTACGCGCCAGCTTTGGAATATGTTGGTGTTAGCACGTGTCATGACCATTGGTGCATATAATCGTAATGAATCTCGTGGTGCCCATTATAAACCGGAATTCCCTGAGCGTAACGATGAAGAGTGGTTAAAGACAACGATGGCGAAGTACAATGGCCCGAAAGAAGCGCCAGAATTTTCATATGAGCCAGTGGACGTATCTTTAATCCCACCACGTGTTCGTGACTACTCTAAATCAAGTAAAGGAGGTAAATAATCATGGCTGAAAAATCAATCAAACTGATTATTAAACGTCAAAAAGATGCAAATAGTGCACCTTATGATGAAACTTTCGTGATTCCTTATCGCCCGAATATGAATGTGATCGCTGCATTGATGGAAATTCAGCGTAACCCAATTAATGACAAAGGTGAAAAGACAACGCCGGTAACCTGGGATATGAACTGTCTTGAGGAAGTGTGTGGCGCATGCTCCATGGTGATCAATGGGAAAGCACGTCAATCATGTTCAGCGATTATTGATACGCTGGAGCAGCCGATTCGTTTAGAACCGATGGCAACATTCCCAGTGATTCGTGACTTACAAGTTGACCGTACGAAGATGTTCGACAACTTGAAACGTGTAAAAGCTTGGATACCGATTGACGGCACATACGACTTAGGTGCCGGGCCACGTATGCCAGAAAAGAAACGTCAAACTGCATATGAATTATCGAAATGTATGACGTGTGGTGTCTGCTTAGAAGTATGTCCTAACGTGAACAAAAATTCTAAGTTTATGGGTGCTCAGCCAATTTCTCAGGTACGTTTGTTTAACTTACATCCAACAGGAAGTATGAACAAGGATGAGAGACTCCACGCACTGATGGGAGAAGGTGGTCTTGCTGAATGTGGAAACTCACAAAACTGTGTGACAGCATGCCCTAAAGGTATTCCTTTAACAACATCTATCGCGGCAATGAACCGTGAAACAACATTCCAGATGTTCAAATCATTCTTTGGTTCTGACCATCAAGTTCAATAATTTGTAAGATGATAGCTTTCAGAAATTTAAATTTCTGAAAGCTATTTTTTTAAAAATAATATATTTGAATTATATATTTACTGAAATTTAGGGTAATTATTTGTTATGATAAGAGTATATATGTAAAAGGAGACGCCTATGAACCAGGATATTATTGCTTTAGAATATGAACTTAGGAGACTTGCAGACATCATCAAGAATGAAGGTCGGCAAGAATTGATAGCGTATAACATCTCTGATGTCCAGTTTATAGCTGTTCAGTGGATTAAAGAGACGGACGCGATGACGATTGGCGCATTATCTAAACATCTGAATCTCGCTATATCTTCTACATCAGAACTAGTGGATCAGCTCGTTCAGAAAGAGTTTGCTATGCGCAAAAAGGAGGATGAGGATAAACGTAAAGTAAATATTCATCTAACGGATCGTGGACAGCAGCTTATTGATGATGTCATTATTAAACGCCAGCGTTATCTGCAGTCACTCATTAAAGCGTCCGAATACAGTGTTAAAGATTACTACAAGCATATCCATGCTTTATATAAAGAAACAGAAGAAGGTGAACGTATTGAATCAAGCGATAGGAGTAATTGATTCAGGCGTTGGTGGATTAACTGTAGCGAAAGAAATTATGAGACAGCTTCCAAATGAAACAATCTACTATCTTGGCGATGAGGCGCGTTGTCCTTATGGTCCGCGTACACAAGAGGAAGTAAGACGATTCACAATACAATTGGCAGAGTTCCTTATAAACAAACATATAAAGATGCTGGTCATTGCTTGTAATACTGCCACTGCAGCTGCGCTTGAGTCGTTGCGTGCGACATTTAACATACCGATTATCGGTGTCATTGAACCTGGGGCCAGAACAGCGATTATGACAACGGAGAATAATCACGTGCTTGTGCTGGGAACAGAAGGAACAATTCGCTCGCATGCATATAAAGAGAAGATACATATGATTAATCCTCATATAGAAGTCGCTGGGAAAAGTTGTCCGGAATTTGTACCATTAGTAGAAAGTAGAAGATATAAGGATGAAGCAGAAAGTATGCGAATTATCTCTCGGGTTTTGCAGGAATTCAAGACGCATAAAAGTGATACTGTAATTCTCGGTTGCACACATTATCCGTTGTTGCAGGAATATATCAATCGATTTTTCGATAATCAGAAGAAAGTGATTTCATCAGGACTAGAAACAGCGCGTGAGGTGAGTGCGCTTCTTACGTTTAGAAATATTCATGTGACGCAGCCTGCTACTGTAGCACACCGTTTCTTTGTTAATGGTGATGCAGAACATTTTACTGAGATTGCAAAAGAATGGTTGAAAGATCCGGATATACATGTCGAATCAATACAATTGGAGGATATATGAAAGAAATCGTAATTGCTACTGGAAACAAAGGAAAGATCAATGACTTTAAGCATATTTTTAAATCACATAAAGTGATTGGAATTAAAGAATTAATAAAAGATTTTGATGTTGAAGAGACCGGAACGACATTTGAAGAGAATGCAGCATTAAAGTCAGAACATGCCTGTCAATTACTGAACAAGATTGTCATAAGTGATGACTCGGGATTAGAAGTAGAGGCGTTGAATAATGCACCTGGAGTATACTCAGCACGTTATTCTGGAGAAGGTGCGACAGATGAATCAAATCTAGACCTCGTATTAAAACATATGGAAGGCCAGAATAATCGAAAAGCACGTTTTGTATGTGTGATCGCAGTGAGCATCCCTGGGGAACCAACGAAGACTTTCAGAGGTGAAGTTGAAGGTGAATTACTGACTGAACGTCGTGGAAATAAGGGCTTTGGATATGATCCAATCTTCTATGTTCCAGACCTCGGGAAAACAACAGCTGAGCTTACAGGTGAAGAAAAAGCAAGAATCTCACATCGTGGCAAAGCAATTGAACAATTACTTGATTCACAAATCATATAAGGGGTGTTCGTATGAAGTGGGTAATCGTAAGTGATAATCATCGTAAGAGAGACATTTTGACAGATATCGTATCGGTCCATGACGATGCAGGTATATTTATCCATCTCGGTGATTCTGAATTTGATTATAGTGACCCTGAATTAAAGCCGTATATCAGAGTCGCAGGCAACTGTGATTATGGTCACCAATTCAAATCTTCTACTCGAATACAGATGCAGCATATAAATGCCTTTGTAACACACGGGCATCTTTATAATGTTGGTAGAAGTCGAATGAAACTTGCAGAAGCAGCAGCTGAAGCAAATTGTAATCTTGCTTTCTACGGACATACTCACGTCAAGCATATTGAAACAGTACAAGGTGTTGTATGTATCAACCCTGGGTCAATCGCTCAGTCAAGAAGCGAGGACACGGAGACGTACGCAGTATTTACGGTTGAAGAAGAGAATCAGATGATAACGTATTATAATCAGAATCATGAAATTGTAGATAAAGAAATCATTTTATTGTAGAACAGTAAGGCAGAGTGCTTTGATAGGACTCTGCTTTATAATGTATTTATCTTTTTATAGTGTAATTAGAAATTATTGATGTGATTATTAGTCAATTTATTTTCTGATTGTTGTTGACTTTACCTCTTAAAGTTGATTATAATTAATCTTGTGTTAAATATTGTCCTGGTAGCTCAGCTGGATAGAGCAACGGCCTTCTAAGCCGTCGGTCGGGGGTTCGAATCCCTCCCAGGACGCTAATGAGATGAGAACTTAGATGTTCTCTCAAAAATCAAAAAGAACGCTATAGAAAATTTATTTATTTTCTATAGCGTTCTTTTTTTATAACTTTATAGCATTGAGCACTTCTCCTATGTAATCTTCAAAGATTAATGCATCACTGCGTACTGTTCGTAGAGATGTTTTGTTAATTACTGCAAGTGTCTCGCCATTAAAGAAATCTACAAAGGTTGATGCAGGATATACGACCAGCGATGTCCCAGCGATAATCATCATATCAGCATTCTGTATAGCAGTGATTGCTTCGGTAATCACTGATGAATTAAGTGCTTCTCCATACATTACGATATCGGGGCGTATAATATGACCATCATGTAGACATCTTGGTATACCGTCTTTATCCATTGAGATGTCTTCTAATTGATAGACTTTCTTGCAGTGCGTGCAATAATTTGTCTGAACGTTACCGTGCAATTCTAGTACTTTGCTGTTGCCGGCTGATTGATGTAGACCATCGATATTTTGTGTTACGACGGTTACATCTTTGCCTTGTTGTTCGAGTTTCGTGATGAAACGATGTGCTATATTCGGCTTTGCATGCGGATACACGAGTTTATCAAAGTGAAACTTGAAATATTGTTTTGGATACTTATTAAAGAAATCAATAGAAATAATTTCTTCTGGGGAATGTTCGATACTAGTTTCCTGCATGAAGATTCCATCAGCGCTTCTAAAGTCAGGGATACCGCTTTCAGTTGATACTCCCGCACCTCCGAAAAATACTATTTTTTCGCTCTTTTTTATTGCTTTTTCAAGCATACTAATTTTCTTCATTGTCAATTACTCCTTGTTATCCGTCGTTATTCTATTTTAACATGTTTGAACTCTGATATTAAAATATTGTTTTACCTCCTTTGCACAATAAATGAATTTAGATTATAATCATCACTTGTACAGAAAATATCGATTGAAAGCATTGTCTGATTTCGATAAAATCAAAGTAACCTATAAATTTGTTATGAGGAGAAATACTATGAATAAATTTGATGAGCAAATAATCGTCGTTGATCGTGAAACGATTTTTAGTCATGAGAAGAATCATTTCAATGGTTTTATCTCAATGGAAGATCAACGTGCGCTTGAAATATATGAGACATTGACGAAGTATGAAGTGAAACGCCGCGGTGATATGGAAGAAGATGAACGATATAAACAGTTGATTTCATATTGTATCCTGGAAAATGAAAGCGATGAAATTTTAGTGTATGAACGTCTTGCAGGTGGGGGTGAAGGGAGACTCCATGGCCTATCTTCTATCGGAATCGGAGGCCATATGAATCGTATCGATAATGCACAAATTGAAGATGTTCTACTTGAGAATGCGGGTCGTGAACTAGAGGAAGAAGTAGGTGTTCGTGATGTTTCAGCAAATGCATTACAGCTCATTGGGTTTATTAATGATGATGACACAGAAGTAGGCCGTGTACATATCGGACTTGTGTTCAAATTGAAAGTTGCTTCTTCTGACGTATTTGTAAATGAAACAGATACGCTCAAAATTGACTGGAAGAAAGAACATACACTGATGCAGAACGCGGAATATGAATCATGGTCCAGGTTAATTATAGAGTCTATTTATAACGTAGGTCATTAATATGTCAGATATCATACTCTTCCCGAAACTAAAGGAGAATTTAAGCCGCCAGATTCGTCAGGCAATGAAAAGTAACCGCTATGAAGATGCTTACGATTTATTTATGGCAATTGAAAAGCACTTTGAACTGAGTGCTGATGAACAGTTGTTAAAGCTTGAATGTCTCTATCAGCTTGAAAGTTTCCTTGAGCTTAAAGAAGAATCGAGTATTCTTCTGAATCAAGGACATCAAGCATATAACGAGATTATTCCTTATTTTCTGGAAAGTTTAATGTATTACAAACAATATCAGACAGTAATGGAATTAATAGAGATGCTCCGTCAAGAAAATGTCGATCAGAAATTACTGATAGAGCTTATGCCATTGTATGATGAAGCGGTCCAAGCGTTAGAAACGAAAAGGCGTGTAAGCAGAAAGTTTATCATGACATTCCAAAGTTCCGATAGTAATGCACAATGTGACTTAATCTTAAAGTTGATTGATGAAGGCGACTTCGCCTATCAGATGTCGTTTGTGCATATATTAGAATCAAATACTTTACACCCAAAAGTCATTTCTTTCATTCTGCAGTATTTGCTGATGGCGCAGTGCGATAAGCATGTGATGATAACGAAATTTAACCTCACCATGCAAATAGAGATATCGAAACTACCGCGTCTTGAAACATCAGAATTTCAAGAGGTAATCGATGGAGTTTATTCTTATCTGCAGCGTGAAATGCCATCAGCTGCAGATCATGCAGTGTTATTGATGAAGCAGCATCATCTTTTACTATACCCGCTGGAATTCGAATATTTTGATAAACAGCAGCTGGATTTAATTATCCAGACATATGCGCATTATTTTCTGCAGTTGTTTACAGATAGTAAGACAGATGATTTGGGTAATCAACATACAATTGATATAATGAACAAAATAAATCAACTCGAAATGTATAACCAATAAAAATAATAGTTGTAGATTGTTGAAGCTATCATGTATTATGTTATAATGAAAGAGTTGAAAAAAATCAGAAATTCGTGGAGGAATATCACATGTCAGTAAAATGGGAAAAACAAGAAGGTAACGAAGGGGTATTAACAGTAACAGTTCCAGCTGAAGAAGTTAATGCTGGATTAGATAAAGCGTTTAAAAAAGTTGTTAAACAAGTAAACGTACCAGGTTTCCGTAAAGGGAAAATGCCACGTCCGATGTTCGAACAACGTTTTGGTGTAGAAGCATTATACCAGGATGCATTAGATTTCATCTTACCAGATGCCTATGCTGCAGCTGTTGAAGAAGCTGGAATCAACCCGGTTGATCGCCCAGAAATCGATATCGAGCAAATGGAAAAGGGTAAAGAATTAATCTTTACTGCTAAAGTTACAGTTGAACCTGAAGTAGAACTTGGAGATTACAAAGGTCTTGAAGTGGAAAAAGAAGATACTGAAGTAACTGAAGAAGATTTAAATAAAGCAATCGAAGCTGATTTAGCACGTAAAGCTGAATTAGTCGTTAAAGAAGAAGGCGAAGTTGCTGAAGGCGACGTTGTTAACCTTGACTTTGATGGTTATGTTAATGAAGAAGCATTCGAGGGTGGAAAAGCTGAAGGATACGATCTTGAAATCGGATCAGGTCAATTCATCCCTGGGTTTGAAGAACAATTAGTAGGAACTAAAGTTGGTGACGAAAAAGACGTTACAGTAACGTTCCCTGAAGAATACCACGCTGAAGAATTAGCTGGTAAAGAAGCAGTATTTAAAGTGAAAATTAACGAAGTAAAATCTAAAGAAGTACCTGAATTAGATGATGAAATGGCGAAAGAACTAGATGAGTCAGTTGATTCAGTAGATGCATACAAAGAGAAATACAAAAAAGATCTTCAAGAACAAAAAACATTACAAGCAGAAAACAACATGAAAGAGCGTTTAATTGCTCAAGCTGTTGAAAATGCTAAAGTTGATATTCCTGAAGCGATGATCAATACAGAATTAGACCGTATGATGCAGGAGTTTGAACAACGTATTGCACAACAAGGTTTAAACTTAGAGCTTTACTATCAATTCTCAGGTCAAACTGAAGAGCAACTTAAAGAAAGCATGAAAGCTGACGCTGAAGCACGTGTTAAAACTAACTTAACATTAGCAGCGATTGCTAAAGCTGAAAACATCGAAATATCTGATACAGATGTAGATGCTGAACTTTCTAAGATGAGCGAACAGTTCGGATTATCAGTAGATGACATTAAAGCTGCTCTTGGTAACGGTGAAGTTTTAAAAGACGACTTACGTATCCAAAAAGCAATCGATGTTCTTGTTAAAGAATCAAAAGAGAAATAAATTGTAAAGAGATACATTACCGTTAAAAGACACGGCGACTCCTGCTTTTAAGGAATTTCGTCCGTGTTTTTTAATTTTAGTTTAATCATTTGCAATCAATGTAAATGTTTAGTATATTCTTTTAAGAATAGGGGTGTTAAGAGTGTATAATAACGAAGATGAAAACTTAAAATGTTCTTTCTGCGGAAAAGATCAAGATCAGGTTAAGAAACTAGTCGCAGGAAGTGGCGTATATATATGTAATGAATGTATTGAATTGTGTTCAGAGATTGTAGCTGAAGAGCTGAAGACTGTTGAACATGAAGAGATTACTGAAATTCCAAAACCACACGAAATGATGGCGTTACTGGATGCTTATGTTATTGGACAAGACAAAGCGAAAAAAGCCCTGGCAGTGGCGGTTTATAATCATTACAAACGTATATTTAATCCATTGAATGATGAAGATGGTGTGGAAATACAAAAGAGTAATATCGCATTAATCGGACCAACGGGTAGCGGAAAGACTTTACTTGCTCAAACTTTAGCGCGTTCGCTTAATGTACCATTTGCAATTGCAGATGCAACAAGTCTTACAGAAGCAGGTTATGTAGGTGAAGATGTAGAGAACATCTTACTGCGCTTAATTCAGGCAGCTGACTTTGATGTTGAACGTGCAGAAAAAGGTATTATCTATGTCGATGAGATCGATAAGATTGCCCGTAAATCTGAAAATACATCCATCACACGTGATGTCAGTGGTGAAGGCGTGCAACAAGCATTGCTTAAAATTTTAGAAGGTACTGTTGCGAGTGTACCGCCACAAGGTGGAAGAAAACATCCAAACCAAGAGTTCATACAAATAGATACAACGAATATTCTATTTATTTTAGGTGGCGCATTTGATGGTATCGACGAAGTGATTAAGCGTCGTTTAGGAGAAAAAGTGATTGGTTTTACCGGTATTAAAGAACAAGGTATCGATGAGGCAACATTATTATCACAGATAAAACCTGAAGACTTACAAAGCTATGGTCTTATTCCGGAGTTCATTGGTCGTATACCAGTTGTTGCGAATCTAGAGCAGCTAGATGTTGGTGCACTGAAGAATATATTGACTCAGCCTAAAAATGCACTAGTAAAACAATATAAGAAGATGCTTGAAATTGATGATGTTACTCTGGAGTTTACAGATGAAGCATTAACTGCAATCAGCGAACTTGCAATTGAACGCAAGACTGGTGCACGTGGTTTAAGATCAATCATCGAAGAAAGTATGCTGGAAGTTATGTTCAGTATTCCGTCAAGAACAGACGTTAAAAAGGTGATTATTACTAAAGAGACAATAGAAGACGGCACATCTCCAGAGCTTTATAATACGGAAGATGAACTTATAAATACCGAAGTTACGTCAGCATAAACAATGAAGAGAATGTAAACAGTACATTCTCTTTTTTGTATGATTTCATGTATAATAGATGAGATGAAAGAAGAGGAGACGACAATGAATATAAATCCAAATAATGTAGAAATAATTATTAGTGCGGTGAAACCTGACCAATATCCTGACACAGGATTGAAGGAGGTTGCATTAGCGGGACGCTCGAATGTTGGGAAGTCATCGTTTATCAATACGATGATTGGTCGAAAGAGTATGGCGAGAATTTCTTCAAAGCCTGGTAAGACTCAGACGTTAAACTTCTTTAATATTGATGAACAACTTGTCTTTGTAGATGTGCCAGGGTATGGTTATGCCAAAGTCTCTAAAACTGAAAGAGAACGCTGGGGCAAGATGATCGAGACGTATATCACTACTCGCGATAATCTTGCGTGTGTGATTCAGCTTGTCGATATACGTCATAATCCTACTGAAGATGATCGTTTGATGTATGATTTTTTGAAGCATTATGAAATACCGACAATCGTTATTGCGACTAAAGAAGATAAGATACCTAAAGGTAAGATCCAAAAACATCTAAAGATAATTAAGCAGGATCTCGATATGGATTCATCAGATACGTTAATTAGCTATACAGCTTTAAGCAAAGATAAGAATCCGATGATTTTTAATGCAATCGAGAAATATCTATAAATGTGAATTTTTTATGAAATCGAGCAGAATTAAAGCATAAAGGGAACGAAATGTTATAATAGAAACAATGGCAAAAATGGGGGCGTTAATATGCATATTGTTGTTGTGAGTGTTAATCACAAGACAGCAGATGTCAGCTTGAGGGAGAAGCTGACATTTAGTGAATCATCAATTCAGCAGGCATTATCTGCTTTGATTAATCAAAAATCAATACTAGAAGGTGTCATTCTTTCTACATGTAACCGCACAGAAATCTATGCTGTTACTGACCAGGTTCATACCGGTAGATACTACGTAAAATCATTTATGTCTGAATGGTTTGATGTTGATATCGAAACGATTAAGTCTGTGACGGATGTAAAGGTTGGTAATGAAGCAATCCATCACCTTTTCAAAGTGATCACAGGACTGGATTCAATTGTACTTGGTGAAACACAGATTCTTGGACAAATTCGAGATAGTTTTCTGCTTGCACAAAGTGAAGGTACGACCGGGACTGTTTTTAATAAGTTATTTAAAGATGCAATTACGCTTGCAAAGCGTGCACATGCTGAGACAGATATTTCTTCAAAGGCAGTATCGGTAAGTTATGCAGCTGTGGAATTAAGTAAGAAAATATTAGGTAAGCTTGAAAATAAGAAAATATTGATTGTTGGTGCTGGTGAAATGGCTGAGCTGGCATTACAGAACTTAGTTGGCTCGGGAGCAACAGACATTACGGTCATCAACCGTACAGCTGAGAAAGCGAAATCGCTTGCAGATCAGTATGGTGGTCGTCAAGTATCGTTGCAAGAACTTCAATGTGCGCTTATTGAAAGTGATATCGTCATCTCTTCAACGAGTTCACAGGAATTTATCATCACGAAACCAATGATGCAGGATATTATGAAGTTGCGTAAGAATAAGTCGCTTGTCTTAATTGATATCGCAGTACCACGTGATATCGACCCTGAAGTAAACGATATCGATCTTATCTTTAATTATGACGTGGATGACCTAAAAGGTCTGGTCGATGCCAATCTAGCAGAACGTGAACGTGCAGCGCAAGTGATTTATACGATGATCGATAAACAAGTGATATCTTTTGTAGATTGGATCAATATGCTGGGTGTGGTACCTGTTATTACTGCTTTACGTGAGAAAGCATTAAGGATTCAAGCAACAACTATGGATAGTATCGATCGTAAGATGCCTAATCTTTCTGAGCGCGATCGTAAGGTAATCTCAAAGCATATGAAGAGTATTATTAACCAGATTCTTAAAGATCCAATTTCACAGGCAAAAGAAGTGAGTGGTTCTGAGAATAGAGCAGAGGAACTGCAGTTTTTCCAGGAGATATTCAATATTACGAATGAAGTCGAAAGTATAAAGAACAATGAGCCGGAAGTTCGTCGTTCAAAAAACAGTTTTGTCTTTAATCCTGAGCAATAGGTGATGGAATGAGTGAATTACTATTAATGCGTATGCACGAAGCAATACTTATCATATATATGATAAGTATTGCTTGTTATTTCCTTGATTTCGTCCAGAAATCAAATCGGATTAAACAAATAGGCTATATACTTTTATGGCTAGTATTCGTCCTGCAAACTGGCTCGATTTTATTGTTCAGAGTCGTCGTAGGGCGGATGCCTTTTGAAACTTTAACAGAAGGTTTTTATTTTTACACGTGGCTGATTATATTACTTTCTATCATACTTTCACGTTTTATCAAAACGGAGTTTTTTGTGTTTATGATGAACTTGATTGGTTTTATCTTTATGATGATCCATACGTTTCATCCTGCTGAATTCTATCAAGATACGACGGTCTCACATATGATGAATGAACTCTTATGGATACATGTCACGCTTGCAATTATCAGCTATGTAATGTTTTTAGTTTCATCTTTACATGCGGTATTATATATTGTGCAGATGAACTATTTAAAGAAGAAGAAGTTTAACCAGAAATTCTTTAGAATTAGTGATCTTTCAAGCCTAAGTCAACTGGCGTTTTTGTTTGCAATTATTGGTTCAGTCTTCTTATTGATTTCTCTAATATTAGGGATATACTGGGGATTATCCTTTGAAGGTAATGCCATATGGTATGATTCTAAAGTAATCGGCTCTCTTATATTATTGACTGGATACTTTATCTATATTTATCTCCATCAGCAGATGCGCCTGCAGATGCGCCTGCTGATGGATATCAATGTTATGCTCTTTTTGATGTTGCTAATCAATTATCTGGTCGCTTCAAGATTTTCTGGTTTTCATCAGCTATTCTATTAGGAGGCAGTTATGAGAAAAATTATTGTTGGTTCAAGAAGAAGTAAACTAGCACTGACACAAAGTCAGCAATTTATTGATCAGTTAAAGCGCAAGCATCCGAATCTTGAAATAGAGATTAAGGAGATTGTGACTAAAGGAGATCAGATTGTGAATGTCCAGCTCTCTAAAGTTGGAGGTAAAGGTTTGTTCGTTAAAGAAATTGAACAGGCACTTTATGATGGTACAATCGATTTTGCGATTCATTCACTGAAAGATGTTCCAAGTGTGTTACCTGAAGGGTTAACACTAGGGTGTATTCCAGTACGAGAAGATGCACGTGATGCATATATTGCAAAGCATCATATTCCGTTACATGAATTAAAACCGGGAAGCATTGTAGGGACATCTTCTTTAAGACGTGGGGCACAATTGTTGGATCAATATCCACATCTAGAAATTAAATGGATAAGAGGCAATATTGATACACGTCTTGCAAAACTTCGTGACGAAGACTATGATGCAATTATTTTAGCTGCAGCAGGACTTAACAGAATGGGATGGGATAAGTCTATTGTTACTGAATATTTAAATCCTGAACTGATGTTACCTGCGATTGGCCAGGGTGCATTAGGCATTGAATGCAGAAGCGATGATGCAGAAGTTTTAGCACTATTAAAATCAGTGCATGATGAAGAGACTGAACTATGCACAGAAGCAGAAAGAACATTCTTGAGATTGATGGATGGGAGCTGCCAAGTACCAATTGCAGGTCATGCAACGATGGTTGGCGAGTCGATTGAGTTTACAGGTCTTATTATGAGTCCAGACGGAAAGGAAAAATACAAAGTTACACATAGTGGTGGTAATCCGATAGAAATTGGTACCCAAGTGGCAAAAGCGATGGAACAAAACGGAGCAAAAGCCATTATTGAAACTTTAAATCAAGACATATAAAAAGGATTGATTAAAATGAAGCCGGTTGTATTGAACACAGGAAGTCGTAATGAAACATATAAAGGGTTGACAGTACTGCACAAACCATTGATTAAAATTTGTGCGCTGCCTTTAGATGAAACGATCCGTGCACAATATGACTGGCTTATTTTTACGAGTAAAAATGCGGTTACATTATTTTTTGAAATGTATCCATATATAAAATATAAACAAGTCGCAGCGATAGGGACGAAAACAGAAGAGGCACTTTCCAATCTGAATATTAAGGTAGATTATGTTCCGAGCCGCTTTCAGCAGGAATATTTCTTAGAAGATATGGACACGCGCTTTCAAGATAAAACGATTTGTCTACCTGTTTCAAAAAAAGCAAGACCATTGATGTTTGAAACTTTGAAAAATATCGCTATTGTCGATAAAATAGAATTATATGAACCACAGCCACATCTTGATAATGTCATGTGTGTTCACCAGATGATTCGTAGCAGAAATATCGACTGGATATTGTTTTTAAGTCCTTCATCTGTCCATGCATACTTTCAGTATTTTTCTTTATCAGAAGATATACGTGTTATGGCGATTGGACAAGTTACGAGTGAAGCGTTACAAAAGTATAATGTACCCCATGTAATTAGTGAGCAGGAAACATTGTACGCTATGTATGAAACAATTAAAAAATTAGATTAAAGGCAGGTATAAATAATGAATTTTGATCGTCACAGAAGATTAAGAAGTTCAGTCAATATGCGTAATATGGTTAGAGAAACAGCGTTACATAAACGTGACCTTATTTATCCGATATTTGTAGTAGAAAAAGATGATATAAAGAAAGAAATCCCATCTATGCCAGGTATCTATCAGTTGAGCCTTAATATTATGGATGAAGAAGTGCACGAAGCTTACAAATTGGGGATTCGCGCGGTTATCCTATTTGGTATTCCTAACCATAAAGACGCATGCGGAACAGGTGCTTATGATGATGAAGGAATCATTCAAAAAGCAACACGTAAGGTAAAATCTCTCTATCCAGATATGCTTGTACTTGCTGACACATGTTTATGTGAATACACAGATCATGGTCATTGTGGTGTATTAGATGAGCATACACATGATGTCATCAACGATGAAACGTTACCATTACTCGTCCAGACCGCAGTTTCTCAAGCAAAAGCGGGTGCCGATATTATTGCGCCAAGTAATATGATGGATGGCTTTGTTACAGAAATACGTAAAGGATTAGATGAGGCAGGTTTTGTTAATATCCCGATTATGAGTTACGGTATTAAGTATGCATCTGCGTTCTATGGGCCTTTCCGTGATGCAGCAGAAAGTGCACCGAGTCATGGTGACCGTAAGAGCTATCAAATGGATCCAGCGAATCGTCTTGAAGCAATGCTTGAACTTGAAAGTGATTTAAAAGAAGGCTGCGATATGATGATTGTTAAACCTGCACTCTCTTATTTAGACATTATTCGTGATGTGCGTAACAACTCGAATGTACCGATTGTAGCATATAATGTTAGTGGTGAATATTCAATGACAAAAGCAGCTAGTATGAATGGCTGGGTTGACGAAGAGCGTATCGTAATGGAACAGATGCTTTCTATGAAACGTGCAGGTGCCGATATGATTATAACGTACTTTGCAAAAGACATTTGTAAATACTTAGACGAAGGAGAATACTAATGGATTATTCAAAATCAAAGCAAGCATTTAAGGAAGCAGTCAATTTGATGCCAGGTGGTGTAAATAGTCCGGTCCGTGCGTTCAAGAGTGTAGACATGGATCCTATATTTATGGAGCGTGGGAAAGGTTCTAAAATCTATGATATTGATGGCAATGAATACATCGATTACGTTCTAAGCTGGGGGCCGTTAATTTTAGGTCATGCAAACGATACTGTAACGGGTGCATTAAATAAAGCTGTACTAAATGGTACAAGCTTTGGTGCGCCTACAGAACTTGAGAACAAAATGGCGGAACTTGTAATTGAACGTGTACCTTCAATTGAAATGGTTCGTATGGTTTCAAGTGGTACTGAGGCAACACTAGCAGCACTTCGCTTAGCTAGAGGATTTACCGGTAAAAATAAAATTTTAAAATTCATCGGATGTTACCACGGTCATAGTGACTCATTACTAATAAAAGCAGGAAGTGGTGTTGCTACGTTAGGGTTACCAGATTCTCCAGGAGTCCCTAAAGGTACTGCAGAGAACACGATTACGGTTCACTATAATGATTTAGATGCTGTTAAGCTTGCATTTGAACAATTTGGAGATGATATCGCCGGTGTCATTGTAGAACCTGTGGCTGGCAATATGGGCGTAGTACCTCCAGTTGAAGGCTTTTTAGAAGGCTTACGTGAGATTACAACTGAACATGGTGCATTATTAATATTTGATGAAGTAATGACTGGTTTCCGTGTAGGTTATAACTGTGCTCAAGGTTACTTCGGTGTTATTCCGGACTTAACGTGTTTAGGTAAGGTTATCGGTGGTGGATTACCAGTAGGTGCATTTGGTGGGCGCAAGGACATTATGGAACATATTGCGCCAAGTGGCCCGGTATATCAGGCAGGAACATTAAGCGGAAACCCGCTTGCGATGACTGGGGGTTACTATACATTAAGTCAATTAACACCTGAAAGCTATGAATACTTTAACCATTTAGGGGATATGTTAGAAGCAGGCTTAACGGATGTATTTGCTAAACATAACGTACCGATCACGATTAATCGTGCTGGTAGTATGATAGGATTTTTCTTAAATGAAGAAAAAGTGACAAATTTTGAAATTGCTTCTAAGTCTGACTTAAAATTATTCGCAGCCATGTACAAAGAGATGGCTAACAATGGTGTTTTCTTACCACCTTCACAATTTGAAGGAATGTTCCTGTCGACTGAACATACTGAAGAAGATATTCAGAAAACAATCAATGCTTTTGATAACTCTTTAACTGTCATTTTATAAATTAAAATTAAAATAATGTTTCAAGTTGTGATTAATAGGATATAGATTGGTATGTAGATGAAACAAACTGCATAATAGAATCTGGAGGTCGTTATTATGACGAACAACAACAACAGAAACGAAAAAGAAAATGAAGTTATCTATGATTCATCTAAGAATAGACATGAAAATGTAACCCATCAAGCAGATGGAGATACATACAGAAACGGTGAAAAAGTTCGTGAAGGTGAACATCACGATAAAGTGGTTGCAGACCGAGATAATGTAGAACACGAGAAGAAAAGTAATCCGTTGAAATGGATTTTACCTTTGCTACTTCTTCTGATTCTAGTACCTTTGTTATTCAAGTTCTGTAATGATAATAAAGATGCTGAAGAAGATGTAAAGACAGAACAAAAAGCAACAACTGAAGCGCCTACAACTGAAAAAGCTACAGAAGAAAAAACTTCTGATGCACAAGTAAAATCATTTGATTTAGCATCAATCGTTAACTTTGATCTAGTAGCTTAAAGTGTTGCTTAAAATCTAAGACATATGTCTTAGATTTTTTTTGAGCATGTTAGTATAATTATTATACCTAGATATGGTATGATTTGTATGAAGAAGGCAGGTGATTCTTTGAACTACATCATTATTTTTATCGCGAGTTTACTAACGGGGCTGATCCTAAGTGCTGTTCATGTTATTTTGCCATGGTTATTCGGTCCGATTATTGCCACAGTTCTACTAAAAAAATTTACTTCAAGAGAATATCGATGGCCAAAATGGTTAAGCGAAATCGGATTATATATTCTAGGAGCTCAGATTGGAGCATCTTTTACGAAAGAAATTGTAGCTGATATTCAGGATGAATTACTGTACATCATATTAATAAGTATCTTCGTTATTTTGTTAGCTATAATGATATCTTTTGTATTAAAGCGTTTTTTAAACTGTTCTCTTGAAACTGCAATCTTAGCTTCGATACCAGGTGCACTTAATCAAATGATCGTGATGGCAGAAGAGAATAAAAATGCCAATCTATTGGTCGTCACTTTAGCGCAGACTTTGAGAATACTGATTGTTGTATTGACTGTACCATTCATCTCTTCTTTGCTTCCGGAAGGTGTACATCGTGCGACAATATCCCAGACGCCTTCCATGGTAGAGGCACTAAATATGCAAACCATTCTATTGTTAATAGGTGCGATGGTAATTGCAGGTTATCTTTATAGATGCATACATTTTCCTGTACCGGATATGATGGGTCCGATAACTGTCCTGATGATCTGGAATTTAACGACCGGAATAAATTTTATGATTCCTACCCCACTAATTATTCTGGCTCAAATGTGTTTTGGCATTCGTATTGGATTACAGCTCTATGACCTTTCTTATCAAATTAATCGACAGCTATTTATTGGTGTGCTGATTCAGAATCTACTATTGATTATAGGGACATTCATAATTGTGTATATAATGAATCTTTTTATGCATGAGAGTTTTAATGACCTGTTTTTAAGTGCAGCGCCAGGCGGTATGGCTCAGATTATTATTGTCGGACTGGAAACAGGAGCGAACGTAGCGATGATTTCAAGTTATCATATTTTCAGGATTTTTATTATTTTGCTGGTGGTAACACCATTACTATCCATCTATCTCAATTATAAAGCGCGTCATATTTGAATATAAATTGACAATATATCATGAATCTAATACAATTATTTTAAGTTCATATTATATCAGGAAGAGTAGCGGATGCGTATTTATAGAGAGTGCATGGTTGGTGAGAATGCATAGTGCAATTTTGTGAAGGTAGCCTGGAGCGTTTATTTGCTGAATAAAGTAGGTTAATACGTGTAAGAGCGTTAATCTTTTGAGTGCAGTAGCAATACTGAATTTAGGTGGTACCGCGGTAGATCCGTCCTATAATTATAGGATGGATTTTTTTATTTGAAATTATTGAGTGGAGGTATAATAATGGAAACGAAATATAACCCAAATACAGTTGAAACAGGTAGATATAAAGAGTGGGTAGAGAAAGAATTATTTAAAGCAGAAAGTAATAGCGACAAAAAACCGTATACAATTGTGATTCCACCACCAAACGTAACAGGAAAACTACATATCGGACACGCGTGGGATACAACATTACAGGATATCATTACACGTATGAAACGTATGCAAGGTTATAATACGTTATATTTACCTGGAATGGACCATGCGGGTATTGCGACGCAGGCGAAGGTAGAAGCAAAATTACGTGAGGAAGGTGTCAGTCGTCACGACATCGGACGTACTAAATTTTTAGAGCATACGATGGAATGGAAGGAAGAATATGCAGGATTTATTCGTCAACAGTGGGCAAAGCTCGGTCTTGGACTAGACTATTCACGTGAGCGCTTTACATTAGACGAAGGATTAAGTGAAGCGGTTAAAGAAGTGTTCGTTAAGATGTACGAAAAAGGTTTAATCTATCGTGGGGAACGTATCATTAACTGGGATCCTGTAGCACGTACAGCATTAAGTGATATTGAAGTTATTCATGAAGAAGTTGAAGGTGCGTTCTATCATATTAACTATCCTTTAGCTGATGGTTCAGGATTTATCGAAATTGCGACGACACGTCCTGAGACGATGTTAGGCGATACTGCGGTTGTCGTTCATCCAGAAGATGAGCGTTATAAAGAAATGATTGGTAAAAATGTAATCTTACCGATTATGAATCGAGAAATTCCTGTACTTGCAGATGAGTACGTTGAGATGGACTTTGGTACTGGAGCAATGAAAGTTACCCCTGCACATGATCCAAATGATTTTGAAATTGGGAACCGCCATAATTTAGAGCGCATCAATGTGATGAATACTGATGGTTCGATTAATCAGTTAGGCGGTAAATATGAAGGATTGGATCGTTTCGAATGTCGCAAGCAGCTTATCGCTGACTTAAAGGAAAGCGGTGAACTTGTGAAGGTTGAACGTCATATGCATCAAGTCGGCCATTCTGAACGTAGTGGTGCAGTTGTAGAGCCTTATCTTTCAACGCAATGGTTTGTTAAGATGGCACCGCTGGCTGAGCAGGCATTGAACAACCAGAAGACAGAGGGACGCATTGAATTCGTTCCGAATCGTTTTGAAGGCACATTTAACCGCTGGATGGAAGGCATTCATGATTGGTGTATTTCTCGTCAGTTATGGTGGGGACATCAAATTCCAGCATGGTATCATAAAGAAACAGGTGAACTTTATGTAGGTAAAGAAGCGCCTGCAGATATAGAGAACTGGACACAGGATGAAGACGTATTAGATACGTGGTTCTCAAGTGCGCTTTGGCCATTTTCAACACTTGGCTGGCCAGATACTGAGACGATTGACTATAAAACGTTTTATCCGACGAATGTGCTCGTAACGGGGTATGATATTATATTCTTCTGGGTAGCACGTATGATCTTCCAAGGATTAGAATTCACAGGAAAACGTCCATTTGATGATGTGTTAATCCATGGATTAGTACGTGCAGAAGATGGTCGCAAAATGAGTAAGTCTCTAGGTAATGGCGTTGATCCAATGGATGTTATCGATCAGTACGGTGCAGACAGCTTACGTTATTTCTTAGCGACAGGTTCTTCACCAGGACAAGATTTACGTTACTCGACTGAAAAGGTTGAAGCAGCATGGAACTTCATCAACAAAATCTGGAATGCTTCACGCTTTAGCTTAATGAACATTGGTGAAGATTTTAAGGCTGAACATATTGACTTATCTGGTAAGAAATCACTAGCTGATGAGTGGATTTTAACACGCTTAAATGAAACTATTGCAGACGTTACGCGTCTTGCTGAGAAGTATGAATTTGGTGAAGTAGGTCGTGTGCTGTATAACTTTATCTGGGATGAATTCTGTGACTGGTACATCGAAATGAGTAAGATTCCGATGAACGGTGAAGATGAAGTGCAAAAACAAATGACGCGATCAGTATTAGCATATACGTTAGATTCAATTATGCGTATGTTACATCCGTTTATGCCGTTTGTAACTGAACATATCTGGCAGAACTTACCGGTAACAGGTGATTCAATTGTTACTGCAAGCTGGCCAGTGGTGAAACCTGAACTATCAAATGAACAATCTAAACGTGATATGGAGCAGTTGATGGAAATTATTCGTGCTGTTCGTAATACACGTAGCGAAGTGAATACGCCGATGAGTAAACAAATTCCGATGATGATTAAGACAAATTCTGAAGCCATTTCAGAGCGACTAGAAACAGAACGTCCGTTTATTGAGCGATTCTGTAATCCATCTATATTAACGATTTCGACGGATGTAGAAATTCCTGAAGAAGTGATTACAACTGCGGTGACAGGAGGATCTGTTATTCTGCCGTTAGAAGGATTAATCGATATGGAAAAAGAAATTGCACGTCTTGAAAAAGAACTTGAAAAATGGCAGAAAGAACTAGAACGTGTCGATAAGAAGCTAAGTAATGAAAAGTTTGTCGCGAAAGCGCCAGAGAAAATTATCAATGAAGAAAAAGAAAAGCAGGCACTATATACAGAGAAATATAATAGTGTTCAGGAACGTCTAAACCAATTGAATAGGAAGTAATCACTATGAATTATTTAGAGAGTTTATATTGGATACATGAACGCTATAAATTCGGTATTAAACCTGGTGTAAAACGAATGGAATGGATGCTCGATAAACTCGATAATCCACAGCACAAGATAAAGGGTATTCATGTCGTAGGTACGAATGGAAAAGGGTCGACTGTAAGCTATCTTAAAGATGCACTTATAGCTAACCATTATGAAGTCGGTACATTTACAAGTCCATATATTGAAACGTTTAACGAGCGTATCAGTTTAAACGGTCAGCCGATATCTGATGAGGAAATCGTGCAACTCGTTGAAATTGTGAAGCCGGTAAGCGAGCAGCTGGAAGTAGAAACAGATCTTGGTACTGCAACAGAATTCGAGATTATTACGATGATGATGTTTGTTTATTTTGGTGCTGTTCATCCTGTAGACTTTGTAATTGTTGAAGCAGGACTTGGAGCAAAGAATGACTCTACAAATGTATTTACACCGGTCATGTCGATATTAACATCGATTGGGTTAGATCATACAAATATTATCGGAGATACTTATATAGATATCGCTAAAGAAAAAGCGGGTGTCATTAAAGTTGGAGTACCGTTAGTTTATGCGGTTAAGAATGAAGATGCACAGGAGTATATCAATAGTGTCGTCGCTGAAAAGCATATTAAAGGCATCAAGCTGGACAGAGATATTCAAATCGTTCAAAAAGGGGATGAGTTTACATTTCGATATAAATCCTACGAACTTGAGGCGATTGAATTGAAGATGATCGGTACGCATCAGCAGGAAAATGCAGCGCTCGCAATTGCTACATTACTTGAAATGTATGATAGAGGTATGCTTCTTCTGGACTTTAATAAAATGATTCATGCAATTGAAGATACAACTTGGACCGGTCGTATAGAGAAAATCCAGGAGCATCCTACAATTATATTGGATGGCGCACATAATCTTGAATCAATTGAAGTGTTAGTTGATACGATGAAATCTCATTATGCAGGTCATAAGATTGATGTGTTGTTCTCCGCAATCGATGGAAAACCGATCGGTCGCATGTTAAAGTCTCTGGAAGAAATTAGTGAGCACTTCTATGTAACATCATTTGATTTTCCTAAAGCGCTGCCGCTTGACACTTTATATGAACATGTCGAGCATGATAAACGAATTAAAGTAAAAGATTACGCAGATTTTATCAGAAACTATGAAGGTGATGTACTGCTTGTAACAGGAAGCCTGTATTTTATTAGTGCCGTAAAAGATAGATTAAGACAATAAATCTTGTTAAAAAAATAAACTTTCGGAAAATGTAGGAATCAAGAGATTCATGCATTGCCGAAAGTTTTTTGTATTCTGAAGAAAAAATACATTTAAAATCTGAAATTTTTGAATGTACTTTATAAATTAGGGAATGCTAACAAAAAGGGGGGAATTGTATGAATTTTAAATTAAAGATGCCACATACATATTTACTACTGCTTATAATTGTCTGTCTCGCAACTTTCATGACATATATCATACCTGCTGGAGAATTTGAACGTCAGAAAGTAGAAGACCGAACAGAAGTTATCAATGGTTCCTATCATCATGTAACGCAATCACCAGTTGCACCAATTGAGATATTTAGGTCTATTCCGAACGGTCTAATAGAAGGTGGAGAGATTATCTTCTATATATTTATCGTCGGTGGAGCTTTTGGTATTATACATCGTACCGATGCCATTACTACTGGAGTCAACGCATTAATGGAACGTGTCGGTCGTCATGGAAGATGGCTGATTCCGATTACGATGATTATGTTTAGTATTCTTGGGTTTTCAATTGGTCTCAGTGAAGAGACAATTATATTTGTACCTATCGGAATTGCATTAGCGACAGCACTAGGATATGATGCCATGGTTGGAGCTGCAATGATCGCTCTAGGTGCAGGGATTGGATTCTTAGGTGGCATGATTAATCCATTCACGGTCGGAATCGCACAAAGTATAGCGGAAGTGCCGTTATTTTCTGGGTGGGGCTATCGTACTTTGATTTATTTGCTTGTCTTATTTACGGGCATTCTTTATGTAATGCATTATGCTAAGAAAGTTAAGGCGCACCCTGAAAAAAGTTTATTATATGATGTGAACGTAGAAGAGAGAAGAACAATGAGTGATGATGTGCTCGATACTAAATTTGATTCTTTTAAAAAGCGTCATGCTGTTATCTTAGTGATTCTAGCTGCAACGATAATTATCAATGTTTATGGTATATTCAAGTTTGGCTGGTTTTTAACACAGATGAGTGCAAACTTTCTAATTATGGGTATTGTTGTCGGAATCATTGGAGGACTCGGGGTTAACGGGACATTCGATGCATTGCTTGAGGGTATGAAGGATATTCTGTTTGGTGCGATGATTGTAGGTTTTGCTAAGGCTATTGTTGTCGTACTCACTTCTGGCAAGATTATTGATACAATTGTTTTTCATATGACAGATTTTATCGACCATCTACCTGCTGCCTTTTCAGTAGTCGCAATGTTCTTAACACAGCTTATACTGAACTTCTTTATCCCTTCTGGTTCAGGCCAGGCGATGACTACAATGCCGATTATGGTGCCTATCAGTGACCTTCTGGGGATTAATCGGCAGGTTGCCGTTATGGCGTTCCAATATGGGGATGCCATCAGTAACAATATCATTCCGACAAGTGCCAGTCTTATGGGCTTATTGGCAGTCGCTGGTATTCCATATAATAAGTGGCTGAAATTTGTCTGGAGAATTTCTGCAATATGGGTTTTGATATGTCTTGGAGGACTGATACTTTATATGTATCTATAAAAAATAAAATATTACTAAAATTAAAAAACTGCATATAATTTATGCAGTTTTTTAATTTTAGTCTAGAAATTTTTTAATAGATGTATCAAAATCACAGTTATTTTTAAAAAATGGACTTTTTACAGGATTTATTTTTTGTTATATATTATAAGCGAAAGTGAGGTGAATTATGACAGTCATCATTTTTTTGCTCGGTGCGTGCTTTAGTTCTTTTATAAGTTGCATCAATGACCAGAACAGTTTATTCCGTCGTTCTAGGTGTCTTAAGTGTCATCATAAACTATCAGCTAAAGATTTGATTCCAGTCATTTCATATTTTATGCTAAAGGGACGTTGTAAATACTGTAGCATACATATACCACCTGAATTGTTATGGGGTGAACTACTGATGGGTGCTGCTTTCGTATATATATTTTCCTTAAATAGTATAATTCATATTAATATCGCACTTACAATCACAATTTTTTTGATCCCGCTTTCGATCATTGATATTGAAACATACACCATCCCTAATCAGTTGCTTACGTTATTCTTTTCTTGCTTAATGATAGGTTATACGTATCTATTTATCTTTCATAGCGAAACAATTTCCGAAATCAAATTTGAACATATTATGATCAAATTGCTGATTATTCTGCTTCTGCATATATTCTTCTTCGTAACAAAAAGCATCGGATATGGAGATATCAAACTTTTCGTAATTTTACTTATTTTTCTGCCAATCCCTTATTACATTGCAATGTTCTTTATGACATATCTAATTGGAGGTTTTGCCAGCATGGTATTTTTATCCTATAAAAGAAATTTAAAAAAGATTCCGCTTGTTCCATTTATTGCTGCAAGTTTCTTTGTGGTGATGTATTTGTACCAGGATATTAAATATATTTATTTTGGAGGGTTTGTTTAATGCAGATGATTACACTGGAATGTGATAAACCGAGAGAAAGACTTTTAACTTATGGTGCTGCACAGCTAACAAATCAAGAACTACTCTCTCTTATTATTGGCAGCGGTGTTCGAGAAGAAAATGTTTATACGGTGGCACAGCGCTTACTGGAACATATAGGTCATATTGGAGACTTAAGATATATGACATTTCAGGAGCTGATTACAATTAAAGGCATAGGCCAGAAGAAAGCAGCAATGATTCTTGCTATCATAGAACTTGCCATAAGAATGCATACGCATACGAAAGAGACAAGGATAAAAGTGAAATCACCTGCATGTGCAGCAAATTTATTGATGGAACGTCTGCGTTATATGACTCAGGAACATTTTATCGTATTATCACTGAATACAAAGAATATCGTGATGCATGAATCAACGATATTCATCGGTTCACTGAATGCATCTATTGTACATCCGAGAGAAGTATTTAAGGAAGCGGTTAAAAGAAGTGCAGCAGCAATCATTGTTGTGCATAATCATCCTTCTGGAGATCCAGAACCGAGCTATGAAGATATAGAAGCTACAAAACGTTTGATTAAATGTGGAGAGATCTTCGGGATAGACGTACTGGATCATATTATTATAGGAGATGGTTATTATGTCAGTATAAAAGAAAAGGGGATACTTTAATGGGACTTGATATGTATTTCTATGTTGAAGATAAAGTCACACGTGAACGTATAGAACTGGCCTACTATAGAAAGTTCAATGCATTGCACGGATATTTTGATAAGAAATATAAGCTGGATAATCCTGGACAATGTGAAGTGACAGCTGACGACCTATTTTATTTATTGAGCGCAGTAAAAGCTATACAGTCTCGTCCTAGTGATGCACCTATGAGACTTCCGTATTATACAGGGCCGTTCTTTGGTTCATATGAATACGAAGCGATATATTTTGATCACATTTCTCAGCTTCATAAAGACTTAAAGCGCTTAATATTAATAGATAAAGGAAAGTATCAAATTTTGTATCTTGCAGATTACTAAAATTCGATTTTCGAAATTTATTCATATAAACTATTGAAATTTTCAGAAGATTAAATTATGATGGAAATAACTTAAAGAGAAAGGAGGAAAATAAGATGAACAAATTAATACATTTTGTATTGATACAACAAGAAATTCAATATTTTCCTCGTGCAGCGCATAAATTTATGTGATTGCAGGGAGATCTCTCTAGATATAAAAGCGCACATGCTTTCATTTTATGGGAGTGTGTGCTTTTTTGTGTTTAAGGAGAAAGGAGATGGAATATGTTTGATGTTTTAAGTAAGTTAAGCTGGTTTTTTAAACAGGAGAAGAAACGTTATATTATTGCGATCATCGTTTTGTTAATAGCAAATGTAGTTGAAGTCATTCCGCCATGGCTGATTGGTCAGACGATAGATGCAGTTAATTTGAAGACGTTGAACGCATCAACGTTTAACTGGATAATGCTTGTCTTCCTAATTACGATTATCCTTAGTTATGTCATCAATTTCTTATGGCGTTATCTACTCTTTAATGGATCCCAGCTGCTCGAAAGTATAATGCGCAGAAAGTTGATGGCAAAGTTTCTGACGATGAGTCCGGGATTCTATGAGAAAAACAGAACAGGTGACTTGATGGCCAAAGCGACAAATGACTTAAGTGCAATTCGTATGACTGTTGGTTTCGGAATATTGACATTAGTCGATAGTACGACTTACATGATTACAATCATTGCAACAATGGCAGTCCTTGTATCCTGGAAATTAACGTTAGCCGCATTGTTGCCGCTTCCATTTTTAGCGATAATAGAGCAGAAACTTGGTAAGATGATTCACGAACGTTATATAGTGAGTCAGGATGCATTTGGTGAAATGAATGACAGTGTACTTGAGTCTATAGAAGGAGTAAGGGTGTCAAAAGCGTTTGCTCAGGAAGAAAATTTAAATGAACGCTTCCGTCGTATGACGACAGATGTAGTAAATAAATTTATCCATGTAGAGAAACTTGATGCGTTATTTAAGCCGCTTACTATTATTATTACTGCTTTAAGTTTTATGATTGCACTAGGGTATGGAAGCTTTCTCGTCAATCAAGGCGAAATTACGGTAGGCGCATTGATTTCATTTAACGTCTATTTGAATATGCTTATATGGCCAATGTTTGCAATTGGTATGCTCTTTAATATTATGCAGCGTGGTAATGCGTCATTGGATCGTGTGATGGAAACGTTAGATGCTCAGGATACCTTAATGGAACCGATTGACCATGTAGTACCTGATGACCATAATGTAGCATTTGAAGCAGTGACGTTCCAATATCCATCGAGCGAAACAGTCAATCTATCGAATATTTCGATTCATCTGGACACAGGAGATACTTTAGGGATCGTTGGTCCGACTGGAAGTGGAAAGACGACATTAATTAAGCAGATACTAAAAGAATATCCACTTGGACGAGGTGTGATAACTTTAGGAAATGTCAATCTGGATCGATTAACAAAAAAAGAAGTAAGAGATAAAATTGGTTACGTATCCCAGGAAAACATCTTATTCTCAAGGACAATTCGAGAAAATATTAAGTTTGGTAAAGACGATGCGACAGAGGAGGAAATCGCTGAAGCTATACGCCTTGCAAACTTTAATGAAGATATTAAACGACTGCCATCTGGTCTGGATACATTGGTAGGAGAAAAAGGGATAGCGATATCTGGAGGTCAAAAGCAGCGTATATCGATTGCACGTGCGATGATTAAAAATCCAGATATTCTTATACTTGATGATTCTTTAAGTGCTGTAGATGCAAAGACAGAAACAGCGATTATCGAGAATATAGAATCTTCACGTAAAGGCAAGACAACCATTATTTCCACGCATAGACTTTCTGCTGTACAGCACGCCGAGCATATTGTCGTGCTGGCTGAAGGAGTCATTGTACAAGAAGGTACACATGATGAATTAATTGCACAGAATGGATGGTATAAAGAACAGTTTGATCGACAACAACTAGGAGGTGAGTCGTCATGAGTACGACGAAACGTCTCTATCATGAAGCAGTAAAAGAAAAGAAATTATTTATTGCAGGTTTTATCATTCTTTTCTTTGCGGTCGTTACTGAATTGTTAGGTCCTGTAATAGGAATGTACATTATCGATCATCATATCAAAGATGCAGGTGAAACAATCAATATGCAGCCTATATTGCAGCTGCTTGGATTATATTTTCTTATTGCTGTAGTCTATGCAATTATGAGCTATTATCAGACAATTGTCTTTCAGACAGCGGGTTCAAATGTTATAAAGCATCTACGAACGAACTTGTTTGAACATATTCAGAAATTACCGATAAAATATTTTGATAACTTGCCCGCTGGAAAAGTTGTTGCAAGAATAACGAATGATACTCAGACGATCCTTGAACTTTTTACAGTGATGCTTCCAACATATATCGCAGGTTTTGCAAATATTTTAGGAATTATTATAGTCATATTCTATTTTAATGCAAAAGTAGGATTGCTGGCACTGATTGTTGTACCATTACTGTTTTTCTGGCTGATGCTCTATCGTAAGATTTCAGATAAGTATAATCATATTGTTCGTGAACGAAACAGTGATATGAATGCGATGCTGAATGAATCGATCAATGGGATGACGATTATTCAGGCTTTTAATCAAGAAGCGAAGATACAGCGTGAATACGACGAACTGAATAAAGAGTATCTGAAGAACTATGAACGAATTATTAAGCTGGATTCATTAACGAGTCATAATTTGATGGGCATTATACGTTCTGCGGTGTTTTTAATCATGATTTATATATTTGGTCAGTCATTCTTATCGAATGAAGCGACATTAACAGCAGGGATGATGTATATTCTTGTAGATTATTTGACGCGATTATTTAATCCAATGTTCAATATCGTTAATCAGCTAAGTGTATTAGAACAAGCACGTGTATCAAGCAATCGTGTGTTTGAAATGATGGATGAAACGCCGGAAATCATCGAACAGGGTGAACTGTTGATAACACGTGGAGAAGTAAAGTTTCAAAATGTATCATTTGGCTATAAAAAAGATGAACTTGTCCTTAAAGATATTAATATCCATGCAGCACCTGGACAGACAATCGGTTTAGTCGGTCATACAGGTTCAGGTAAAAGTTCTATAATGAACCTGCTCTTTAGGTTCTATGATCCAACTGAAGGGCAGATTCTAATCGATGGAGTAGATACGAAGTCGGTGACAAAAGCGTCCATGAGAAGTCGTATGGGTATCGTCCTACAGGATCCATACTTATATACAGGCACTATCCTAAGCAACATTACGTTGGGAGATAACCGTATATCACGCCAAACTGCAGAACATGCATTAATGCGTGTAGGCGGTCATCGAGTACTGCAGTCGCTGGAGCAGGGGATCGACACAGAAGTGGTGGAACGTGGTGCGACATTATCGAGCGGACAGCGTCAGTTAATTTCGTTTGCACGTGCGCTTGCATTTGATCCGAAAATATTAATACTTGATGAAGCGACAGCTAGTATTGATTCAGAAACTGAAGCGATGATTCAGCAGGCCATGGATGTATTAAAGAGTGGTCGTACAACATTTGTTATTGCACATCGACTATCTACAATCAAGAATGCAGATCAGATTCTCGTGCTGGATAAGGGTGAGATTATTGAGCATGGTACGCATGACGAATTGATTGCACTTCAAGGTCAATATGCTAAAATGTATGCATTACAATCAGGTAGGTAGAGACATGCTTATAATTAGCAGGATGGATGAAGAAAGTGCACGAACTATAAGTTTATGGAATTTTGGAGAAACATATGCATCCTATAACCTGAATGGCGAGCAAAGTGCCATTCAGGAATTTTTGAATGGACATTATTATATTGTATATAAGGATGATGATATATTTGGATTTTTTTGCGACGGTGAGAGTGCCCAAGTCGATTTTATGATGACAGATGCTTATGTTATTGACTTTGGTTTCGCACTGAATCCAAAATTTATCGGTCAAGGTTATGGCAGGTCATTTATTAAGATGATCATGCACTTTTATCATGAATATCAAGATATCTGTCATTTCAGACTTACAGTGGCATCATTTAACACGAGAGCGATTTATTTATACCATCGTATCGGATTTGAATTTAATAAGGAAATATCGATGATTGAAGATGGAACTCTCACAAAATTTTACGTAATGTCTCGTGATTTCCATCTTAAGACGGATGAAGCTATCCTTGTTTTACATTATAGTTATGTAAGAAAGTAGGGGATCCGAATGTTTAAATTTTTGAAAGGAATAATAAAATTAATATTGATTGTGACTGTATGTATCATGATATATTTGATTATACAGCTCAATCCTTTTACTAATAGTCCGAATCAATCAGGCAGCGAAAGCGACGCAGTGACATACAACCTGGAAGATAATGCATTATTTAGAAATATTCCTTTATCTCAAGTTAAAAATGCATTTAATTTCATGGATAAGCAGGAGTTTATGGCAGTATCGGGTTTAACTTTAATGGGATATAACGATGAGTATCTGGCTGGTAAGCGTGGTAATGATTATATTCTCTACCGATTTGGGGAACAGCAGGTCTTCGTCTTTCCTGATGAATATACATTAAATCAGGCATTAACAGAACGCAGTCAAAGAATTGAATTAAAGGATATTTCATCCTATTAATGGTATGATAATTATACCATTAACATAACTTGAACTATGCATAGAAAATGTATGTTGTTTTCTGTATAGTTCTTGTTTTTTTATAAACAACTTAATATAGCTTAGAATATTATCATACTTACGTCCCACACTGTGAACTAGGAGAATATATGAAACATAATCACTTTATTTTGATTCTACTTATCCCTGTCTTTTTAATATTAACTGCATGCACTAACCATAAAATAGCTAAGGCACAGCATCCTATTGTTGAAATACAGAAGTTATCACATGTTGATCTGACGACTTATTATGTAAGTTCGATGACGCTTGAAGAAAAGATAGCGCAACAGCTTGTGCTGGGCTTTGACGGCACGGATTATAATGCAGCTTTAAAAAGATATTCCGCTCGCAATATTGGTGGTGTTATTTTGTTTAAGAGAAATATAGTGAATGAATCTCAGTTAACGCAACTGAATCGGGATATCTTTCACAATACTGCTAATATACCGATGTTTATCGGAATAGATCAGGAAGGAGGTAGAGTAAACCGATTGCCGGCTTCTATACAAAATATTGAATCCGCCTATACGATAGGTTTATCGCATGATAAACAGTATGCATATCAGCAAGGTAGATATATTGGAGAAAATGTGAAACGTATGGGATTTAATCTGGATTTTGCACCTGTACTGGATATTTGGAGCAACCCAGCGAATAAAGTAATTGGAGATAGAAGCTTTGGTCACGATGCACACATGGTTTCGGGAATGAGCCGTTCGTTTCGTCAAGGAATAACCGAGACAGGAATCATTACGAGTGGTAAACATTTTCCAGGGCATGGAGATACAGTTTCAGACAGTCACGAGACACTTCCTGTGAGCAATAAATCACTTGATGAGCTTATGAAGTTTGAACTGATTCCTTTCAAACAACATATTGATGATGGCATCGATATGCTGATGGTCAGCCATATTTCATTTCCAGATATCGATAATAAGTATCCGGCATCTATCAGTAAAGAAATTGTGACCAATATATTAAAGAAGAAGCTCGGATATAAAGGCGTTATCATTTCAGATGATCTAAGTATGGGTGCAATCAGCGATCGCTATTCCTTGAATGAAGCAGTTGTTCGTGGGTTGCAGTCGGGTGAGACAATCATGCTTATCGGAAGTGATGCTGTAGATGTTAATACACTGATTCAATATGTCAGATCAAATGTTGAAAACGGCAATATAGATAAAAAAATAATTGATGAAAATAATGAAAAAATAATCAGATTAAAGCTTAAATATGGTATCTTATAATATATTGAATATTCTATAATGAGGTGTTAATGTTGCCTAATTTCTACAAAAGAAATAAACTGGTCTTTATTTTATTTGGGCTGATTGTCTTTATCGTATTAGTCGGTGTCTCTTTAAAAGAGCGCTCAACTTCTACAGCAGAAGCATTTGCTGGAGATACGGTTGCAGCTGGTCAGCGTATTGTATCTTATCCTGCCATGTTTATAGCATCGAACTTCAGTGATTTAATACATATGTGGGATGCTAATGAAGAAAATAAGAAGCTCAAACAAAAGATAAAGGGGTTTGAGCAGGTGGAAGCTGATAACTACAGGCTTGATAAAGAGAATCAGGAATTGCGTCATGCCTTAAAGACAGAAAGTATTTCCATCTATGAGCCTGAAATTTCAACTGTCATCAGCCGGAATCATGATCAGTGGATGAATACGATGATCATTAATAAAGGAAGAACTTCCGGTTTCAAAGAGAACATGGCTGTAGTTACGACTGAAGGATTGGTCGGGCGACTAAAGAAAGTAAATAGCTACTCATCACAAGTGGAAATGATTACTTCAAGTGTTAAAGCAAGTAAAATCAGTGTCACGCTTCAGCAGGGTGCCGAAGAAATTTTCGGTATGGTGGATCACTTTGATGATAAGAAGAACTTACTCGTCATTTCTGACATTGATAATAATGTTAAAGTTAAAGTGGGAACGAGAGTTGTAACAAGTGGACTCGGAGGTCAGTTTCCTAAAGGGATTCTTATAGGGAAAGTTAAAAAAGTAGAAAATGATGAGTATGGTCTTAGTCAGATTGCGTATGTTGAAACTTCAGCAGATTTAAAAGGTCTTTCCCAAGTATATATCGCGAAGAAAAGTCCAAAAGCTGTTACGCTTGAAGGAAGTGAAGAGTAATGCAAATCATTATCTTCCCTGCTATCGGATGGTTACTGCTACTTATAAATAATTTAATCACGACATTTATGCCTATAAACTTCTTTGGATATGAGCTCTACTTTATACCGCACCTCATGTTAATATACTTGCTGGTACTAACGGTATATAAGAATCCGAAGATTGCACTGATCCTGGCAATTTTATTTGGTATTCTATGTGACATTTACATTGGTAATATATATGGGCTCTATACATTTGGATTTATTATTGCAGTGTTGCTGATGGACCAGCTCTTTAAAGTTTTCTATAAAGACTTAAAGATGATGGTTGCTTTATTGCTGTTATTTGTATTGTTATTCGAAAGCTTTAAGTTTGTAACAGTTAAGGTACTTGGGCTAGCTACAGCGGGTTATTTCGGGTTTGTGTTTGCGCACTTGATTCCGACATTGCTTATTAATTTTCTGTTTATTATCATTGTGTTTCCGATACTTCTTAAAATATTAGATAAATATACAATTTAAAATTGACTATTTACAATACTGATGATATTATATGGAAGTTGAGTAGTTTCAAGCTACATACAACCGCACAACTTTAGGTTTAAGTGAGTAATCCACCTAAAGATGGCGTGACTTATAAATAATAGGAGGTGCAAGTATGTTTGCAATTATTGAAACTGGTGGAAAACAATTAAAAGTTGAACAAGGTCAAGAAATCTGGGTTGAGAAGTTAAACGCAGAAGAAGGTTCAACATTCACGTTTGATCAAGTATTAATGGTTGGTGGAGAAACAGTTAAAGTTGGTTCACCTGTAGTTGAAGGTGCTACTGTTACAGCGAAAGTTGAAAAACACGGTCGTGGTAAAAAAATCACTGTATTCAAATACAAACCAAAGAAAAACTACAAACGTAAACAAGGTCATCGTCAACCTTATACAAAATTAGTTATTGAAGCGATTAACGCATAATGATTAATGTTACCGTCTTGGTCAATGAAGATGGACAAGTAACTGAGTTTACTATGGAAGGACATGCGGATAGTTCACCTCATGGGCAGGATCTTGTATGTGCGGGTGCATCAGCCGTTGTATTTGGTAGTATGAATGCAGTTATGGGTTTGACGGATGAAAGACCCGATATTGACTATGCAGATGATGGCGGTTATTTTACTGCAAGAGTTGTGGATCTTAATAATAAGGAAGCACAACTGATCATACAGTCAATGCTCGTGTCTCTCCAGACAATTGAAGCTGAATACGGACAGTATATAAAATTAAATTATAAGTGAGGTGTAACTCATGTTAAAATTAAACTTACAATTCTTCGCATCGAAAAAAGGGGTAGGTTCTACACGTAACGGTCGTGACTCTGAATCAAAACGTTTAGGTGCTAAACGTGCTGACGGTCAATTCGTAACTGGTGGTTCAATTTTATACCGTCAACGCGGTACTAAAATTTTCGCTGGTGAGAACGTAGGTCGTGGTGGAGATGATACGCTTTACGCTAAAATTGATGGCGTTGTTAAATTCGAACGTTTCGGACGCGACAAAAAGAAAGTATCAGTATACGCTGAAGCGAAATAATGTGAATCATGGGACTTGGGACAGTTGTCTCAAGTCTTTTTTTCATTTTATTTAATACCGGACATGTACAAGATCCTCGATGATTTTGTATGCTGTCCTTTTTTTAATGATGACAATATTGTTCGTCTGACGTATACAAAGTGTTATTCCATGTTATACTATGTAAGAGGTGAGGAGATGAATCGCCGAGATATATACTTTAAGATGAAACATGATTTTGCAAACCAATTGCAGTTGATAGACACATATACACAGCTCGGTCAACATGAGAAAAGAGATAAGCTTATTCAAAGCGTTGTCATGTCATTTAAAGATGAGCAGGACTTTTTAAAGTTGCCATTAAATCAGACGATTGATTGTTACATAGGATACAGAATAGAACAGCATAAATTTGATTTCGCATTTGAAATAGATACGCTATCAAGTGCAATTGGCTTATATGATACGCGTGTTTCATCAATATTTAATGACGTGTTTGCTGATGCCGGACATCGTATTGAAGAAAAGGGCCTGATAACGATCAGTATCTTTGAAACTGAAGCTGCATTTGAACTGTTATTTGTTTTAACAGGGAGAATTATAGATAAAACGATACATCCGGCAATAACTGAAATGAATCAGAATTTAGTAGAATATGAATATGAAATAAATAAAAGAGGTGTCTAAATGTTTATAGATCAGGTAAAGATTAATTTAAAAGCAGGAGATGGAGGTAACGGAATCGTTGCTTACCGACGTGAAAAGTATGTGCCGCTCGGTGGACCAGCAGGTGGTGATGGTGGTAAAGGTGCTTCTATTGTATTTGAAGTAGATGAGGGACTTAGAACATTGCTTGATTTCAGATTTCAACGTATGTTTAAAGCAGAGCCAGGTGAAAATGGACAGTCGAGTAATATGCATGGCCGCGGAGCGAAGGACCTAGTGTTAAAAGTTCCGCCAGGCACAGTTATCAAAAATGCAGAGACAGGCGAAATTATTGCAGACTTGGTAACACATGAACAACGTGCAGTAGTTGCACGTGGTGGTCGTGGCGGGCGAGGGAATTCTCGTTTTGCATCTGCAAGTAACCCGGCACCTGACTTCTGTGAGAATGGTGAGCCGGGTGAGGAAATAGAAGTTTCACTCGAATTAAAGTTACTGGCTGATGTTGGTCTTGTTGGGTATCCAAGTGTAGGGAAATCTACTTTGCTATCTATTGTTTCTAAAGCGAAGCCTAAGATCGGTGCATACCATTTTACTACGATTAAACCAAATCTTGGGGTAGTTCAGACGAAAGATCAACGTAGTTTTGTGATGGCAGATCTTCCTGGGTTAATCGAAGGAGCATCAGAAGGTGTTGGGCTTGGACATCAGTTTCTTAAACATGTTGAGCGTACGCGTGTTATCATCCATATGATCGATATGGGACGTACAGATGGTCGTGATCCGTTTGAAGACTATACAACGATAAACAAAGAATTGAAGCAATATAATGAAAAGCTTGCACGTCGTCCACAAATTATTGTAGCGAACAAGATGGATATGCCAAATGCAGAGGAATATTTACAAGAGTTTAAATCTAAACTGAAAGAAGACGTTGAAATCATCGAACTGAGCGCGGCAACATATCAAAATATTGATACATTACTATATAAAACCGCTGATTTACTGGATGAAACGAAAGATATCGATTATGATCTAGATGAAGAAGCGAGTGCAGTTCATCGCGTCATGTATAAACATGAGAAATCAGTGGATCATTTTGAGATTACGCGTGATGATGACGGTGCCTACGTCGTAAGCGGTAACTCAATAGAACGTCTGTTCAAGATGACAGACTTCACAAGAGATGCGTCGGTACGCCGTTTTGCTAGACAAATGCGTACGATGGGAATCGATGATGCATTGCGTGAACGTGGAGCAAAAAATGGAGATACGGTACGTATTCTACGTGGTGAATTTGAATTTATTGAATAGAAGGTGTATTTGATGACGACACAAAAGAAATTTTATTTAATACGTGAAGATGTACTGCCTGAATCTGTAAAGAAAACCCTATTGATTAAGGATCTACTCGATAAGAATCCTAAACTATCTATCTTTGATGCCGTTAAAAAACACGATTTGTCACGAAGTGCTTATTATAAATATAAAGATACGATCTTTCCGGTTGATGAAAAGACACGTGAGAAGAATTTGACGATAATGGTACAAGTTGATGATAAGGTCGGCCTTTTAAGTGAGATATTATCCTTTATTGCTTTACATAATGGATCAGTATTAACGATACATCAGACTATTCCAATTAAAGAGAAGACGACCATTACAATTTCATTGAATGCTACAGATATCGATATGACGATCAATGAACTTATTGAAGTGATTAGTTCGATAGAGCATGTTAATGATGTAAAGCTTCTTGGAATGAGCTTATAGGAGGAACTATGTACGCATATTTAAAAGGTAAAATAATGACAATACTACCAACACATCTCGTAATTGAAGTGAGCGGGATAGGATATGAATGTCTAACTCCGAATCCTTACCGGTTTAATCATCAGCTAGATCAGATGATTACACTTCATACGCAGCTCGTTGTAAGAGAAGATGCACAGCTACTCTATGGTTTTAAAGACGAGGAAGAGAAAGCGATGTTTAATGCTTTGAATAAAGTAACAGGAATTGGGCCAAAATCAGCGCTTGCAATATTAGCTACAAGCACTCCTCAAGAGATTATTAAAGCAATCGAGTCGGAAAGTGAAAGTTATTTGATTAAATTTCCAGGAATAGGAAAGAAGACAGCGAGACAAATCATTCTAGATTTAAAAGGTAAATTGACGATTACGGATGAAAGTGAATTATTCAAAGAAGTAAATGATACACTATTAAACGAAGCATTACTTGCATTTGAAGCACTAGGATACTCAAAGAGAGAGATTACTAAGATTGAAAAAGAGCTCAAGAAAAAACAGTTTAGCACCGTTGATGAATATGTTAAGCAAGGATTGCAGATGTTTGTGTCATAAAAAGGATGTGTTATTTTGGACGATAGAATCGTTGATAACAATTTAATTGATCACTATGAAGTTGAAGAAGAGCTCTCCCTTAGACCCGAGAGACTTTCTCAATATATCGGGCAGCATAAGATTAAGGAGAATCTTGATGTTTTTATTCAAGCTGCAAAGCTCAGAAATGAAGCGCTTGATCATGTATTACTCTACGGACCTCCAGGATTAGGTAAGACGACGCTTGCGAATATTATTGCGCATGAACTCGATGTCAATATTAAGATTACTTCTGGACCCTCAATTGAAAGACCAGGAGATTTAGCGGCAATCTTGTCGAGCTTAAATGCGGGTGACGTTTTGTTCATTGATGAAATTCATAGAATTTCTCGCGTTGTAGAAGAAGTACTCTATCCTGCGATGGAAGATTTCTGCTTAGATATTGTAGTTGGAAAGGGAGAAGAAGCACGGAGCATTAGAATCGATCTTCCACCGTTCACACTTGTTGGCGCGACTACGCGAGCAGGAAGTTTATCGGCACCACTTAGGGATCGATTTGGTGTGCATCTGAGATTAGATTATTATGATATGAAAGACTTGTCCCATATTGTGTCAAGAACTGCAGATGTGTTCGAGGTTTCAATAGATGCACAATCTGTGCAAGAAATTGCACTAAGAAGTCGTGGGACCCCAAGGATAGCCAATCGACTGTTAAAGCGTGTAAGAGATTTTGCACAAGTTAGAAATAATGGACTAATTGATATTGAGATGACGACACACGCATTGAATCTATTACAAGTAGATCGATATGGACTTGACCATATCGACCACAAGATTTTACGTGCTATCATCGAACGTTATAACGGTGGGCCTGTAGGATTAGATACGATTGCAGTCTCAATAGGAGAAGAACGCATAACACTAGAAGATGTTTATGAACCTTACTTGATCCAAAAAGGCTTGTTAGAAAGAACTGCACGAGGGCGTGTTGCAACTATACATGCCTATGAACATCTGAATGTGCCATATGTTAATGAAAAGAGGAAATAATTGTGGATGTAAATGAATTTGATTTTAACTTACCGGAGTCTCTTATTGCGCAGACACCATTGCAGGACCGTACAGCGAGTCGACTCCTTACACTGAATAAGCATACGGGCGAAATCAAGCATACAAACTTTAAATCGATAATCGATTATTTGAATACCGGAGATACTTTGGTACTAAATGATACCAAGGTTATGCCGGCACGATTGTTCGGTGTAAAGGAAGATACGGGTGCGAAGATTGAAATGCTGATGCTGACAGAACATGACAACGGCTGGGAGGTTCTGATTAAGCCAGCAAAGCGTGTTACGATTGGAACGCGCATATCATTTGGTGAAGGTAAGATTGTTGCAATTTGTGTGGAGGAACTTGATCAGGGTGGTCGAATTATGCAGCTGAACTATGAAGGGATACTTCAAGAGCGTCTAGAGGAGCTTGGATTGATGCCTTTACCCCCTTATATTAAAGAAACACTAGAAGACCAAAGTCGATACCAGACAGTCTATGCACGTGCTACGGGAAGTGCAGCGGCACCTACTGCAGGATTACATTTTACAGAATCTTTGCTTGAAGATATTAAAGCTAAAGGTATTAATATTGCATATATCACACTGCATGTAGGTCTTGGTACATTTCGTCCAGTGAGTGTTGATGATGTTGAAAGCCATAAGATGCACAGTGAATATTACGAGATGAGCGAAGAAACAGCAAAGCTACTAAATGACACACGTGATAGTGGAAACCGAATTATTACAGTTGGTACGACTTCTACACGTACGTTAGAAACAATCGCTGATGATTCAGGACATTTTACAGCGCAGAGTGGCTGGACGGATATCTTTATTTATCCGGGTTATTCGTTTAAAGCAGTGGATGCGATGATTACAAATTTCCATCTGCCGAAATCAACATTAGTGATGCTTGTTTCAAGTCTCGCTACGAAAGAATTTATAATGAATGCATATAATGAGGCTGTGAATGAGAAGTATCGATTTTTCAGTTTCGGCGATGCAATGTTTATCTATTAAAGGAGAGAACTATGAACGCAGTAACATATGAACATATAAAAACATGTAAGCAATCTGGCGCACGTCTTGGTATTGTGCATACACCGCACGGTTCGTTTGAAACGCCGATGTTTATGCCTGTAGGTACGCAAGCTACAGTTAAGACGATGAGTCCGGAAGAATTAAAAGCAATGAATGCAAAGATTATTCTAAGTAATACATACCATTTATGGTTACGACCTGGAAATGATGTTATCCGTGAGGCGGGTGGATTACATAAGTTTATGAACTGGGACGGTCCGATTCTTACAGACAGCGGCGGTTTTCAAGTATTCAGCTTGAGCGATATGCGTAAGATTGAAGAAGAAGGAGTACATTTTAGACATCATCTAAATGGCTCTAAATTATTTTTAAGCCCAGAAAAGGCAATGCATATTCAAAATGATCTTGGTTCCGATATTATGATGGCATTTGATGAATGTCCACCGATGCCGGCAACATATGAATACGTTAAAGCGAGTATCGAAAGAACTTCACGCTGGGCTGAACGTTGTTTAGAAGCACACCAACGTCCCGAGGACCAAGCATTATTCGGTATTATTCAAGGCGGAGAATATGAGGATTTACGCACACAGTCTGCAAAGGACCTTGTTTCGATGGACTTCCCGGGTTATGCTATTGGTGGTCTATCTGTAGGTGAGCCGAAACCAATAATGTACCGAATGCTCGAGCATACGACGCCACTTATGCCATTCAATAAACCAAGATATTTAATGGGGGTTGGTTCTCCAGATGCATTAATTGAAGGTGCAATTCGTGGTATTGATATGTTTGACTGTGTATTGCCGACACGAATCGCAAGAAATGGGACATGTATGACATCTAAAGGGCGTGTTGTTGTGAAAAATGCTAAATATGAAAGAGACTTCACACCATTAGATGAAAAATGTGAGTGCTATACATGCAAAAATTATACAAAAGCATATTTACGCCATCTGATTAAGGCGGATGAGACATTTGGTATTCGTTTAACGACAATTCATAATCTGCATTTCTTACTTAATTTAATGGAACAAGTGCGTGAAGCGATTCGAAATGACCGTTTATTAGATTTTAAGGAAGAATTTTTTGAAGAATACGGATTAAACGTTGAAAATCCGAAAAACTTTTAGGAGGTAAAGAGATGAGTCCAGAAACACAAGCATTGTTACTTAATTTATTACCGTTAGTTGCAATTTTTGCAGTTGCTTACTTCTTTATGATTAAGCCGCAGCAGAAGCGTACAAAAGAACAGCAGCAGCTGATCAGAAATTTAAAGCGTGGAGATAAAGTCGCTACAATCGGAGGGTTACAAGGAACTGTTAAATCTGTAGATAATCAATTTGTTACTTTGATTGTCAATAATAAAGGTACTGAAATGACGTTCGAAAAACAAGCAATAAAAGGATTATCTAATAAATAATTTTGATTCCTTCAGAATTTAGATGTATACTTTTTACATCAAAAGGATTATAGAGGTGAAAGCGTGAAGAAACGTAGCAGAATCGTTGCCCTTTTGCTGCTGACTATATTATTGTTCAGTACAATGGGTGTAACAGCAAAAGACATTATGAATAAAGTAAATCTCGGCTTAGACCTGCAAGGTGGATTTGAGGTACTTTATAAAGTTGATAAGCTTGAAAAAGAAGATAAAATTACACCGGAAGTTGTTAAAGCCACAAGTAAGACGCTTGAATCTCGTGTCAACGTACTCGGAGTGAGCGAACCTAAAATTCAGATTGAGAATAAAGACAGAATTCGAGTACAGTTAGCAGGCGTAAAAAACCAGAATGAAGCGAGAAAGATATTATCGACAAGTGCCAATCTAACAATTCGTGATGCAAATGACAAATTGTTATTAAGCGGTAAGGATCTTGTTCAAGGTGGTGCAAAGCAAAGCTTTGATCAGACAAGCAATGCGCCTGTCGTTACTTTAAAATTAAAATCAGCCGACAAATTTGCTAAAATCACCAAAAAGATCTCTCAACAAAGTCCAAATATAATGGTTATATGGATGGATTTTGAAGAAGGTAAGGATAGCTACAAAAAAGAAGCAAAAAAAGAAGAGCAAGGGAAACAACCAAAATATGTGAGTGCAGCAGGTGTATCACAGGAAATTAACTCCCAAAATGTTGAAATTTCAGGTGGATTTAATGGGGAAGATGGACTGATTCGTGCAAAACAAATTGCAGACCTGTTAAATTCTGGTTCACTTCCAGTGAAGTTAACGGAAGTATATTCAACATCTGTGGGTGCTCAGTTTGGGCAAGATGCACTACATGATACTGTACTGGCATCTGCCATTGGTGTCGGATTAATCTTCTTGTTCATGATTTTCTATTACAGATTACCAGGAGCAATTGCCGTAATTTCATTGTCGGTTTACATCTGGTTAACGATGATCGCCTTTAATTTGATTTCAGGTGTTTTGACATTACCAGGTATTGCCGCGCTCGTTCTGGGTGTAGGTATGGCAGTCGATGCAAATATTATCATGTACGAACGTATTAAGGATGAAATCAGAATCGGAAGAAGCATTAAACAAGCTTTCAAAAAAGGCTCGAATTCATCTTTCTTAACAATTTTGGATGCAAACTTAACAACTGTGCTGGCCGCCTTAGTGCTATTCTTCCTTGGAACGAGTAGTGTAAAAGGATTTGCAACGATGTTACTGCTTGGTATTATAATGATCTTTGTAACACAAGTATTCTTATCACGTTTCTTACTCAAACTTGCTGTAAACTCTGGAATGTTTGACAATAAGTTCTCATTCTTTGGGGTCAACAGAAAGCACCGTCACGATATTGCTGAAGGTATGGATGTCCAGGATTTAAAATCAGCCTGGGAACATATTGATTTTGTGAAATTAGCAAAGCCATTGCTAGGGTTATCATTAGCATCAATTATCATTGGAAGCATCATTATTACGATGATGGGATTAAATTTAGGTATCGACTTTAAGAGTGGTTCACGCGTAGATATCAAAAGTGAACAAGTATTAAAAGAAGATGGACTAAAAAAAGAGCTGGAAACGTTAAAGGTGCCAAGTGAAAATGTTGTTGTAAATGCTGAAAATCCAAAAATGGCATCTGTACAATATAAAGACCCGTTAACGAAGGAACAAATCAATGATTTAAAATCAACGTTCTCTGAAAAATATGGACACGAGCCAAACGTAAACACAGTATCAAGTGAAATTGGTAAAGAATTAGCGAAAAACGCAATTAAATCCGTGATTATCGCTTCGATTGGAATCATCATCTACGTTACATTCCGTTTTGAATGGCGTATGGGACTGACGTCCGTATTATCTTTATTACACGATGCATTTTTAATCATTGCATTCTTCAGTATATTCCGTCTCGAAGTAGACGTTACGTTTATTGCAGCGGTTCTTACCATTATAGGTTATTCGATTAATGATACGATTGTTACATTTGACCGTGTCCGTGAGAACCTACGTAAGCTTAAACTTATCACAACACCAGAACAGATCGATCAGATTGTTAACAGTTCGATTCGTCAGACGATGACGCGTTCAATCAATACGGTATTGACAGTATTGATCGTGGTTATCGCATTAATGTTACTCGGTGCATCAAGTATCTTCAACTTCTCGGTTGCATTGCTTGTCGGATTAATTTCTGGCGTCTTCAGTTCAGTCTTTATTGCAGTACCACTTTGGGGAATGTTAAAGAAACAACAACTGAAAAAATCAAACGGCAAACTGATTGTTTATAAAGAGAAGAAACCAAACGAAGAAAAAATTTATGTCTAACGGCTGATGGATCAATCGGCAAACAAAGCCCAGGGAACTGTATACAACTACAGTTCCCTGGGCTTTTTTAAATAAATAATTGCGTATATCCCCTTTTCTATTTTTGTGTAAAAAATGATATGATAATTAGTAAAGATAAAGGGGGATCAATATGAAAATAACTAAGATAACAGGCTATCAAATTGAATTGCCGTTAAAAGAACCATTCGTAATTAATTATGCTACATATCCACATATGCCGGCATTTATTTTAGCAATAGAAACAGACGAAGGAATAACAGGGTATGGTGAAGCTGTACCTGATGAACATGTAAATGGGGAACATGTGAATGCGGCTTTTGAAATCATGCAGCATGTAATTGCACCAGCATTGATTAACAGAAATCCGCTGAATATTAATGCGATACTGGATAGTTTAGATAGTTTGATCATTCATAATTCGTCAATAAAAGCGGCTGTAGATATTGCATTACATGATATCCTTGGGAAGAAGGCTGGACTTCCGTTATATGAATTATTAGGTGGTAAAACGAAAGACAGACTATCTTATGCAAAAGTGTTAAGCGTTAAACCATTTGAACAACTAAAGAATGATATCGATGTATTACTAGAACAGGGATATAATGTTATTAAAGTCAAACTCGGTGGAGATGTAGTATCGGACTGCAGAAAGTTACAACAGATTCTGGATTATGTAGACGAATCGATTGAAGTTCGTGTCGATTGTAATCAGGCGTGGTCTTCGCCGAAACGTGTTGCACAAATGGTCAATCAATTAGATTATCCGAATTTAATGTGGATAGAACAACCGTTAAGTTATAATGAGATTGAAGGGCTAAATTACTTATATAACCATATGAAAGTACCATTGATGGTGGATGAGAGTATATTAAATGTTAAGCAGCTTGTACAACTTAATATTAATACAGATTTAATCAACGTAAAATTAATGAAATGCGGCGGTATAAAAGCAGCAATACACATTATTAATTATGCTGAGGCACACGATATTCCGTGTCAGATAGGTTCTATGGTTGAATCCTCTATCGGCAGTGCTGCGGGATATCATGTCGCAATGAGCCATCATAATGTACAGTCTACTGAACTGACTGGACCACTATTATTCAGTGAAGAAATCGGAAATTTAAAATATGAAATTCCGTATGTCTACTTAAGTGATGCACCAGGACTTGGAATCGAAATAGATCAGCAAAGTTTAAATGCAATAACGACACGACAATTCGAAATGAGTGAAACAAATGAATAGTACTACTTTTAAAAATAAAATACATGAAATAAATACAGAACTGAACAGTATTGCAGAAGTAAGCTGGAAAGAACAGAAGACGACCGAGTATTTAACCACGTATTTAAAGGACTATACCATTGAACGTTTCAATAAAACTGGTTTTTTGCTGCAAATTGATGGTGAGATTAAAGATGCAATTGCATTTCGTACGGATATCGATGCGCTTCCATATCGTTTAAATAATGAATTGAAGGTGCTGCATGCATGTGGACATGATGTACATATGACGATATTAACAGGTTTCATCTTAAAGCTAAAAGAAATGGACTATAAACCGAAACACACATTAAAGTTTATTTTTCAGCCTGCTGAAGAACTAGGAGAAGGCGCGAAGTATGTTGTGGAACATGAACAAGAAGTTTTGGAGCATGTACACTATTTATTTGGTATGCATGTACGTCCTTTAGATGAACTTAAAAAAGGTCAGTTTTCCGCAAGTATACAGCATGGTGCGAGCGGTACAATCTATATGGATGTAATTACTAAAGCGGGACATGCGGGACGACCTTGGGAATCAATTAACAGTATTGATATCGTAATGGAGATATATGAACATATAAAGCGTATCAACATGGGAAGTAACCGTAATTATTCTATTAAGATGACAAAGATTAATACGATGAATGGACAGGATAATTCCATTCCTGGTCACGTAAGCGTAACATTTGATATTAGAGCGAACTATAATGATATGATGGATGAACTGATCGCGGTTTTTAATAAGATGATCGATGATAGGAAAGTTCAATATGCTGAACAAGATGTGTTTATCGATACTAGAATCGACAGTTATACAGTAGCTGCACAAATAGATACAGATGCGAAAGAATTTCTGAAAAAAGCGATAAAAAGTAAAGGATTTGAATATGTGGATACAATCTATACGCCAGGCGCAGAAGATTTCCATAACTATACGTATGCACTGCCGAATATCAAGTCGACAATGCTAGGGATTGGCTGTAATATGGAACATGGATTGCATCATCCTGATATGAAACTGGATAAATCAGTCATCTTTGATGCGATAGAAATATTTTATCAACTTTTAATAGATATCGATAAATAATAGGCAAATTTATTTAGGGGGATTGTTGTGGATAAAACTGTATGGACAGTCAAAAAACCTGTAGATACAATTCCTGCAGCGTTAATTAAAAAATATGACATCACTGAAATTAATAGGAAGATATTAGAGTCTCGTCATATTGTGACGGAAGCAGCATTACATGATATTTTTGTGGCAGATGACATTCATGATCCATTTGCGATGCACGATATGAGTAAAGCAGTTAAACGTATTCAAACCGCGATAGATAATAATGAAATGATACTCGTTTATGGAGATTATGATGCAGATGGTGTAACAAGTGTCACTGTTCTCGTTAACAGCTTGAAATCTATCGGTGCAAAGGTAGGCTGGTACATTCCGAATCGTTTTACAGAAGGATATGGACCAAATGAGCAGGCCTTTCGTGAAGCGCATGATGCGGGTATATCTTTAATCATTACGGTTGATAACGGAATACAAGGTCATCATGAAGTAAATGTTGCGAACGAACTAGGTATAGATGTTATTATTACAGATCACCACGAGATTGGTCAGACCCTTCCAGATGCATATGCAATTTTGCATCCGATGCATCCGGATGGCAGCTATCCCTTTCACCATCTCGCAGGTGTAGGGGTGAGCTATAAGCTTGCGTGTGCGCTAAACGGGCAGATGAATGAGCATCTACTCGGATTTGTTGCGATTGGTACAATCAGTGATCTTGTATCATTGACGGGTGAGAATCGAGCGCTCGTAAAGCGGGGACTTAAAGCCTTAAATGTAGATACACCGATTGGTTTAAAGGCATTACTCAAGCAAGCCTCTTTTAATGGTGAGATCACGGAAGAGACAGTCGGGTTTATTATAGGTCCGAGACTGAATGCAGTCGGTAGATTAGATGATGCACGATTAGCATGCGAATTACTGCAAATAGATAATGAAGATGAAGCAGAGTGGATGAGCGAACAAGTCGATCAGTTCAATATTGAACGCAAGGAGATTGTAAGCTCGATTACTGAACAAGCATTGATAGATGTTGAAGAAAAAATCGCTAATGGCAATCGTTTTATCGTTGTTGCAAAGGAAGGCTGGAACGAAGGTGTGCTCGGCATTGTCGCAAGTAGAATTACAGAGCAGTACCATTTACCCGCAATCGTATTGAACATTGATTATGATAAAGGCTACGCGAAAGGCTCTGCAAGAAGTATTGCGCAAGTATCGATGTATGACAGTCTTGAGGAAACGAGAAATCTTATTACTAAATTTGGTGGACATCATATGGCGGCTGGGATGACATTGCCCATTGAAAATATTGAACGACTCGAACAAGCATTGAATAACCATTTAGATACTTTGATCGATGGTGAAATCATTCAGGAAATAGAAATTGATGCTGCTGTTGAAATGTCAGATATTACAATAAAAAATATTAATGATATGGATAAACTCAGACCGTTCGGAACAGACTTCAGTGCCCCTTTACTCTCATTAATGAATGCTGAACTAACAGACGTGAAGCAAATTGGGCAGAACCAGGCTCATTTAAAGATGACTGTTCAAAATACACTTAATGCACTTATGTGGAATGAAGGTGCAAGAATATCAGGCCTTCCAGTAGGCAGTCAAGTGAATTTAGCAGGTACGCTGCAACTAAACGAATGGAATGGCAACGTTCAGCCACAGATGATTGTACGTCATATAAAGCAAGACACTATGCAGATGATTGATTTTAGAAACGTACACCCCAATTCATACAAATTTTTAAAGACCGAACAAGCTGCTTTTGTTATTAATCCACGTAAAAATAAATTAAATGAACATTATTTTTATTATGGTGAAATGATATCGGGTTATGACAAAGTTGTATTCCGCGATCTGCCTGAAAGTGAAGAAAGGTTTCTAGAGACTTATCACAGTCTGGATGCGACATTAATCTATTTTATATTTCACACACCAAGACAATTATATTTTGAAGGTATGCCGACAGCAGAGAAATTTAAGCTGTTATATAAATGCATCATCATAAAACCAGAGATTAATCTAGAAAAAGAAGGCGGTTATCTACTTCAGACCATAAATGTGTCACCGGATACTTTGCTGTTTATGCTAGATGTGTATCATGAAGTCGGCCTTATTGTTAAAGAAGGTCAATTTATAAAAAAGCAGGAAGTTGATAAAAAGGTCGATTTATTGAGCTCAAGTACTTATCAAGCACGATTAAATCAGTTAAAATTAGAAAGTAAGCTATTGTTTTCATCATTCGATGAATTAAAACAATTTATCTTATCGAATAACTCATTGTCCTAGGAGGCATATTATGGATCTAAAGCAATATATTACTCAGGTAAAAGACTGGCCAAAACCAGGCGTAAATTTCAAAGATATTACAACAATCATGGATAACGGAGCGGCATATAAATATGCAACGGATCAAATTGTGGAATATGCAAAAGAGAAACAAGTTGATATCGTTGTCGGTCCTGAAGCACGTGGCTTTATTATTGGCTGCCCGGTTGCTTATGCGATGAACATTGGCTTTGCACCTGTCCGTAAAAAAGGGAAGCTTCCTCGTGAAGTTATTAGCTATGAATATGAACTCGAATATGGTACGAACGTACTCACAATGCATAAAGATGCAATAAAACCTGGTCAGCGTGTACTAATAACAGATGATCTACTTGCTACGGGCGGAACAATTGAAGCGACTATCAAATTAGTTGAATCTCTTGGAGGTATCGTTGCAGGGATTGCATTTATCATCGATCTTAAATACTTGAACGGTATGGAGAAGTTAAAAGGATATGATGTGATTTCACTCGTTGAGTATGAAGTAGAATAATTATGTTTAAAAAGGATAAGTATGTACTTATTCTTTTTTTATATTATTTATTTTATATAGAGATTGTAGTATTATTAATACATTATAGCTTAGGAGGTGATAGGATGAATAATGAATATCCATACACTAAAGATGATGTGCTTGAGATGACAAGAAGCTATTTATCAGAGAAAGATTATCAGTTTGTAGTAAAAAGTTATGAGTTGGCAGAAAAGGCACATGAAGGTCAATTTCGTAAAAATGGACTTCCTTATATCATGCATCCTATCCAGGTCGCAGGCATACTTGCCGAAATGAAATTAGACGGACCTACAATCGTTGCTGGATTCCTGCACGATGTTGTGGAGGATACGCCTTATACGTACGAAGATCTGAAACAGATGTTCAATGAAGAGGTTGCTTATATCGTTGATGGAGTGACGAAGCTCGAAAAAGTAAAGTACCGTTCTAAAGCTGAGGAACAGGCAGAAAATCATCGTAAACTATTTATTGCGATTGCAAAAGATGTCCGTGTTATTCTCGTAAAACTCGCAGACAGACTACATAATATGCGTACATTAAAAGCGATGCCCCATGAAAAGCAAGTACGTATCGCTAAAGAAACGCTAGAAATCTATGCCCCTCTGGCCCACCGTCTTGGTATCAATACGATAAAATGGGAACTTGAAGATATTTCACTGAGATATATTGATAGTATCCAGTATTTTAGAATTGTTCATCTTATGAAAAAGAAACGTAGTGAACGTGAATCTTATATAGAGAATGCCATCGACAATATTCAAAAAGAGATGCAGATTACAGGAATTAACGGTGAGATCACAGGAAGACCGAAACATATATACAGCATTTATAGAAAGATGGTTAAGCAGAAGAAACAGTTTGATCAGATATTTGATTTATTAGCAATCCGTATTATTGTTGATAGTATTAAAGATTGTTATGCGGTGCTTGGACTTGTACATACATTATGGAAACCGATGCCTGGTCGTTTTAAGGACTATATCGCGATGCCGAAACCCAATATGTATCAATCACTTCATACAACAGTAGTAGGACCGAATGGCGATCCGCTTGAAATCCAGATTCGAACACATGAAATGCATGAAATTGCTGAACATGGGGTTGCTGCACACTGGGCATATAAAGAAGGAAAGTCATTAGTGAACCCAGATGAAGCGAGAAGTTTAAGCAAGATGAGCTGGATGAAGGAAATCGAAGAAACAGATTCTACTTCACCAGATGCGGAAGCTTTTATGGAATCATTAAAGTATGAGCTTCAAAGCGATAAGGTATATGTGTTTACCCCAGAATCAGATGTTGTTGAGCTTCCGATTGGTGCAGTGCCGATCGACTTTGCATACGCAGTGCATAGTGAAGTCGGCAACAAGATGATTGGTGCAAAGGTAAATGGTAAGATTGTACCGATTGATTATGAATTATCGACCGGGGATATTATAGAGATTAGAACATCAAAACATTCCTATGGCCCAAGTCGTGACTGGCTGAAAATTGTTAAAAGTGCAAGTGCAAAAAGTAAGATAAAGAGTTTCTTCAAGAAACAGGACCGTTCTAGCAATGTTGAAAAAGGTCGATTTATGATAGAAGCTGAAATCAAAGAAAACGGTTATCAAGTTGAAGAGATTATGACGAGTGAAAATATTCAGACCGTCGTGGAAAAGTATAATTTCCAAAGTGTTGAAGATGTATATGCGGCAATTGGTTTTGGTGGATTAACTGCATCGGCTGTTTTTAATAAGCTTTCAGAGAAACAAAGGATTAAAGAGAAGGAACTGAAGCTGAATCAAGTTCAGGAAGTAAATAAACAGTTAAGTGTTAAGGGTAATATCCAGACAGAGTCAGGTGTATATGTCGAGGGTATGGATAACATGCTGATAAAGCTTTCAAGATGCTGTAACCCAATTCCTGGGGATGAAATTGTCGGCTATATTACTAAAGGGCATGGTGTAAAAGTTCATCGTGCGGAATGCCCTAATATCGTAAATGAAACAGAGCGTTTAATCGATGTAGAGTGGGTTGTCTCTTCTTCTGAGAATAAGACATATCAAGTTGACCTGGAGATAACAGCTTATGACCGTCTCGGACTTATTAATGAAGTGTTGCAGGCCATAAACGCGACGAAAGTAGCACTTATTCAAGTTTCTGGAAAATCTGATGTTGATAAGAACGCGAAAATTAAAATCAGTATCATGGTTAGAAATGTATCAGAATTAATGAAAGTCGTAGACAAAATTAAGCAGCTTGGTGATATCTATACAGTAACAAGAACATTAAACTGAGGTGTTGTATGAGAGTTTTAGTACAAAGAGTGAAAGAAGCTTCCGTGAAGAGTGGTGATTATTACGGATCGGTTCAAAAAGGATTGCTGCTACTTGTAGGTGTCCATGAGCTCAGCACAGAAAGTGATGCAGATGCATTGGCAGATAAAATTGTGAAGTCCAGAATCTTTGAAGATGATGCCGGTAAGATGAACTTATCTGTTCAGGATATCGCCGGAGAAATTTTGTCGATTTCTCAGTTTACATTGTATGCAGATGTAAAAAAAGGTAATCGTCCAAGCTTTACCAAAGCTATGCAGCCACAAAAAGCAGAGCAGATATACCATTATTTTAATACACAGCTTAAAAATAAAGGATTAAAGGTTGTACAAGGATGTTTCGGCGAGATGATGGATATTGCACTAATAAATGAAGGCCCCGTTACTATCATGTATGAGAGTAAAGATGGTAAGTTAGTATGACGAAGATAAAGCTTACGACAAAAGCATTGAAACTATTGCTGGCACTTTCTTTGTTCGTATTAATTGTGCTGATCGTATTTGCTTTCATTGCAAAGCAGGAAAATCCAAAACGTTTGTCATTAGTTGAAGATAATTCTCTCAGAACTGGTCCGAATGCGATGTATCCTGAAATCTTCAAAGTTAAAAAAGGAGAGTCCTTCAAAATATTGAAACAGGATAAAAAATGGTTCTTCGTTCAAAATGATGAAAAAAAAGGATGGGTTGCAGGCTGGCACACGAACTTAAATATTAAACGTGACCATGTTCATCGGGAACATCCATTAAAAAATAAGACCATCATCATAGATGCAGGGCATGGTGGTGGTGACCAAGGTGCATCAAGTAAAAATGGTACAAAAGAAAAGGAAATCACCTTAAAGACCAGTCTCATGCTGAGGGATAAGTTACAGGATGAAGGTGCGAATGTAATTATGACGCGCGCAACTGATGAATACGTTACGCTCAATGACCGTAAAGGAAAAGCTGATGCATTTTTAAGTATTCATGCAGATGCGTTGGATGGATCTGCACCCCATGGTCTCACAGTCTATTATTACAGCGATTCACAAAAAATGCTCGCTGATACATTGCACATGGCGATTAAGAAAAAGGCATTATTATCTGATCGTGGGGTCAGACAAGAGAACTTTCAGGTCATACGTCAGACGAAGCAGCCGGCAGTATTGTTAGAACTCGGTTATATCAGTAATCCTACTGATGAATATATGATGAACGATAAAATATACCGTCAGATTACGACGACGAGTATAGTAGATGGTCTTAGAAATTACTTTTCTTATTAACTTGACTTTAAACAGTTAAATTAGTAATATAAACCTAATATTAATTCCATATCAACCGTTATGAGCTTATATATTGTTATTAATTATTTAAAGAGACATCTACAGCTGCTGGGAGTAGATGATTAATGATAGCAATGCGAACAATAGGCAAGGTTGCTTTATGAAAGTAAAGCCGTAATGCATGCGTTAAATGTACTAAAGAGGATATTCTATTCTGTTGAATATCAATTTGGGTGGCACCACGAATATTTCGTCCCTTATGCATATGCATAAGGGGCTTTTTTATATTAAGGAGGATAATGATGATTAATATACCAAGAGGAACACAAGATATATTACCTGCTGAAACTGCCAAGTGGCGTTATGTCGAATCAAAGTTACATAATATTGCAGCAAACTATAACTATAAGGAAATCCGTACACCGATGTTTGAGTCTACGGACCTCTTCGCACGTGGTGTCGGAGGTTCTACAGATATCGTTCAAAAAGAAATGTATACGTTCAAAGATAAAGGAGATCGTAGTTTAACATTACGTCCAGAAGGGACAGCAGCTGTTGTAAGAAGTTATATCGAGAATAAGATGAATGGAGATGCTAATCAACCGGTTAAACTTTATTATAATGGTCCGATGTTCCGCTACGAACGTAAACAAAAAGGACGTTATCGTCAGTTTGTACAGTTCGGTGTTGAAGCAATTGGTAGTGAAAATCCAGCGATTGATGCAGAAGTTATTCATATGGTGTATAACATATACAAATCATTTGGGTTGAAGCATATTAAGATTGTACTGAACTCAATCGGTGATATGGATAGTAGAGAAGAGTATAAACAGGCATTGATTGAGCATTTTGAACCACATATCAATAATTTTTGTAACGACTGTAAAAACAGATTGCATACAAATCCGATGCGTATCCTGGATTGTAAAGTTGACCATGAGCAGCCAACAGTGAAAACGGCGCCAAAGATTACTGAGTACTTGAACGATTATTCAAAAAATTATTATGAAGAAGTGAAACAATACTTAGACCTGCTAAACATTCCGTATATCGAAGATGCAAGTTTAGTGCGTGGTCTGGATTACTATACGCATACTGCATTTGAAGTGATGAGTGAGGCGGAAGGTTTCGGAGCGATTACTACACTATGCGGTGGCGGGCGTTATAATGGATTACTGGAGATGCTGGATGGACCTAAAGAAACAGGGATCGGCTTTGCATTGAGTATTGAACGATTACTGCTTGCAATCGAAGCAGAGGATATTCAATTAGATGTTGAAGAATCAGTAGATATATTTGTTGTAACGATGCCTGAAACTGTGAAGGAAGCGGTTAAGATTGTTGCAGAACTGCGTAATGCAGGTATACGTGCTGATATGGATTATCTCGGCCGTAAGATGAAAGGTCAGATGAAACAGGCAGACCGTATCCATGCAACATATACAGTGGTGCTTGGCAGCAACGAAATTGAGACGAACAAAATAGAGATTAAAGCGATGCAGACTGGGGAAAGTGAAACGATAAAGCTACAGGATATTGCATCATATATTAAAGGAGAATAATGAATGGATAATAGAACAACATATTGTGGCTTAGTCACAGAATCATATATCGGACAAGAAATTATTTTAAAAGGATGGGTACAAAAACGTCGAGACCTTGGAGGATTAATCTTTATTGATCTACGCGACCGTGAAGGTGTCGTACAGATTGTATTTAACCCGGATTTCTCAAAAGAAGCGTTGACAATTGCTGAAACCATCCGTTCTGAATATGTCATAGAAGTTCATGGTAAGGTAACGATGCGTGATGAAGCTGTCATCAACCCAAAGATTAAAACAGGTAAGGTAGAAGTTCAGGTTAGTGAAGTAACAATTATTAATAAATCTGAAACACCACCATTCCAGATTGAAGCAGAGACTGATAGCTCAGAAGACGTGCGTTTAAAATATCGTTACCTAGATTTACGCCGTGAACCTTTAGCGAATACATTCAAGATGCGTCATCAAATTACACGTGCTGTACGTAACTACTTAGATGAAAGTGGATTTTACGAAGTTGAAACACCTGTACTTACGAAATCTACTCCAGAAGGGGCGCGTGATTATCTTGTTCCATCACGTGTACAAGAAGGAGAATTCTATGCATTACCACAGTCTCCGCAAATTTTTAAACAGCTATTGATGATCGGTGGATTTGATAAATATTATCAGATCGTTAAGTGTTTCCGTGATGAAGACTTACGTGCAGACCGTCAGCCAGAGTTCACTCAGATCGATATTGAGATGAGTTTCGTCGATCAGGAAGATGTTATGTCAATGAATGAAGGAATGCTTAAGCGTATTATGAAAGATGTTAAAGGTATCGATATTGCGACACCTTTCCCGCGTATGACGTATGAAGAAGCGATGCGTGATTATGGAATCGATAAACCTGACACACGTTTTGATATGAAACTTGTGACTTTAAATGACCTTGCTTCAAAGATGGAATTTAAAGTATTCAAAGGTGCGGTAGAAAGTGGTGGTGCCGTTAAAGCAATCGTTGTCAAAGGCGCAAGCGATAAATATTCACGTAAAGATATTGATGCGTTACAGGAATATGCAAAGATATATGGTGCGAAAGGGTTAGCATGGGTTAAAGTTACTGAAGATGGATTAAACGGACCAATCGTGAAATTCTTTGAAGAAAGTCATGTATCAGAATTATTAGATGCGACAAATGCAGAGATGGGTGATTTAATATTATTTGTTGCTGATAAGTGGAGTGTTGTCAACGCAAGTCTCGCAAACTTACGTAATAAGCTTGGTAAGGAACTCGGCTTGATTGATGAGAATAAATATAACTTCTTGTGGGTAACAGACTGGCCGTTATTTGAATATGACGAGGAGCTAGATCGCTACTTCGCAGCACACCATCCATTCACAGCACCGAAAAAAGAGCATATAGAAATGCTTAAGACAGACAAAGAAAAAGTACAGGCGAATGCATATGACGTCGTATTAAATGGTTATGAGCTCGGTGGGGGATCTATCCGTATACATGATCAGGAAATGCAGAAAAAGATGTTCGAAGCTTTAGGATTTAGTGATGAAGAGGCACAGGAGCAGTTCGGGTTCTTGATGGATGCATTTAAATACGGTGCACCACCACATGGCGGTATTGCTTTAGGATTAGACCGTATGGTGATGCTGTTATCAGGCCGCTCGAACTTACGTGACGTAATCGCATTCCCGAAAACTGCAAGTGCAACTTGTTTATTGACAGATGCACCAAGTAAAGTGGACGACAAGCAATTAGAAGAACTTCATATCCAGCTAAATATTGAAAATTCAGAAAAATAGAAAGTTTTTTATTTGCATTATATGAAATATATGATATTATAAAGACATAAGATAGGTGTCTGAAGAGTACGACATTAGTTTTTATATTTTGACCTAACACTTTATGATCAGGGAGCCTAATAGGTTTTCTTAGGATGCACACGCCTCTACTGGAGGACTTGCTGAATAAGAAACAGGGCACCCACCTGAATTTATCAGGCCAAAATGATCAACTATACAATGACGGCTCAGTTGGATACTATCGTATTGGCGAAGGACTTATGTCCTTCGCCTTTTTTGTATTCACAAATTCGAGTTATATGGTAGGATATACATATAATGAAAGAAGAATGGAGAACATTATGAAACATCAATTTTCAAGAAATGAACTTGCATATGGAAAAGAAGGATTAGATGCATTAAATAATAAAACAGTCATGATATTAGGTGTCGGTGGTGTCGGCTCATTCGCTGCAGAAGCGTTAGCGCGTACAAATATCGGGCACATTATACTGATCGATAAAGATGATGTAGATATTACGAACGTTAACCGTCAAATTCACGCTTTAACGACAACTGTGGGACAATCTAAAGTGACATTAATGGAAGAACGTATAAAATTAATCAACCCTGAATGTAAGGTGACTCCTCTGCATATGTTCTATACAGACGAAACGTATGAAGAGATATTCGAATATGACATCGATTATGTCGTAGACGCATCAGATACGATTATGTACAAAATTCATCTTATGAAAGAATGTCTAAAGCGTGGGATAAAGATTATTTCGAGCATGGGTGCTGCAAATAAAACGGATCCGACGCGTTTCCAGATTGCAGATATCTCGAAGACACATACAGATCCTATGGCGAAAGTAATTCGTACAAAGCTGCGTAAAGAGAAGATTTATAAAGGCATCCCTGTTGTTTTCTCTGATGAAAGTCCGATTGTCATACGTGAAGATGTGAAATCATATGTCGGTAACCCGGATGCTCCGATTCGTAAAGCGCAGATGCCCCCGTCTTCTAACGCTTTTGTACCAAGTGTTGTCGGATTAATTTGTGCGAGCTATGTGGTAAATGATATTTTGAAGGATTTCCCGGTAACACGAGTTAAAGATAAACAGTAAGGACGACCTTATTGTCTTTTGTGAATTTTTATTGGTAATTTCAGCATTTTATAGATATTTAATTCAATTAATACAAAACGACAAAAGCGATCAACGCTTTTGTCGTTTTATATTATCATAGATCTGTTTGAACTGCTGCTCTGACTTACTTGTTGTTTTTGGTTCGTAATATTGTTTATGTTTTAACGTATCAGGTAAATACTGCTGCACGACATAGCCACTTTCAAAGCTGTGTGGATATTTATAATCAACACCATTTCCTAAGTCTTTGGCACCTTGATAATGTGCATCTTTCAAATGTTTCGGTATCGCACCGACTTTACCGGATTTAACATCTTTTAGTGCATGATCGATCGCACTGATACCAGAGTTTGATTTCGGACTTAAACATAATTCGATCACAGCTTGTGCGAGTGGGATGCGTGCTTCCGGAAATCCTAGACGTTCTGCAGATTCTATCGCAGCGAGGATTCTTGCACCAGCACCTGGTGAGGCAAGTCCAACATCTTCATAGCTGATGACGAGCAGACGTCTCGCAATTGTCGGTAAGTCTCCACCTTCAATCAGGCGTGCTAAATAATGGAGGCTTGCATCAACATCACTACCACGAATGGATTTCTGAAATGCACTCATTATATCGTAATGCATATCCCCATCTGCATCGAAATTAAAACTTGGTTTCTGCAGACAATCTTTCGCATCTTGTAACGTTATATGAACAGGGTCACCTTGTGCAGATAAAACTGCAAGTTCCAGTGCATTCAGTGCAGTTCTGATATCCCCGGCAGCACTTTGGACAAAGTGAGAAACTGCATCATCATCAATTTTAACATCTTTTTTACCATATCCATTCACATCATCATTTAAAGCACGCGTCAACGCCTGCTTTACTTCTTTATCGCCGTGTGGGTACAATTCGAAAATTTGTGTCCTGCTACGAATGGCAGGATTAATAGCATGATATGGATTGCTCGTTGTTGCACCAATCAGTATAATACTGCCCTTTTCTAGATGCGGCAGCAAAAAATCTTGTTTTCCTTTATCGAGTCGATGAATTTCATCCAGTAATAATATGACTTGACCACTCATCTTTGCCTCTTCAGCGATGAGCTGCATATCTTTCTTAGTATTTGTTACAGCATTTAATTGTCTGAATTTAAGATTTGTACTTCCAGCGATGGCTTGTGCGATACTTGTCTTGCCAATGCCGGGAGGTCCATATAATATCATTGAGGACAAACGTTTCGCCTCAACCATACGTCTGATAATGCCACGAGGACCAACGAGATGTGCCTGTCCGATGATATCATCAATCGTATTCGGTCTCATTCTATATGCTAATGGTTCCAAAAAAATCCTCCCCTTTTCATATAAAGTGTACCTTATTTCGAATAAAAATGTGATAAAATTGATTTATTGAAAAGGAGCATCTATATAATGAAAATATCTACTAAAGGAAGATATGGTTTAACGTTAATGATATCGCTCGCGAAACGATATGATAAAGGTGAAACTGTATCCTTAAAAACGATTGCAGAAGAAAATCATTTAAGTGATTTATATTTAGAACAACTTGTTGGACCACTTAGAAATGCAGGACTCATTAAAAGTGTACGTGGTGCACGTGGTGGCTATAAGTTGATGAAACATCCGAAAGAAGTGACAACGAGTGAAATTATTCGTTTGTTAGAAGGACCGATTACGCCAGTGGAGGGCATTGAAGATGAACCGCCGGCACAGAAACAGTTATGGATTGATATTCGTGATGCGGTGAAGAAAGTGCTTGATGAAACGACATTGTATGACTTAATGCATTATAAAGAGAGCAGTCCGATAGAAGGGTATATGTTCTATATATAATGTTTGATTATATGTTGTGATAGGGAGTAGATGCCGAACATGGTGAAAGTTCGCCACCTACAAGTGTTAAGACAGCCACCTGTAAGGTATAGATGCCGAACATGGTGAAAGTTCGCCACCTACAAGTGTCAGGGCGACCACCCGTATGGTCTAGGTGCCGAACATGGTGAAAGTTCGCCACCTACAAGCGTTAAGACAGCCACCTGTAAGGTCTAGATGCCGAACATCGTGAAAGTTCGCCACCTACAAGCGTTAAGACAGCCACCTGTAAGGTCTAGGTGCCGAACATGGTGAAAGTTCGTCACCTACAAGCGACAGGACGCACCCACAGCATCACCCCCACATATAACATTAAAAAACTCCCGGATCTATGATCCGGGAGTTTTAAATTATGATGTTAGTGCTTTAAACTTACGATAGCTTTCATGCTGTTTATCAATATCATATATATAACTTACAGCGATAAACTCATCTACATTAAATTCTTCTTGAAATGCTTCCAGCTGTGCTTTCACTGTCTCTTCAGAACCGATAAATCCAGTCGCTGTGCGTGACATGGCCATCAATTTCTCTTGAGGACTCCACAGTGCATCCATATTTTCTACAGGTGGCTGCATCGGGATACGTGCATTTCGGATAATGCTTAAGAACATCTGGTGCATCGTTGTTGCCAGGTATTCTGCTTCTTCGTCTGTTTCTCCGATGATAACATTTGTTCCGACCATAACATATGGTTCTTTCAAATATTCAGAAGGTGTAAATAAATTTCTGTATATCTGAATGGCTTCTTTCATCTGTTCTGGTGCAAAGTGTGATGCGAAAGCATAAGGGAGACCTAATCGCGCTGCTAGATGTGCAGAATCTGTTGAAGATCCTAATATATAGATAGGAACGTTCGTATCTGCACCTGGATACGCTTTGACGTAGCCTTGTTTTTCTTCTGGTCCAAAGTATTGCAATAAGTCTTTCACTTCATCAGGGAATGTGTAGACACTATCGTGTCTATCACGTCTTAATGCACTTGCAGTCATCATATCTGTTCCAGGTGCACGTCCTAATCCTAGACTTACACGGTTCGGATAAATTGTTGCGAGAGTTCCGAACTGTTCGGCAACAACAAGTGGTGCATGGTTTGGAAGCATAATACCACCAGAACCAACTTCGATCGTCTTCGTATGTTGTAATACGTGACCGATTAATATGCTCGTTGCAGAACTTACTAAGTTCGGTGTATTATGATGTTCTGCTATCCAATACCTTCTGTAATCGAGCTCTTCAGCGAATTGTGCGAGTGCTGTCATCTGTTCTACTGCTTCTTTATTTGTCGAACCTTTTCTAACAGGTGCTAAATTTAATATCGAAACAGGTACTTTAATATTTGACAATGTTATTCCTCCTAATACTTTTTCATGTATCGCTATTTTAACATTACGTCAGAAACAATGAATAGCAATTTGCTTTAAGTGATATATTTTATACAATGAAGTTGTTCCTATAGTTTTTTTATTGAAAGGGTGTTAATATAAGTTATTGAAAAAATAGAAAGGATGTTCAATATGAAAGTTTATGCAGATTATGCTGCGACGACGCATGTATCACCAACTGTAGCACAAGTGATATATGATGGGATTACTCAACAATTTGGTAATGCATCAAGTATTCACACAGTAGGTCGTGAAGCACGAAAATTGTTAGATGATGCACGTCGAAATATCGCACGTGAATTTAATGTCGATGCGAAAGAGATTATCTTTACGAGTGGCGCTACTGAATCAAATAATACAGCAATAAAAGGAGCGGCATATCGTCATCAGCATAAGGGGAAGCATGTTATTACTTCTCAAGTTGAACATCACGCTGTACTGCATGTCTTCAATAAGTTAGAGCAAGAAGGATTTGAAGTGACGTACTTACCGGTCGATCGTCATGGTGTGATTAATATTGAAGATCTGAAGCATGCGTTAAGAAGCGATACAATACTCGTCTCAATCATGACCGGCAATAATGAAGTCGGCGCGATACAGCCGATTGATGAAATAGGTGAACTATTATATGGGCATCAGGCATTATTTCACACGGATGGCGTACAGGCAGTCGGTCATATGCCACTCGATTTTCGTGCATTGAACATAGATTTGTTCACTTTAACTGCTCATAAATTATATGGACCTAAAGGTGTTGGTTTACTCTATGTTAAACAAGGTGTGGATTTAGAATATCAGCAGCTTGGAGGGTCTCAGGAGACAAAGCGTCGTGCAGGAACGGAGAATATCCCTTATATTCTTGGGATGACACAGGCAATCAAAGAAGCACATGAAAACATGACAGAACGCAATGTGAAACTTGTTAATTTAAAGATGCACTTTATTAATGCATTAACTGAACGCGATATCCCATTCGAAGTAAATGGCGACTTGAACAATCAGTTACCTCACATTCTTAATCTTTACTTTCCGTTTAGTGATGTAGAGATTATGTTAACGCGTCTTGATATGGCTGGTGTATATGTATCAAGCGGTTCAGCGTGCACAGCAGGCAGTATCGAACCTTCACATGTTCTCACAGCAATGTATGGTGAGGATAAGCGTACGAAGCAGTCCGTTCGCTTTAGCTTCTCGTACACAATGACAGAAGAAGAAATTGAATTTATCGCACAAAGTATACAGGAAATATATAATAATTAAGGATTGATAACATGGATAACAGTAAAACAAAAGTAGTAGTAGGAATGAGTGGCGGTGTTGATAGCTCTGTTACAGCGCTCTTACTGAAAGAACAAGGGTATGACGTTATCGGTATTTTTATGAAGAACTGGGATGATACGGACGAGTTTGGTGTATGTACAGCGACTGAGGATTATGAAGATGTGATTCGCGTATGCAATCAAATCGGCATACCCTATTACGCAGTGAACTTTGAACAGGAATATTGGGACAAAGTGTTTACATACTTCTTAGACGAATATAAAAAGGGACGTACACCAAATCCTGACGTGATGTGTAACAAAGAGATCAAGTTTAAAGCATTTCTTGAGCACGCAGTGAAACTTGGTGCAGATTATGTTGCAACAGGACACTATGCCCAAATAAGACGTTCAGAAGACGGTGTAGAAATGTTGCGTGGCGTCGATAACAATAAAGATCAGACATATTTCTTAAACCAGTTAACGCAAGAACAACTCTCACGTGTGATGTTTCCGCTTGGACATCTGCAAAAGCCTGAAGTGCGCGAAATTGCTTTGAAACATGATTTAGCGACAGCAAAGAAAAAAGATTCTACGGGCATATGTTTCATCGGTGAGCGGAACTTTAAAGAATTTTTAAGTGGATATTTACCAGCACAAAACGGTGAAATGCAGACATTGGATGGTAAACCGATGGGCACACATAGCGGTTTAATGTACTATACGATTGGACAGCGACACGGATTAGGTATCGGTGGAGACGGAGATCCTTGGTTTGTCGTAGGTAAAAACTTGAAGGATAACGTTTTATATGTTGAGCAGGGATTTGATCATGATGCGTTATACAGTGATTATTTAATCGCATCTGATGTATCGTTTGTAAATCCTGTTGATTTAACGACGCCACTTGAATGTACTGCGAAGTTCAGATATCGTCAGAAAGACACGAAAGTTACAGTTGAAAAAATTGATGATAATACAATTAAGGTAACGTATGCAGAACCTGTACGTGCAATTACACCGGGCCAAGCAGTTGTGTTTTATAATGGAGAAGTTTGTCTCGGTGGTGCAACAATCGACGATGTATATAAGACGTCAGGACAGTTAGAATATGTAGTACAGAATTAGAAGACAATTTGTCTTCTTTTTTTATAGTTTGATATAATAGTAGTATTTGGAGGTTATACAATGAATGATAATCAGTTGATGGAATTAATTAAGAATAAAAAATATGAAGAAGCGTTAAAGTTGTTATTTGAAGCAATTGAGTCTGAGCCTGAAGAGGTGACGCACTATATTAATGTTGGTACGATCTTGTTTGATACAGGTAAGCTTGAAGAGGCAGAGCGTTTCTTCCAGAAGGCGATCACTGTTAATCCTGAGCATGGTGGCGCTTATTACGGCTTAGCCAATATTTATTATAATGCTGAACGATTTGATGAAGCAGTGAAGTTGTATCAGAAGGCGATAGCGTATGAGCTGCAGGATGCGGATACGTATTATATGCTCGGTATGTCGTTCGTTAATCTAGGTGAGATGAGTAGCGCATTGCCGTATTTGATGCGTGCACATGAGCTAAATGATGCAGATATTGAGATCGCGTTCCAATATGGTCTCGTGATGTGTCAACTTAGTATGTATGGTGACGCTGTCAATATGCTGCAGCGTGTAATGGATCAGGACGCGTCTCATGCGGATGCGTTATATAATTTAACGCTTGCACAATATATGATTGATGAAGATGCAGATAAAGCAATTGAGGGGTTTAAGCGTGTATTAGAGATCGCTCCAGATCATATGCTTGCTGGTCACGCTGTTAAGCAATTCGAATTACTTAAGGAGGAGTAGCATTGGAAAATATGACTTTGTTTGAGCAATCCTTTGTAAAAGGGACAATAACGAGAATATTATTCTATAACAATGATAATTTCTATACTGTGCTGAAGGCTGAAGTGATTGAATCAAATGAAGATTTTGATGATGATGCTACGATTACAGGTTATCTCCCACAAATTGCAGAAGGCGATACATATACTTTTACCGGTAAGATTATAACGCATCCGAAGTATGGAAAGCAGCTCCAGGCGGATAAATTTGAGAAGGATATGCCACAGTCGCGTGATGGTATTATTCATTATTTATCAAGTGATTTGTTTAAAGGAGTCGGTAAGAAAACAGCGAGAACGATTGTAGAAGTGCTTGGTGAAGATGCACTGAACATTATTCTTGATGATAAAAGTAGTCTTGACCAGGTGCCGAAGTTATCAGATGAGAAGAAAGAATTAATCTATAGTACGATTCATGATAATCAGGCGATTGAGAAAATCATGATTCAGCTGAATGAATTTGGGTTCGGGCCGCAGCTTGCGATGAAGATTTATCAGTTCTATAAGGACGATACGCTGAAGGTGATTAATGAATCTCCGTATCAACTCGTGATGGATATTGAAGGGATCGGATTTAATAAAGCGGATGAACTGGCAGGGAAACTCGGTATCGATAACAATCACCCAGAGCGTCTGAAAGCAGCGCTCGTGTTTACGATAGAACAAGCCTCTAACCAGAATGGACATACATATATTCCGGACCAGGTATTACTTGAAACAAGCTTTAATCTACTGACGAAAAATGGCAGTCAAGTCAATCCTGATCGCCTCGTTATCGCACTCACTGAACTGACAGAGGAACATAAGCTCGTTGAACATGAGAAGAACATCTATATTCCAAGTCTATTCTATTCTGAAACAAAAGCTGTACAAATATTGCATCGATTAATGAACCATAAGAATCAGGTGAAAGAGTTCGAACAGTCAGAAGTATTGATGGCAATCGGAGAACTGGAAGCACTGTTTGAAGTCAGCTATGCAGAACGGCAGAAAGATGCGCTTATTACGGCGATGAACTCTAAGCTGATGATATTAACGGGTGGGCCTGGTACAGGAAAGACGACAGTCGTACGTGGTATTGTTAATTTATATGCCGAACTGCATGGCTTGAGTCTAGATTATGATGACTATGACGGACATGACTATCCGATTGTCGTCGCAGCACCGACTGGTCGTGCGTCAAAGCGTCTTCAGGAATCGACGGGACTTGAAGCGACGACGATACACAGGTTAATTGGATGGACGAAAGAAAATAAACCGGACGATGTGCTGGAAACCGAAATTACAGCGAAACTGGTCATTATTGATGAAATGTCAATGGTTGATACGTGGCTTATGTTTCAATTGATGAAGGCTGTACCTGACGATGCCCAGATTATATTTGTCGGTGACCAGGACCAGCTCCCTTCGGTCGGTCCAGGTCAAGTATTTAAGGATATGATTGATGCACACATTATGCCGCAGATTGAGCTGAACGAGGTGTATAGACAGCAGGAAGGTTCCTCGATTGTCGAACTAGCACATCAGATTAAGCGCAATGAACCTTTTGACATTAAGAAAAGATATAATGACAGAAGTTTTATACCGTGTACAAGCAACCAAATTCCGGAAGTGATTGAGAAAATTGTATGCAGCGCTGTGAATAAAGGGTACGATATGCGTGACATACAAGTACTCGCACCGATATATAGGGGGCCAGCAGGTATACGTGCATTGAATAAAGTATTGCAGGAAATACTGAATCCAAGCGATGAAAACAAACGTGAACTGCAGTTTGGTGATGTTTATTTCAGAACGGGTGATAAAGTTTTGCAGCTTGTCAATCGACCTGAAGATAATGTATTTAATGGTGATATCGGAGAAGTCACTGGTATATTTATGGCAGCTGAGAATGCATTAAATAAAGATGTTGTGATTGTTGACTATGATGGCAGTGAAGTAACGTATACGAAAGCAGATTTAATGGAAATTACACATGCATATTGCTGTTCTATTCATAAGTCCCAAGGTTCGGAATTTCCGATAGTAATCATGCCTGTAGTCAATCAGTACTACAGAATGTTGCAGAAGAATATTCTGTATACGGGATTAACACGTGCAAAACAATCCCTGATATTCTGTGGAGATGTTCACGCTTTTAATGAAGGAATTAAGCGTATCGGTAATGCAAGATTTACAAGCTTCTATCAGTTTCTAATCGATTATTTTAACGAAGACGAAATAAATGACAAAAAGCAAGATGACCAAGGTAATATACTACCTTTCAACGTGGGGGAGATGACTGAAGACAATATGCATCTTGTTGATCCGATGATCAATATGGAAGGTATAACACCATATGATTTTATAAGTTGACGATTACTGCTTATTTTTTTATAATTTATGTAATTCAATATACTTTAAAGATGAGTAAGCAAACTGTACTTTTATAGAGACATATCGGCTGGTGAGAGATGTGATGTGCGGTTGCTGAAGCTACTTTAATAGTTTTAAATGAATAACGATTGAGTGATGACTTTGTCATAACTAGGGTGGTACCGCGAACACGTTCGTCCCTTTATAGGGCGAGCGTGTATTTTTTAGATTAAAGGAGAAGATAGGATGAAACGATTAACGGCTGCAGAAATAAGACAGATGTATTTAGATTTCTTTGTAGAGAAAAGTCATATGATTGAACCGTCAGCACCATTAGTACCAATTGATGATGACACATTATTATGGATTAACTCAGGTGTCGCAACGCTTAAGAAATATTTTGATGGACGTGTGATTCCAAGTAATCCAAGAATTACGAATGCACAAAAATCAATTCGTACGAATGATATTGAAAATGTTGGATTCACTGCTCGTCACCATACGTTTTTTGAGATGCTTGGGAACTTCTCAATCGGGGATTACTTTAAGAAAGAAGCGATTGAGTTCGCATGGGAGTTCTTAACGAGCGAACGCTGGATGGCAATCGAGCCTGAGAAATTATATGTGACCATTCATCCTGAAGACACAGAAGCATATGACTTATGGGTGAATGAAATTGGTTTAACTGATGATCGTATCACACGTATTGAAGGTAACTTCTGGGATATTGGTGAAGGACCAAGTGGACCGAATACTGAGATTTTCTATGATCGCGGAGAAAGTTATGGGCAAGATGATCCGGCTGAAGAGATGTATCCAGGTGGCGAAAACGAACGCTATTTAGAAGTGTGGAACTTAGTATTTTCTGAGTTCAATCATAATCCAGACCATACGTACTCTCCGCTTCCAAAGCAGAACATCGATACAGGGATGGGATTAGAGCGTATGGCATCTATCTCTCAAGATGTTCCGACAAACTATGATACGGATTTATTTATGCCGATTATCAAAGCAACAGAGCAAATTTCAGGGCGTAAATATCGTGATAACAAAGAAGACGATGTTGCATTCAAAGTGATCGCGGACCACATTCGTACAGTAAGCTTTGCTATTGGAGATGGCGCTTTACCTTCAAATGAAGGTCGAGGCTATGTGTTACGTCGTTTATTACGCCGTGCAGTGCGTTTTGCACAGAAGATCGATATTAATAAACCGTTTATGTATGACCTCGTTGATATAGTAGCAGCAATTATGAAACCTTATTATCCTGACGTTGATAAGAATAAGGATTTCATCAAGAAAGTCGTGAAGTCTGAAGAAGATCGCTTCCATGAGACATTAGAAGAAGGTTTAGTGCAGTTCAATGCACTTAAAGATAGTGCCAAAGCTTCTGACAATGTCTTAAAGGGAGAAGATGTGTTCAAGCTTTATGATACATTCGGTTTTCCAGTTGAATTAACGGAAGAGCTTGCTGAAGAAGCGGGTGTAGAAGTTGATCACGAAGGTTTTGAAGTGGCGATGGAAGCACAGCGTACGCGTGCACGTGAAGCACGTCAGAAGACACAGAGTATGCAGGTGCAAAATGAAGTGTTATCGAATATTAGAGTATCCAGCACCTTCGTCGGCTATGATACATTAACAGTAGACACGAACATCATTGCGTTATTACAGGATGGTGTTGAAGTAGAAGAAGCAGACGACCGTTCTGATGTGCAGTTCATCATGGCAGAAACGCCATTCTATGCTGTAAGTGGTGGACAGGTTGCAGATACAGGAACTGTCACAGGAGAAGGTTTCGAAATTGAAGTGACAGAAGTTACGAAAGCGCCGAACGGCCAAAATTTACACACAGGTACAGTACGTTTCGGTAAAGTAACGAAATCTGCAGTGAACGCAACAGTGAACGCAGAATTCAGAACATTCGTCATTAAAAACCACAGTGCAACACATTTAATGCATCAAGCCTTAAAAGATGTGTTAGGCACACATGTTAACCAGGCAGGATCTTTAGTTACACCTGAGCGCTTACGCTTTGATTTCTCACACTTTGGACCTGTTACAAAAGAAGAGATTGCAAAAGTTGAACAAATTGTGAATGAAAAAATCTGGCAGAACATACATGTGGAGATCAACGAGATGCCGATTAGTGAAGCGAAGGCAAAGGGCGCTATGGCGTTGTTCGGTGAAAAGTATGGTGATATTGTTCGTGTTGTTGAAATGAGCGATTATTCAATCGAATTATGTGGTGGTGTCCACGTCCGTAATACAGGTGAAATTGGATTGTTCAAGATTGTGTCTGAATCTGGAACTGGTGCAGGTGTTCGTCGTATTGAAGCGGTTACAAGTAAAGCAGCGTTCAGCTACTTATCTGAGTATGTGGATACAGTAGATACGTTACTGCCAGTTGTAAAAGTAAAAGCTAAAGAACAGTTAACTGAAAAAGTAAATGAGATAACTTCAATGGTGAAAGAGCAAGAAAAACAGATTGTTCAGTTGAATAAAGAAATTTCTGCTTTAAAGATGGGGGATATTTCAAATAATATTCAAGAAATCAATGGCATAAAAGTGTTAAGTACGGAAGTGGAAGTACAGGACGCTAAAATGTTACGAGAACTTATGGATGACTATAAATCTAAAGTGCAAGACGCAGTCATCTTCCTAGTTGCTGCAACAGATAAATTAAACTACATGGCGAGCGTTCCTAAAGCTCTAACGGATAAAGTTAAAGCAGGAGACTTAATTAAAGCAGTTGCACAGGAAACTGGTGGTAAAGGTGGCGGACGTCCAGATTCAGCTCAAGGCGGAGCCCCGAATCCTAAAGACGTTACGAAAGCATTACAATTCGTTAATAGTTACATTAATCAATTGTAATTAAAATGTTATGTATAGTATGATGAATGTGTATCAGGTCATACTAAAAGGAGTGTTTCAAGTGGAATTTGACAAGACGATGAAATTTAATATTGAAGAATTACCTAAAGAAGAAGTACGCACCGTATTATTGAACGTCTATAACACGTTGGAAGAACGCGGATATAGTCCGATTAACCAAATTGTGGGCTACCTATTATCTGGAGACCCAGCCTATATTCCTAGACATAATGATGCACGTAATCAAATTCGCAGATTAGACCGTGACGAAATTATGGAACAACTCGTTTCAAGCTATATCAGTTCAGAGAAGACAGATGAATAAGTCAATTGGATTGGATGTAGGTTCTAAAACCATTGGAGTCGCACTCAGTGATGCAATGGGATGGACTGCTCAAGGTTTAACAACACTCCGTATCGATGAAGCGAATGAAGATTATGGAATTGAAGCACTTAAAGAAATAATAGAAACAAATAATGTAACTACGGCGGTAATCGGACTCCCTAAAAATATGAATAATACGATTGGCCCAAGTGGAGAGGCATCACTGCATTTCAGTGAAATATTAAAGTCAACTTGTCCTGAACTTGATATCATCATGTGGGATGAGCGACTGTCTACAGTTGGGGCTGAGCGTAGTCTGCTTGAAGCCGATGTATCACGTAAGAAACGTAAGCAAGTAATCGACAAGATGGCAGCGGTCTTTATACTGCAAGGTTATCTTAACTCTAAATAGAAAAGGATGATAAACATGACAGAAAATAATGAATTAAATCAAGGAACATTAGATATTAATAACGAGGAAGAGCTATTAACATTATTTGATGAAGCAGGTAATGAAGTACTATATCGCAAATTATTAGAATTCTATCACCCTGAATTTGAGAAGACATACATTATCTTAGCTGAAGAAGGCGCAGATGAGGAAGAAGAGATTGAATTAATTCCTATGATCAATGAACCTAGTGAAGACGGTGAAGGTGGTAAATTACTACCAGTTGAAACAGATGAAGAATGGGACATGATTGAAGAAGTTGTAAATACAAACTTTGACGGAGAATAATAGAAGGAGACTGTGATGACAAACAGGAACAAAGAAATTAGAGATTCAAAGACATTCTCTAAACTTCTTTCTTCTATTATCATTGGTATTATTTTATTAGGTGCTGTTATATTAGGTATTACAGGCTTTATATATTTTAATGCAAGTCAAAAGCCACTGGATCCAGGGAATAAGACAGTAACGAAAGTCGAAGTGCTTCCAGGTGAAACGGCAACGATGATTGGAGAAAAGTTAGAGAAAAAGAAAATCATTAAGAATAGTAAGATGTTCAAATATTATTTAAAGTTTAATAATATTTCTAACTTCCAGGCAGGAAATTATGAATTCTCACCTTCAATGACTTATGATCAAATCGCAAAGAGCTTACAAAAAGGTGAAGTATATCTCCCTGTACTATTCAAGATGAATGTGCCTGAAGGGATAACGATGGATCAAATTGCTGATATCGTATCTAAGAAGACGGATATCTCTAAAGAAGAATTTATGAAGACTGTAAATGATAAAACTTTTGTTAAAAAGATGATGAAGAAGCATCCGAAGTTAATTACAGATGATGTATTATCTAAAGATATCAAGTCCCCACTAGAAGGGTATTTATTCCCAGCAACGTATGATTTTACCGAAGAGAACCCAACCATTGAACAAGTGGTAGATAAGATGCTTACCGCTATGGAACATCATGCATTTCCATTATGGGATAAGTACGGTGGCATTAATATTACTGAAGCAGGCAAAGAGAGAAAGCTTACATTCCATGAGTTTTTAACATTCAGTTCGCTCGTTGAACGTGAAGCAACAGGTCTTACAGATCGTGCTAAAATTGCATCAGTATTTATTAACCGTATGGGTGAGAACCCAGAAATGCCGCTACAAACAGATCCGACTGTTTTATATGCATTAGGTAAGCATAAAGCAGTAACATATGAAGCAGACCTAAAAGTGGATTCGCCATATAATACCTACATTCATCCAGGACTACCACCAGGACCGATTGCAACGAGCGGTACTGCCTCTATGGAAAGTGTACTAAACCCGGCGAAAACGAACTATTTATACTTTTTAGCAGATAAAGACGGGAAAAACTATTTCTCTAAAACATTAGATGAACATTTAGAGAAAAAGGATAAACATATCGATAGTGTACAAAATTAATAATTAAAATCCGGATGGTGACTTTTCGTCATTGACCGGATTTTAATTATATGCATAACGTTTGTTAATGAATTACCTATTACATTTTCTACTGAAATATGATACAATACTTTGAAAATAAATTTTCTACTACCAGCCGTGTGGTTGGTAATTTTTTCGTTAAAGGATTGTTTAGATGATTAAAGAAGCAACATATATCAGTAATTTAAATCCAGTAAATGATATTGATACGTTAATTCAATATGCAATTGATAATGAAGTGCCGATTATGGATAAGGTTTCTGTAGAATTTATTAAACAGTTGATTCGAATTCATAAAGCACAATCTATTCTTGAAATAGGTACAGCGATTGGTTATAGTGCTTTGCATTTTGCTTCTGTAGATGATGCGATTCATGTTACGACGATTGAACGTAATGAAACAATGTATAAAGCAGCGCTGTTAAATTTTGAGTCGTTTAATTCGAAGCAGATTAGACCGATATACAAAGATGCACTTGAAGCATTTCATAATGTAAATGACAGACAGTATGATATATTGTTTATCGATGCGGCAAAAGCGCAGTCAATGAAGTTTTTTGAGCTGTACAGTCCACTCGTAAAAAGAGGAGGATTAATTATTACGGACAACATTTTATATCATGATTTTGTTGGTAATATTGAAATTGTACGCAGTAGAAATGTAAAGCAGATGGTACGTAAAATCGAAAAATATAATGCGTGGTTAAGTAAACACCCGGATTATGATACAAACTTTCTTGATATCGGCGATGGCATGAGCATATCAATTAAGAAATAAAGGAGAACACAATGACAGAATTATTAGTGACACCAAAATCATTATCACATATAGATGCATTAATTGAAGCGGGTGCTGATGCATTTTTAATCGGTGAGTCAAAGTTTGGATTAAGACTTGCCGGTGAATTCAATAGAGAAGAGGTAAGACTTGCTGCTGAGAAGATTCATGCACATGGCAAGAAGGTGTATGTAGCAGTTAATGGATTATTTCATAATGAACATTTGGATGAAGTTGAAGATTATATGAAGTATCTGCATACATTAGATATTGACGCGATTAGTTTCGGTGATCCGGCGATTGTTATGTATGCACGTGAACTTGGAAATACGATTCCTTTACAGTGGAATCAAGAGACGCTCGTAACTAATTATTTTCAGTGCAATTACTGGGGTGAGCGTGGCGCGAATCGTGCGGTGCTAGCGCGCGAACTTTCATTAGAAGAAGTAATGAATATTAAAGCGCATGCGAATGTTGAAGTAGAAGTGCAGGTGCATGGAATGACATGTATGTTCCAGTCAAAACGTAATTTGCTCGGGAACTACTTTATGTATCAGGATAAAGTAATGAAGATTGAGAATAGAGCACAAGCGGACGGCATGCTCTTATATGATGAAGAGCGTAATAATAAATATCCAATCTTTGAAGACAGTAATGGAACACATATTATGAGCCCGAACGATATCTGTGTCATCGAAGAATTAGAAGAGCTGCTTGAAGCAGATATCGATAGCTTTAAGATTGATGGCGTATTGCATAGTGAAGATTATATTACGACAGTAACGAGAGCTTACCGTCAGGCAATCGATCTATTTAACGAAGATCCCGACCTATATGATGATGCCAAGTTTGATTTAATCGATATGATTGAAGAAATCCAGCCTGAACATCGTCCACTTGACCAAGGATTCTTATTTAAACAAACTGTTTACTAATATGGAAATTAAGGAATGATAATATGAAAACTGAAATGGAAATCATCAATCAGCAACCAAAAGTTAAAAAGCCGGAATTGTTAGCGCCTGCTGGAAACCTTGAAAAGTTAAAGATAGCAGTACATTATGGTGCCGACGCTGTCTTCTTAGGTGGACAGGAGTATGGTCTGCGCTCTAATGCTGATAACTTTACAATAGAAGAAATTAAAGAAGGCGTTGAATTTGCCAAACGATATGGTGCAAAAATATATATAACAACAAATATTATTGCTCATGACGAGAACATGCCTGGATTAGAAGAATATTTACAGAAGTTAGAAGGGGCGGGGGCAACAGGTATTATCGTTGCAGATCCGTTAATTATTGAGACGTGTAAGCGCGTCGCACCAAAATTAGAAATCCATTTATCAACACAGCAATCGTTATCGAATGTTAAAGCAGTTGAGTACTGGAAATCTGAAGGGTTAGAGCGTGTTGTATTAGCACGTGAGACTAGCGCAGAAGAAATAAAAGAAATGAAAGAGAAAATAGACATCGAGATTGAAGCGTTTATTCATGGTGCAATGTGTATTGCATATTCTGGACGCTGTACATTAAGTAATCATATGACAGCAAGAGACTCAAATCGTGGTGGCTGTTGTCAGAGCTGTCGCTGGGATTATGATCTTATTACAGTTAATGATGGTGAACTAGATGTAGCTTATGAAGGCGATAATGTAACACCATTTGCAATGAGTCCAAAAGACTTGAAGCTTATTGAAAGCATTCCGAAGATGATTGATATCGGTGTTGACTCGCTAAAAATTGAAGGTCGTATGAAATCAATCCACTATATTGCAACGGTTGTATCCGTTTATCGTAAGGTCATTGATGCTTATGTCAATGACCCGGAAAACTTTAAGATTGATCCAGAATGGTTAGTCGAGCTTGATAAATGTGCGAACCGTGACACAGCATCTGCTTTCTTTGAAGGTGTTCCGGGATTTGAAGAGCAGATGTTTGGACACGAGCAATCTAAGAAAACACCGTATGATTTCTGTGGTTTAGTACTGGATTATGATGAAGCAACTCAAATTGCGACCATTCAGCAACGCAATAACTTTAAACCAGGCCAGGAAATTGAATTTTTTGGACCAGAAATTGAAAACTTCAGACAAGTTGTAACTGAAATTGTCGATGAAGAAGGTAATGTATTAGATGCTGCCCGTCATCCGTTACAAATTGTACAAATTAAAGTAGATCATCCGGTCTATCCAATGAATATGATGAGGAAGGAACTGAACTAATGAGCAAAACGACAATTATCGGCATTGCGGGAGGATCAGGTTCAGGTAAAACTTCCGTGACATCTAAGATATTAAAGAATTTAGAAGGATACAGTGTTGCTCTCATTGAGCAGGATTATTATTATAAAAATCAGGACCATCTCACATTTGAAGAACGTCTAAAAACAAACTATGACCATCCTTTTGCATTTGATAATGAGCTGCTCATTCAAAACTTGAAAGATTTGCGTAATGGTAAAACGGTAGAAGTCCCGACATATGATTATTCAAATCATACAAGAAGTGAGAAAACGATTACATTTGAACCAAAAGATGTTATTATAGTAGAAGGCATTTTTGCACTGGAAAATAGCAATCTTCGTGACCTCATGGATGTTAAGATCTATGTAGATACCGATGCCGATTTAAGAATACTGCGTCGTATCGTCAGAGACATCGAAGAACGCGGACGCACGATGGAATCTGTTATCGATCAGTATTTGACGGTGGTAAGACCGATGCATAATCAGTTTATCGAACCAACCAAGAAATATGCTGATATTATTATTCCTGAAGGTGGAAGCAATTCAGTTGCAATCGATATAATGACAACAAAAATACAATCATTAATTCAAGTTTAGAATTAGGAAAGAAGGATTATTTATGGAAATGCAAAAAGAGTATCCAATGACACAAGAAGGTTTTGACAAATTAGAAGTTGAATTAGAACATTTAAAGACGGTACGTCGTCCTGAGGTTGTAGAAAAAATTAAAGTTGCACGTAGCTTCGGTGATTTATCTGAGAACTCTGAGTATGACGCAGCAAAAGATGAGCAAGGTTTCGTTGAACAGGAAATTACAAAAATCGAAATGATGCTACGTCACGCTGTAATCATTGAAGATGACGGTTCAAAGTCAGAAGTCCAAATCGGTCGTACTGTAACATTCGCAGAAGTACCTGGAAACGAAGAAGAATCATATAAGATTGTCGGTAGCGCAGAAGCCGACCCATTTGAAGGTAAAATCTCTAATGAATCACCAATTGCTAAAGCATTACTTGGAAAAAAAGTTGGTGATGAAGTGAACGTGCCACTTCCGAACGGTAATGAAATGCGAGTAAAAATTGTCGAAATTAGCTAAATAAATGTTGAAAAGGTTGAGCAGGGTGTCCTGCTGAACCTTTTATGTGGAGGAAAATTATGATTGGTATTATTGGTGCGATGGAAGAAGAGGTTGCAATTTTAAAAAGTGAAATCCAAAACTTAACGACTGAGAAAATTGCACATGTTGAAATTTATAGAGGGATACTTTATGGCAAGGACGTTGTTCTGATGCAAAGTGGTATCGGTAAAGTGAATGCATCCATTTGTACAACTTTGCTGATTGCTAATTTTAAACCAGACTATATTATCAATACTGGGAGTGCAGGTGGTTTAGGTTCAGGGCTCAAAGTTGGAGATATATTAGTGAGTACAGACGTTCTGCATCATGATGTAGATGCAACTGCATTTGGGTATGCACAAGGTCAGGTGCCGATGATGCCTGAAACTTATAAAGCAGACGATATGCTAATAGATAAAACTAAAGGTGCGATATCTAAACATAACTATACTGCACAAACAGGTTTAATCGTTTCAGGTGATAGCTTCATCGGCTCAGCTGAAATGAAAGCATCGATATTAGAGAAGTTTCCTCACGCAATGGCTGTTGAGATGGAAGCGGCAGCAGTTGCACAGACGTGTTACCAGTTCAATACACCATTCATCATTACACGTGCTGTAAGTGATTTGGCAAATGGTGAAGCTGAGATGAGTTTTGAGCAATTTTTAAAAGTAGCTTGCGTATCAAGTTCTAACATTGTAAAATCATTATTAGAGACATTATAATAAGCTAGGGGGCTTATATATGATATTTATTATGGCATTAGCAGTAATTGCAACTTCTATTATTGGTTTTGTAATCTATAATGGAACTGAAGTAGATTACGCTCCGAATCAAGAAATCGAATAATTTGTACAGAGCGAATCAATCGTTTGGTTCGCTCTTTTGTTTTACAGAGGGAATAGTGGGTATCATAAATGTAATAAATATAAGAGGTGTATCATGGGAATATTTAAAAAATATTTGTTACCAAGCAAGTATGCAAAGTCAGTATTTGAAATAACGCCGGAAGAATTAAAAGGTAGAGGAGTAAAAGCAATAATCACTGATCTCGATAATACTTTAGTCGGATGGGATGTTGAACTTGCTACGCCTGAAGTGATTGCATGGTTCAATGGTATGCGTGAAGCAGGCATCCAAGTGACGATTGTGTCTAATAACAAACAAGCACGTGTGGCAACGTTTGCAACACCACTTGAAGTTGATTATATCTTTGGAGCGCGTAAACCGATGGGACAGGCATTTAAGAAAGCTGTCAAGGCGATGAATGTGAAACCGGAAGAAACAGTTGTTATCGGTGATCAGATGATGACAGATGTGCTGGCTGCTAACTCAAATGGATTCTACTCTATTATGGTCGTGCCGGTCAAAGCAAATGATGAGTGGAAAACGAGAATGAACCGTATGATGGAGCGTAAGTTTTTAGCATACTTTAAGAAAAAGGGATATATCACGTGGGAGGATTAATTTTATACTGATGATGTAAAAATAATTCTTTACTTTGTAGGATAAATTTTGTATTATTATTTTACAAAGTTGATATATGCGGGTGTAGTTTAGTGGTAAAACCTCAGCCTTCCAAGCTGATGTTGTCGGTTCGATTCCGATCACCCGCTTCTAAATAGGATGGGACGTATGTCTCGTCCTTTTTTATTGTGCCTTGCAATACTAATAACATCATTTATGATAAAATATACAATAGTGAGTTTAATAATGGAGGAATATAATTTGAGTGAACACATGAAATGTATCGGTTGCGGTGCAGAACTTCAGTCAGATGATCAGAATAAGCCTGGATATGTACCTGCTTCAAGTTTGAAGAAAGAAGACGTCATATGCAAACGTTGCTTTAGATTAAAGCATTATAATGAGATTCAGGACGTAAATATGACGAGCGATGACTTTTTAACGATGTTAAATGCATTGAGCGAAAAGCAAGGGATTATTGTTAATGTGATAGATGTGTTTGATTTTCAGGGTTCGTGGATTAACGGCTTAAAACGTATCGTGGGTAATAAGAAGGTCATCATTGCTGCAAACAAAATGGATCTATTACCGAAACTAATCAATAAACGTCGTGTAAAACTATGGATTGAAAAACAGGCGAAAGCACTTGGTATGAATCCGGATGACGTCGTATTAATTTCAGCACAGAAAAATCATGGTATCGTAGAACTACTTGAGTCGATTGAAACTTTAAGAGCAAATCAGGATGTCTATGTGGTAGGGACGACAAACGTGGGTAAATCGACTTTAATTAATAAATTAATTGAGACGAGCGTGGGTGAGAAAGATGTCATTACGACGAGTCACTTCCCGGGTACAACCCTTGATTTAATTGATATTCCGCTTGATGAACATTCATTTCTGTTTGACACACCGGGTATCATCCAGGCACATCAGATGACGCATTACGTTACCGATAAGGAACTGAAAGTAATTATGCCAAAACAAGAGATAAAGCCTCGTAACTTCCAGTTAAATGAAGGACAGACGTTGTTTCTGGGTGGCTTAGTGCGCGTCGATTACGTATCAGGTGGTAGAAGAAGCTTAAATTGTTTCGTAAGCAATTTACTGCACATTCATAGAACAAAGACGGATAATGCGCAGGAACTATGGTATCGTCAGATTGGTGACTTATTGACACCACCTGGAAGTGGCGAATTTGATTTTGATAATGTGAAGCAAGTTCAGTTATCTGTGAAAGAAGAGAAACAAGATATCATTATTTCAGGCCTCGGTTTTATTACGGTGGATAAAGGTGCACAAATCGTCGTGCATGCACCGAAACAAGTGGATGTTTATTTAAGACCGAGCATATTGTAGAGGTGACATTATGAAATTTGCAGTTATAGGGCATCCCATAAAGCATTCATTATCACCACTCATGCATCATGCTAATTTTAATGCGCTGCAGACAGATGATGAATACGCTGCTCTCCATATCGATCCGAAGCACTTTCATCATCTGAGAGATATCATTCACGAGAAGGCCATTGACGGCTTTAATATTACGATTCCATATAAAGTGGATATGTTACAAGTTGTTGATGTTGTAGATATAAAAGCACAGATGATTGGTGCGATTAATACGGTGCACATTGAAGATGGGATATGGTACGGTTATAATACTGATGGTGCAGGATTTAAAGCATCTATTGAGAAGTATACCGGTGGAAAGAATATTGTCGTACTTGGTGCGGGTGGTGCGAGTCGAGCGATATGTTATACATTATTTAAAGATAATAAAGTAACGGTACTGAACAGAAATACGAATCGTGTTGCAGACTGGCCATTTCAAATAGACGCTTATACGTATGAGGAGAGTGACGGAGTCATTCAGCAAGCCGATATTGTTATTAACACGACACCGGTCGGCATGGAGGGATTTATGCCGGATACTTTAATCGATATATCCCAGTTGAAGTCGAGTGCTGTCGTATGCGACATTATATATACACCTGACAAGACACCGATACTGCAAAGTGCAGCACAACGAGGATTATCAGTTATCAACGGCCTTGATATGTTTGTGAATCAAGGTGCGCTGAGTTATGGAATATGGACAGGAAAAAAAGCGAATAAAGCAGCGATGAAACAATCTGTAATCAATTATTTACAAAGGAGCACATTATGTTAACAGGAAAACAAAGAAGATATCTACGCGCACAAGCACACAATTTGGACCCAATTTTTCAAATTGGTAAAGGTGGTATTAGCGATAATTTAATTGAGCAATTAAATGATGTACTGGAAAAACGCGAACTCATAAAAGTCAGTGTGTTGCAGAATAATATGGATGATAAAGAAGAGCTTGCAGAAACAATTGCACGTCGTGTCTACGGGGAGCTTGTACAAGTAATCGGTTCAACAATTATTCTGTATAAACCTTCAGTAAATCACAAAAAAATAGAACTCCCACGCTAATGGAAATCATACTTTACGGAGGCTCGTTCGATCCTATTCATATTGGCCATGCATTTGTTGCAAATGAAGTTTATCAGCAGTTTAGACCAGATAAATTCATCTTTATGCCTGCGGGACAAAGCCCGCATAAAACATCTAGACCGAACGTATCAGATCAACATCGGTTAAATATGATAGAACAGACGATTGATTATTTACAGTTCGGTGAAATTGATACGTTTGAACTAGAGCAGTCAGGAAAGAGCTATACGTATCAAACTGTTTTATATTTGAAGGAAAAGTATAAAAATTGCACGCTGAAAATATTGATTGGATATGATCAGTATGAAGTGATTGATAAATGGTACAATTTAGAAGCGATTGCTTCGCTTGCATCCTTTATCGTTGTGAACAGATCACGTGATGAACTGAATTTAAGAGAGCCTTTTATACCGTTTACCTTACCAAGGATGGATGTGAGTGCGACTGATATCAGAAGGCGTATGCTTAATGGACAGTCAGTGAAATGCTTGCTACTAGATGAAGTAGAAAAGTATATTAGAGAGGAGCACTTGTATGAAGAGAAAAAAAGCGATTAAATTAGCAGAAGAGAAATTACCTAAGAAGCGATTTGAACATTCATTACGTGTTGCAGAAACAGGTGTTAAACTCGCTGAAATGTTCGGTGGTGACAAAAACGTCGTAGAGATTGCCGGGATATTGCACGATTATGCAAAGTACGATGATTTAAGTATACTTTATCAGGCGGTGACACATTATGAACTTGATAATGAACTACTGGCATACAACTCAGAAATATTACATGGTCCTGTCGCAGCTGAAGTTATGAAACATGAACACCATATTGAAGATGAAGAAATATATGATGCAATCTATCATCACACATGCGGTCGTAAACAAATGAGATTAAATGAAAAAATTATATTTGTGAGTGATTATATTGAGCCGGGTAGAACACAGCCTGGTGTTGATGAGATTAGAGATATTGTATATAACGAGCGAAATTTAGACAAAGCGATATATGAAATTTCAAAGCGTACGACACTCTATTTAGTTGAAAATGATAAGACCATATATCCGAAAACGATTGAATGTCTTAATTATTATAATTTACAAAGATAAAGGATGGATTTAATGAATAGTAAAGCATTATTAGAACTTGCATTTAATGCATGTGATAACAAAAGAGCAGAAGATATTATCGGCATTAATGTCGCAGATGTAACAGGTGTCACAGATTATTTCGTAATCTGTGAGGGAAATTCTGATCGACAAGTACAAGCAATTGCACGTGAAGTTAAAGACGAAGCACAAAAGAATGGCATTGAAGTGAATCGTCTGGAAGGATTTAATGAAGCGCGCTGGATACTTGTGGATCTTGGGGATGTTGTAGTACACGTATTTCACCACGAAGAACGTGATTATTATAATTTAGAGAAATTATTCCGAGATCAGGAAATTATTACATACGAATCGGAAATGATGTAATGGAATACGGGCAATTTGCACATATCTATGATCGATTTATGTATGATCAGCCTTATGATACGTGGGCGCAGATTGTTCAGCAATATATCCCGGCAGAAGGATCGATTCTAGATGTTGCGACGGGTACAGGAAAGTTATTGCAGCTCGTCACTGCCAATGAAAAGGTCGGTGTTGATCTAAGTGAGGATATGCTTGCTGTTGCTCAACATAATGTAGGGAATGCACAATTTGTTGCACAGGATATGACTGAACTGAATCTTGCGAGGTCGTTCGATACGATTACGTGTTTATGTGACAGCCTGAACTATCTGCAAGATGAGGATGCTGTAGTGCGAACGTTTCAAAGTGTGTATGCGCATCTGAAACGTGAAGGTACATTTATTTTTGATGTGCATAGTGTTCAGAAATTTGAACACTATTTCAATAATGCAACCTATAGTGACGATTTATCGGATATTGTGTATATATGGCATGCCATTAAAGGCGAAACACCATTTTCTGTCTATCATGATATGACCTTTTTCGTATCAGATGGAACGCGGTATGATAGATTCGATGAATCTCATGAACAACGTACCTTCCCGATTGATTTCTATAAGATGCAGCTCGAACAGGCAGGATTTGATATCGAGAGCGTATTCTTTGATTTTGATGAAGCACAAGTAACAGAAACTGACGATGTAGAACGCGTATTTTTTATCGCAAAAAAACGATTATAGATAAAATAAACTTTAAATTGTTACAAATAAGAGATTTTGTCCACTTCCTGATATAACTATTCAGGAGGTGTTTTTTGCAGAAATTATTAGATTTCGGTGCGCTGCTAGAAAGGTTCAATGTGAATAAGCAGATGATTGGATTAACGATCGTCACCTTTATTGTTGTGATGATTGTATGGATGAAATCGATATCAAGTACAGAAATTCAGGAGGAAGAATTACAACAACCGGCTGAAACTTCTGAGGTGGACATAAAGAAGGAGGAAGCGACTGAAGAAAGTGCAGCACAGAATATTAAAGTTGATGTGAAAGGTGCTGTCAAGTATAGCGGTGTCTATGATGCCCATCAAGGTGAGCGTGTACATGATGTGTTAAAACATGCTGAAGTACTGCCGAATGCTGATCTGGATGCAGTGAACTTATCTCAGGAAGTACGCGATGCTCTTGTGATCTATATTCCGTTTAAAGGTGAGGTGAAGACAGACAAATACACGCTCTATCAAAATGCCGGTGGGTATGAAGGTAATTCAGGAAGCAACGTACAGAAAAAGATAAACATTAATCAGGCAGAACAGTCTGAGCTTGAAGAAATACCTGGAATCGGTCCGAAGAAAGCACAGGATATTATCAAATACAGAACCGATAATAAAGGGTTTAAAGCTATCGAAGAAATTAAAGAAATACGAGGTGTAGGAGATAAGACATATGAAGGCTTAAAGGACTATATAGAAGTATGATTGATTTAGCGTAAATATCATATTACAATTGTATCAAAATGATTTGGAGTGGATGTTATGGAACGTATACAGTGGAAAGAGTATTTTATGGCGCAAAGTCAGTTGTTGGCATTACGATCAACGTGTACAAGACTCAGTGTCGGTGCGACAATTGTGAAGAATAACCGTATTATCGCAGGAGGGTACAATGGTTCAGTATCAGGTGAAGTGCACTGTATAGATGCAGGATGCTATGTTGAAGGTGGACATTGTATCAGAACGATACATGCCGAGATGAATGCGTTATTACAATGTGCTAAAATGGGTGTAACGACTGAAGGTGCCGATATTTATGTCACACACTTTCCGTGTATTCATTGTACGAAGTCACTCATTCAGGCAGGCATTAAGAAGATTTACTATGCAGAGGATTATAAGAATCATCCTTATGCCGTAGAACTGCTGGATAAGAATCGGATTGACACCGAGAAGATTGACTTTAATCCACAGCATGTCGCCCATTATTTTGAACAAATGTAGAGTGGAGGACATGTGGGCTTAATTGCAGTTCTTGTAGTGATATCTGCAGTGTTGTGTCAGTACGATTACTTAAGTAGCGTTATTTTAATGTTCGTAGTGATAATGGTTATCTATAAGAAACGTTTATCACGCTTTATTTACATTTATGCAGCATTATTTTTATGTACGTACCTTTATTATGAGAGCCATTCATTCAGCCGGAGTGTTACTCAGTTTGATGACCAATCGGATATTAAGATAAATACGACCGGTTATTTTACCACGCAGTTTAAAGTGGATGGCAACTTGATGATGGGTGATATTATAATTGATAATGACACGTATAAGTTCGTTTATAGGATTAAAGAAGAAGCTGAACAATTACGCCTTAAACGTGGAATGCACATCTATCAGCGATGTACATTCAGTAGTGCAGCTGAATCACCGTTGCCAAATACAAACCAGCCGGGGTTTCATTATGATGAATATTTATATTATGGCACCTATAAAGGAATGCTTACAATCGATGATATTGATTTTGCATCATGCAGACAACAAGCATTGACGATATTGGATGGCATACGTCTATATCGCTATCACTTAGGCGAACAGATGGTACATTTAAAGTACGGTGCATATATTACGGCGCTGACAACAGGGGATACTAGATATTTAGATCATAAGACCTTAAATGATTTGAAAACGTTAGGTATCTATCATCTCTATGCGATTAGCGGCAGCCACGTTGCACTGGTTACAGTTCAGCTCTATTATTTGTTTAAACGACTTTATATACCATTACATATAAGCAGATTGATGATATTAATTATTCTGCCGGGCTATGTTATATTGACTGGAGAAGCACCAGCTGTTGTGCGTGCAGCGCTATTTATGGCATTCGTATTAGTAAAGCCAAGATTTATCTCGATGCTCGATGCACTCGCGATTACGTTTATCATAAATTTAATAATGGCACCTTTTGTAATCTTTAACGTTGGATTTCAGCTATCTTATATTATATGCTTTTCATTTATCTTCATATTACAAAGCTATGAATTAACGCCAATCAAACTTTTTTTATTAACCAATTTTATTTCACAAGTTGCAGCGTTACCCATTCTTTTTTATCATTTCAATATCGTTTATTTTATCGGATTGTTGACTAATCTTTTATTTATACCACTTTTCTCTTTCATTATTTTCCCGCTTTGTACTTTCATCTTACTTTGTTTAATGTTGTTTAATTTTACACCGGAGATACTGGACGTTATTACTCACTATGCATTCTTATTGCATGACATATGTGTAGAAATATTTTTATCATTACATGCATTGCCACTTGTTATTAAATCGCAGCATATAATCTATTATGTCATCATGATGGGCGTAATCTATTATCTCTTTCATCAGAAACCCCGCATTCAAGTGATTGCAATATGTCTATGTTCAGTACTTATTCTTATTGGTTGCATACAAAATGAAGACGCACTACATGTTCTGGATGTTGGGCAGGGGGATTGTATTGTTATTGAATATAATGGCAGAGTTGTGATGGTGGATACCGGCGGTAAGTTTGATTTCAATGAAGGATGGGAGAAACGGAAAGACGCACGCCCCATCAGTGAGAAAATAATCATACCATTCCTATATCATAAAGGGATTACACAAATTGATGATTTAATATTGACACATCCGGACTTGGATCATATGGGAGAAGCAGAACAACTTATAAAATTAAAGCTTGTAAAGCGTATCATCATAAATAAGACAGCTGCATCGATACCAAAGTACGCATCACTTCAAACGATCGCTCATCAATACAATGTTCCAATATTCGATGAATCAGAGGTCAAGATAGCTGGGATTGACTTAATTACAGCAAGTGAAGGAGATGATATTAACGACGAAAGTATTGTCACATTTATTCGAGGAGAAAAAGTCAATGCATTGCTGACGGGCGATTTGAGCAAAGCACAGGAAGAAGAGGTGCTGGCTCATATTTCATCAAGAATCGATGTCGTTAAGATTGGCCATCACGGCTCCGATACAAGTACAGGTGACGCGCTGTTAAAGCGTGAATTTAAAACAGCGATGATATCTGCCGGGCGAAACAACAGGTATGGTCATCCGCACGAAGAGACAATCAAACGATTAATCGAGTATAATAAGCAAATTTATAATACGCAGTCAGACGGCAGAATAACAGTAAAGTTAGACCAAAGTGAAATCTCTACGATGCGCAAGGAATTAAAGGATAATAAATAAAAACCCGAGCAATAATAGCACGACAGTGTGCATTATTATTCGGGTTCGTGTGACGTACGAAACGGACACACGGATAAGTACATTATTTTGCAATCAGGTCAAAGATTTGAGCGATGATGTAAATTGTGGCAAATCCACCAAATCCAAATAAGAATGCATAACCAGAGTCTTGTACGTCATTATTTTTTGATTGAACATTTTTTTCGAATTGATTCATAATTTCTCAACCTCCTAATGTATCTATTTAAGTATATGATAACATATAAAAAAAAGCTATAATGAAAAAGAGATTTTTATTTTAAGGAGTAAATGATGCGCTATATTTATTTGATACATGGAAGTACGAAGCCTTTAGTTGAATCAGAAACAGAGCAGCTGGTTACAAAGTTAATCGGTACGAAAGATGAATTTAATTATAGCCAGTACGATATGAAGGAAACCGAAGTTAAACCGATGTTAGAAGATGCGATGACATTTCCATTTCTATCCGATGCGAAAGCAGTTGTCATCAATAATGCATTCGTGTTTACAGGTGAGAAAGTCAAGACGACATTTAAAATCGATATAGATGAGATATTGGCATTTATTGAAGGATTTGAAGGCCCGAACTATGTTATCTTCACCGTCTATTCAGATAAGCTCGATGAACGCAAGAAGCTTGTGAAGAAAATAAAGGCCAATCATGAAGTGAAGAAGATTGAACCGCTTGATGAACAAGAGATTAAAAAAATCATTAAATCAATTTTAAATGAAAACTTCAAGGATATTAAAGAAGATGCACTTAATGAAATGATTCATCTTACCGGAATTGATTATGGAGCAGTCATGAAGGAACTGGATAAGCTGGTGTTATATAGTGGGGATGCACCTATAATAACGAAAAGCGATGTAACACAAGTCGTCAGCAGAAGCCTTGAGCAGAATGTGTTTTTGCTCACAGACTATATAACATCAGGAAAGAAGGCAGAAGCTATTCAATTGTTGAAAGACTTGATACACATGAAAGAAGAACCGATTAAACTGCTCGCGCTTATAACAAGTCAGTATCGATTGTACTATCAGGTGAAGATATTGTCTGAAAAGGGATTTTCTGAGCAGCAGATCGCACGCGAAGTGAAGGTGCATCCGTATCGTGTGAAACTATCGATGCGTAAAGTACGACAAATTCCGTTAAAGCATCTGCTGGATGTTATCGATGCATGTGCTGAAGCAGATTATGAACTGAAGTCATCTTATATGGATAAAGTATTGATACTGGAGTTGTTTATATTGAAGATATAAAAAACCCGGCGATAGTGAAACTGATATGCTCCCTATAAGGTAGACACTTAAAAAGTGAAAATTTTATAGGGAGTTTTTAATTTGAGAAACAAGAAAATTTCATTTGATAAA